>NZ_JBIURV010000089.1:0-19744 GCF_044741025.1 Streptomyces sp. NPDC088246
CTCAGCCGAAGGCCGCCTGCACGTACGGCAGTTACCAGTCCGAGTGATCAAGTACGACGAGTCGTTCGACCTCCGAGGTTAAAGATCAAGCTAGCCCGGTCACGTCCCGGGTAAAGCCGGGCGCCAGGTCCACTGCCGTCGGATCCGCCTTCAGGTAGACCAGCACCTTGGCCTGCTGCGGTGGTATGAGGCAGGCGAAGTTCCGCAGCCTGATAGGCCCGGTACTGCTTGCGCTGTACCGGGTGACGCCATCTCCGAGACCGACGAGGGCCTCGTCGACCGCTGCAGCCAGCTCGGCCATCGCGCCGCCCTGGTGCCGACCCGACGGCGCCCCGGTCGTACGGCGGCGTACCCACTTGGCCTCAGCCGAGTGCCCCGTGACCGAGGCCGAAGTGGTCGCTGCCGAAGTACCGGTAGCGGACCAGGTCGATCGAGCGCTGGTGCTCACGTACGGCGTGCGCGTCGTATCGGGTGAAGTCGCCGGCCACGCAGATCAGCCGAGGTGCGCTCCACAGGATCTGGGAGGCGGCCGTCGCCCCGAGGCGGCCGCGAACCAGGTTTCGGATGGCGTCCTTGTGGCTCATCAGCCAGGCCATGTAGAAGAGGCCCTGGTTGATGACAGGTCAGCGTCGGTACCGCGCTTGTACTCGACTTTACCGACCGCAGGAGCTCGTGAACCGGCTCTGAACTGCGACGACTCATAGACTACATGTCCGCGACGGGGAGTTGTGGCCGTTGTTGGGGCTCCCTGGAAAAGGCTCTGGTCGACATGCCGGGACGGTCACGATCGCCGCCCCTGGCCATCACGGATCGGGGCGGAAATGCTCTCGTCATGCTCGTACGGGGACCGACTCCGTGCTGCTCGCGGCCCTGGCCTTCGTGTCAGCGCAACCGGAACATCTGGACCGGATGCCAGGTCGCTTCACCCCAGCGCGCAACGCGGACCAGGTGCTGGTCCCTATCGAGGTAATACCGGCCGCGCATACCGGCCTGGTATCCATGCAGCCGACGCACCGCAGTCACCGCGCCGGTGGCGCCGTTGAGCTGGTGAACATGGACGGTTTCGTCCGGCCCCTCCGAGGATTCCCACTGGCTTACCGCCACGACGCTGTCGCCGAGCGAGAAGACGCCGTGGATCGTTCCCTTGGACTGCCACGTCCAACGCGGCGTTCCGTCATCAAGGGCGAACGCGGTCAGATGGTCCCTGTAGGCGCCCAGGGGACGGACCATGACAACCAGCAAGTCCCGCACGGCCGTCACGGGCCGGTCGTCCAGCAGGCCGTACGCGGACTCGACGGACTCGACGCGCAGCTCACCGTGTGGGCCGTGGACCGGTATCCGGGCCGTCGGCCGCCCTTCCTCGCCGTCGAGGACCAGCAGCATCTCTTCCGGCGCGCGGCGCCCCTTTCCCAGCACGTGGATGGCGAGGGGATCCTCATGCAGCAGGTGGACCTCGCCGACGGGTCCGTCGGTGGACGGCCTGCTCTCCCATCGGATGGCGCCCTCGGCGGCGTCGAGGCACCGGACGGTGACGTGGCCGTCGGCGAGACCGATCTGGACGATGCCGTGCCTACAGACGGCAAGCCGGCCGTCGCCCTTCAGGGGTGCGATCGGCGGCCAGACGGTGTTCCCGCTGTGCAGAGCGTGGGCCGTGGGACTTCCCTGTGCCAGGACGACGGCCCGGTCTGGGGCAAGTGCGATGGCGCCGACGAATCGGTCATAGTCGTACCTCCACGGCTCGTTGCTGAAGTCATAGGGAACGGACCACAAAGCGTTGCCGTCTTCGGTGCTGATAGCGGTGACGGTGCAATCGGCGCCCCAGTCACCCGGGCCGTTCTCGTCGGCGTGGACGACCAGGCCCACCCCGCTCGCGGCCGTGCGGCTCATGGCGAGAAGCAGCCTGCGGTCAGGAGCGATCCAGGACCAGCGGGGTTCACCGGTTTCCACGTCGTATCCGTGCAGCCCGTCCGGACGTCCTCGGACCACTAGTCCCGCCGTGCACCAGCCGCCCACGGCGTCGTGATTCTTGCCCGGGGCCCCTGGTACTTGCCAGGCGGGTCGCA
The DNA here is from genome assembly GCF_044741025.1 of Streptomyces sp. NPDC088246. Taxonomy (NCBI): domain Bacteria; kingdom Bacillati; phylum Actinomycetota; class Actinomycetes; order Kitasatosporales; family Streptomycetaceae; genus Streptomyces; species Streptomyces sp. NPDC088246. The sequence continues at coordinate 2,064 of NZ_JBIURV010000089.1, forward strand.
CCTGCCGCAGGCGTCGCTTTCTGACCCGCTCCGTTGCCATCGCTCCCCCGGTGATCGACGGATGTCCCCAACAGGCTCAAGATTATGCGTGCCTTGCACCGACCATGCCGTTTCTCCGAACGCAACCGGTAGACGAAACGCTTCAGGCACTTCGACCACAACCATGTCGTCCGCTTGGGTGAACCGGTCGAGCACCCATCCGGTCGCCTTCGGAAGGGAGAGCTGTTCCACCACGGACATGACCTGCACATTCCCATTCCATACAGCTGATCATCCCGAACGGCGATCGTGACCGTCACGAAATTCCGCCCAGACCCATTTTCAGAGAGCCCCAACACTGTTGCTGTAACTCGCCTGGGACGTCTCATGGGACGGCCCGTCCACCGGGAGGGAGGACGGGCCGTGAAGTGGCTGGGCGGGAGGATCAGGACTCCGGTGCCGGTTCGGCGATGCGGGCTTCGAGGTCGGCGACGCGCCGGTCCTGGAAGCGGAGGTTGGCGCGGGCGGCCTTGAGCCGTTCGTCGAGAGTGCGGTTGTCGGCCGTCAGTTGCCGGACGCGCTGTTTGAGGGTGGTGTTCTCGGTCGTGATCCGCTGGATAGCGCCCTCGGTCCATTCGTCCTGCAAGTCGCGTATCCGGCCCAGGAGTTCGCCAATCCGAGTGCGCTGGGTGAGGATCTCGGTGTGGGCGGCCTTGAGGGCGTCCTCGGAGTTCAGGGCGCGTTCGCGCCAGGTCGCCTCGCGTTCGTCGCCCTGTTCAGCGAGCGTGCCGGATTGGTGTTCGCTGGCCTGCGTCATCGCTGCGGCGACTGCGGCTCTGGCCTCGACGTTGTCGTAGAGGAAGGTACGCGAGACGTCCGCTCGGCGGGCGACGGCGGCGACACTGACCTGGGCTTTCTCGCGTCGGAGCCGGGCGATGGCCTGGAGGACGCGCTCAAGGGTTGCGGCGGCGGGCGGCCAAGGCCGCCGCGGTGCGGGGTTCGGGAACGATGGCGGTGTTCATGCGGCTTCCTGTTCGGGGTCGTCGCCGTCGGCTGTGCGCGTATCGCTGTACTCGTCCGGCTCGTCGCTGCCCGCGTCGGCGAGGTCGGCGGCGCGGAAGGCGGTGGACCACACGCGATGGAAGTAGTCCTGGGGTTTGCGCAGGTCCAGGGCGAGGGCGTCGTCGAGGAGGCCGAGGCCGGCCAGGGCCTTTTCCAGGCCGTCGATGGCGCGGGCAGTGGGCTCGAAGTAGCGATGGAGGTAGTCGGCGGTGGCGTCGTCGGGGGCGCCTTCGGCCAGCAGCCGCCACTGCTCGCGCTTGCGCCGCCAGTAGAGCAGGTCGGCGCCCGAGAGGACGAACTTGTCGCAGTTGTGGCAGTCGAGGCTGAAGGGGCAGGCGCCGCCGTCGACGACGGGCTGGAAGGTGCAGAATCCGCCCTCGGCGGGGGTGCTGCGGCGAGACAGGTCGATGGCCAGGGCCTGGGCCTGCTCGCGGGTGAGCGGGGTGGTGTCGCCGGTTAGGGGTTCTCCGGGGTGGGCGGTGCCGGGTCCGGCGACTGCTGGAGGACGTTGTCCAGGTCCGACTGGGTCAGGTGGACGTAGTGCTCGGCCATGCGGTCGGAGACCTGGCCGAGGTAGCGGCGGATGTGCGTCAGGCTCGCGCCGTGCCGCAGCAGCCGGGTGGCCAGGGTGTGCCGGGCCTGGTGGGCGACGTAGTGACCGCCGAGGTCAAGGTCGGCGATCCAGCTGCGGAAGCCGGTGTGGAACCAGGTGTAGGACAATGCGCGGCGGCCGTCGGGGTTGAGGATGTCGGTGGGGAACAGGGCCAGGTGAGCGCGCTCGGCAGCAGTGGGTGGGCGGCCGGCGTGCCGGTCGGCGAACCGGGTCAGGGTCTTGCGGCGGCGTTCTTCGAGCCGGTCCAGAAGCGGGTCGGGGATGCGGACGGCCGCGTTCAGGTTGCCGACCTTGGTCTGGTCGTGCCAAAGCAGGGGCAGCCCGCCGTAGCGGCCGACGCAGTCCAGGCGGAGCTGGATGACCTCGCTGGCGCGCCGGCCGGTGACGATGATGGTCTCCCACATATCCCGCAGGCCCCGGTCGTGCGGGTCGTAGCCGTCGGCGAGCTGCTGCAGGTTGGCGTCGTCCGCAAGCGCCCGGGCGACTTCGTCGGGGAAGGGGTTGCGGCTGCGGGGCGTGCCCGGGCCGCCGACCGGCATGGCGGCGATGAAGGCGCGGTCCAGGCCGATTCTCTCGGCGCTGCCGCTGTCCAGCGCGCCGCGCAGCAGGGCCCGGCCGTAGTTGAACACCATCCGGCGCGAGTTCTCGGTGACCTTCGCCCTTTTGCCGTCCAGGCGGGCCTGGCCGCGGAAGGCCATGCCGAGGCGTTCGCGGTTGCGCAGGTCCGCAACGAAGCGGTGGACGTGCTCGCCGCGCAGGACGGACGGGTCGTGGCCGCCGCCCGGCGCCTCCGCCTCCAAAAACGCGGACAGTTCGGCGCCGGCGCGGCGCACGAAGTCCACCGGCTGCGCGCTGCGCGGGCAGGTGGGCGAGCGCAGCACGTCGGCGATGTGATCCCACAACAGGTCGCGTAGCCACCGCTGGGTGATGCAGGTCAGGTCGACGTAGCTGGAGCGGTGGGGGAAGCGCACCCCGAAGTGCTCGGTCTCGATGTAGCCGGCATCCCGGGTGTCGGAGGGGGTGAAGTAGATCTTCCGCAGGGCCTGTTGCACCTCCTGGACCATGCGCTGGTGGTAGGCGCGGCGGAAGACGGACGCATCCAGGCCGGCCAGGGACGCCACGTCGCGGCGCTGGCACTCGTCCGCGAGTGACTGCACCCACGTCAGGTGCCACACGGCGACGGGCTGCAGGCCGTGGACATACATGCCCCACTGCAACTCCGCCCGCAGCAGAGGCCGCAGCCCGCGCAGGTTAACCGTTCCGGTGCGGTGCACCGGCAGCTGTGCGCGGCACCAGGCACGGAAGGCGACTTCGTCCTCGCAGGTCACCGGGACAGGGCGACCACGGCGCTCGTAGCTGGAAAAGAAGTTCTTCGGCAGCGTCGCCCTGCCCGGCCGCCCGGCCCGGATGTAGCCGCGCTCGTGCGCGCCGCACAACCCCAGCGGCGAGGCGGCCAGTTCGTCGCACACGTCCGCGCGGCACTCACCGTAGCCCGGCAGCGACGGCTGGTCGGCCAGCCACCGCTCGAACTCCCCCTCGTTCAGAAGTCCTTCGGGGTGCCGCTTCAGGTGGCTCAGCCACCGGTTGCGGTGCCGGAAGCACAGCACCAGCTGCAGGCTGAAAGCCGGACACTGCGGGCAGATCCGGCACATCATCGCCTCCGGCATCTCCGTGGCCGGCAGCGGCTCCGCGGTCCGCAGGAACTGAGCCCGGCTCATGCCGCACGCCTCCGCCTCCTGCCACTGCCCGGCGTGCACCGAGCACATCGCGTAGCGCCGCCAGCGGGGCCGCTCGCAGTCGACGACCGTGCAGCTCCACGGATAGACCGCGTGCGTCGGCGGGATCTTCAGCACCCCGCCGCGCAGCACCGGGTCGAACTCGGGCCCGTTCATCAGCGCGGTGAGCACCTCCAGCCGGTCCCGTCGCGTGCGGGCATCCTGCTGCGGCAGCAGCGACGGCGCCGTCACTTCGTCTCACCCCAGACCGTGCGCAGGGCGGCGTCGAAGACCGGGTCGTGGACATCGACGTGTCCGTAGACCTCATCCACCATCGCGGCCGAGGCCCAGCCGCCGGCGTCCCGGGCGATCAACAAGTTGCCGTCGGCGGCGTCGAGAACCGCAGACGTGAACGAGTGCCGAAAGGAATGGGGTTTCACCAGCCCCAGACCGGCGCGCTTCCCGGCCCGGCCGAGCATCCGCCGGGCCCCGACCGGCGCCCACGGCTGTCCGGTATCGGCGCCATGCAGCTGGACCAGGAGCATGCCGTGCCCGGCGCCGCGCGGGTACTCGGTGGTGACGTAGTCGAAGTAGGCGTGCACCATCGCGGGGCTGACCCGTTTGATCAGCCCGCCGGTCACGACGCCGTGCTCGACCCGCCAGGGGTGCTTGCTCTTGGCTTCGGCGCGGTTCGGATTGCCGGGCCGGTGGCAGACGTGCAGGTGAGGGGTGCGGCACTCGCCGCAGGCCGCGTTCTCGCGTAGGTGCAGGTCGACCAGGTGGAGTCCGCAGAGCTCGCCGATGCGAAGCCCGCCGTCGGCGAGCCAGGTGACCACCAGCCGGTCCCGGGCGGCGTTCACCGTCTCCAGCAGCCTCTCCCGGGCGCCGTCCGGAAGCATCTTCGGATGCCGGCGGTGCGGACCCTTCGGCGCCAGCGGGTTGGTGGGCAAAGACGATTTCACATGCCCGAGGAACGAACGTCGTCGGTCCACCCGCGACGGCAGCCTCGACTTATCGAGCTTCTTGCCGAGCTCGCCGTTGATGCCGAGGGAGGACTGATGTAGGTAGAAGCCCTTCAGGCACGCCGCCGCGGTCGACAACGCGGAGCGCCCGTAGGGGCGCTTGCCGACCCGCCACGGCTCGCCGAGCGGCATGCGGACCTCGGCACCGACCATGCGCATGTACCGTTCCAGGTCTCGTAGTTGGACTGCGGCGAAGGCCAGGCACTCCCGCTCCAGCCACCGCAGATGGTCCACCAGCAGATACGCGTACGTCCTCTGCGTTCCCGAACCATCGTGCAGACGCAGGAACCGGTCCGCCTCCGCATGGACCGTCCCCTCGGGCCACACGATCGTCCACGACCGCTGCCCGTCCTTCCGCTCGATCCGCTGGACCCGCAAGTCCCCGACCACCACATGCCGTGCCACTCGTCCTCCGTACCGACTCCAGAACATGACAGACGTCCCGGACACGGTCGGTAAACAAGCCCGGGACGACCTGGTCACAGTCCCAGACGGACATCACGGGCAGGACTACCTGCGGTCGGTAGACTCGACGATGACCGGCGACCCATTCTCGTCGAGACCGAGCGAGTCGATCCGGCCGTCGCGAACCGGCCCGGTGCTGTACTCGCTCACCAGGAAACGGACGGCCAGCAGCGTCGCCATGTGCGCCTCGACGAGACCCTGCACATCCGCCTCAACCTCAGCAAGACGCGGCATGACCTCCGTCTCGCCGCTGTTCGTCGTGTTCGTACGGAACAACTTCAGGCCCGACACCTTCCCCTCCTCGGTTCAGAGATCATCAACGCCGGGTGGGCACAGGATTGTTTCCGTAAGCGGCCTCAGGACCATGAAAGAAGTGTGTGCACGGATCGCTCTCCCGTACCCACTCGACCTTCCGCAGGGCTGCCGCATAGGAGACCCCGCCGGGGCCTACCGCTATCCAGCACCCACCAAGCACGGTGCGGGTTACGAGGGCTGGTGACAGGTGAGGACGGTTCGGATTGCCCAGCTCTTTTCCAGCGCGGGGAAACTGGAAGTCCAACTCCAGAATATTGGGACCCTTACGACCTGCAAGTTTGTTGGATTTGCGTCGTGGTGCGACATCGCGCCAGTCGCTGAAGTGGGACTCCATCACCACGGCCAAAATGCGCCATCCCCATCAGGAGCGGCTGCGGCATCGGCACGACGTCGATCGGAGAGCTGGGCAACATAGCCCGGGAACGCCGGTTGGCCAAACCGGCGTTCCTGCGCACGATGGATACCTCGTCGTCGCCTCGAGCAGACAACTTGATGCCTCGTCGAGCGGAGAGCCACTTGTGTCCGCAGAGATCGACCCGTTCACCGCGTCAGAACGCGTCACTACCCCAGGAGCCGCCGCGTGAGCCCAGTAACCGCCGATGCACATGCCGGGAATGCCGCGTACAGCCCCATGCGCATCCGTGCCACCTGGGGTGGAATCAGCAGCGTGGCAGAGGCTTCCAAAGTCTTCGGGTTCTCCCGCGCAAAAGGCTATGACCTCGTCCGCCGCGGCCAGTTCCCGTGCCGCGTGCTCCAGGTCGGCCGTGGGACGCGCGTAGTCACCGCCTCCCTGCTCCGCGTACTCGAAAGCGGAGAGCCCGAGTACAACCCAGCCAACGGCCGACACTCCCCCGCCCTCACGCCATAAAGCCACGCCTGAGCACGGCGGATCTCCGGCTAGTGCTGGTATTCACCACGGCCTGACGACATCAACGTGCTACCGACCCGCGAGTCGTGGGGCTACACGCTCACCCTGCCCGACAGCACGGCCGTGATCGGCAGTCTCACTCTCGACCTCAAGCGAGCCCGGGCTCCCCATTGCGCCCACCAATAACCGCGCCGAATAGTTCACGCGTTCGACTCCAGGCTCGGCGAGGTCGTGGCCGCCGCCGACCCGCTCGGGTCCGGCATCGGCGGCAGGTCGGCGGAGCTGGACATCGACGGCAAGCGGGATTTCGTCGAGCGGATTCCCCTGACGGGCACCGAGATGCGGCTGGAGAGCGCGCGGTCGACGGCAAACCTCTTCGGATCGCCGATGTTCTACCGGTATGGGGTGGGCTCGGCCTGGTTCGGGGCCTGGCGAGAGATGGCCGTGCATTCTCCTCGCGCACGAGGGCGCACCGGCGGCGGCGTACCGAGGCGCCCAGGGCACTCCGGGAGACGGTGTTGGGCACCGCCATGACCGCGTCGAAAGTATCCGGGGGAGCCGGGCGGCCGCATAACTCCTTGACCACCCCCGAGACCTGGCTGGTCAGACGCGTGGTGCGGCGCTGAAGGCGCTCGATCAGCCCAGGGACCTGCTCGCGGAAGGTCTGCCGCCGGCAGCCCAGGACCGGGCAGACCAGACGTCGTACCCGGACGTTGACCACGACCCGGCGGCCATCGACCGGCACATCCGCAACCGTCCGGACGTGGTATCCGTGCACCTTCCCCGTCGGCACCCCGCACATCGGGCAGGGAAAGGGAACATCCCTGGTCCGGGCCAAGGCCCGGATCACCTCGCCGTCGTCCGCCACATCATCGATCACCAGTGCCGGTGGCCCTCAAAACACCGTTGCCACAAGGGAGTTGGCATCAACGTCAACGACGCCAGACACCTGCCGTCACCACCCACTAAGGAACAGAGCCGTTGATCGACACTCCCCCTGAAGGCGTACACGCGGCAGTCGTCCATGCCGGGGACCGGTGTTCGGTTCCTTGCGGTGCGGGTTGCTGCCCGGCATCGCGGATGGCGCGGGCGGCGTTGATGAGTCCGATGTGGCTGAAGGCTTGAGGGAAGTTGCCGAGGGCCTCTCCCGTGACGGGGTCGGTTTCCTCGGCGAGCAGGCCGACATCGTTGGCGTGTGCGAGGGCGGTCTGGAACACCTGCCGTGCATGGACGACATGACCGGTCAGGGCGAGAGCCTGGGCGAGCCAGAAGGTGCACAGCAGGAAGGTTCCTTCCGCTTCCTCGATCTCGTCGCCGAGGTAGCGGCGGACCAGGCCGTTGCGGTCGGTGAGGTGGGTGGCGACGGCCAGCACCGTCGACAGAACGCGCGGGTCGTGCGGAGGCAGGAAGCCGACGATGGGCAGCATCAGCGCCGATGCGTCCAGCTCGTCACTGCCGAACGCCTGGGCGAAGGCCCCCAATCCGGCGTTCCAGCCGCGCTCTTCCACTGCTTGGCGGATGTTGTCCCGCTCATGCCGCCAGTGGGGCAGGCGTTCGTCGGCCTGAAGCGCCGGGGCCATGGCAATGGCGCGATCCAGGGCGACCCAGCACATCAGTTTCGAGTGCAGGAAGTGTCTGCTCGGTCCGCGCCTCTCCCAGATGCCCTGGTCGGGCTCGGTCCAGCGACGGGCGGCCGTGTCGGCCGCCTCGACCAGGAAGGCGCGGGTGGGTGGGTCCAGGCGCTCTCCGGTTGGGAGGGTCTCGTGGGCGGCGTCGAGGAGTTCGCCGTAGACGTCGAGCTGGCGTTGGCGCCAGGCGTCGTTCCCGGTGCGCACGGGGGTGCTGTCGCGCCAGCCGGCCAGGTGGGGCAGCAGCCGCTCGCTGAGGTCGTGTTCACCGCCGATGCCGTACATGATCTGCAGGTTCACGCCGCGGTGGAGCTGGGTTGCCGCGGCGCGGGCGAGAAAGCCGAAGAACTTGTCCTTCTCCTTCTCGCAGGCGGCGGTGGCGAGTGCTTGGAGGGTGAAGCTCGCGTCGCGGACCCAGGTGTAGCGGTAGTCCCAGTTGCGTGTGCCGCCGGGGCGTTCGGGCAGTGAGGTGGTGGCCGCGGCCACGATGGCTCCCGTAGGGGCGAAGGTCAGCCCCCGCAGCACGCGTCCGCTGTGTGCCACCTCTTTCTGCCAGGGGCCAATGTAGCCCCGGTGCTGCCGGGACCACGAGCGCCAGCCCTCGGCGGTGTCGTTCAGGCGCCGCCGGACGCGCCCCGCCCGCCAGCGCACCGGCTCGCTTCCCCACGCCGGCCCGACATGCAATGCGAAGCCGAGGCGGTCCGATGCCCGCAGGGTGAACCGGCCGTGCGCGGTGGAACCGCTTACCGTCAGCTCGACGGGGCTGGACAACAGGAGCACGTGGGCGCCGCCGTACGCCGCGAGCCCGCCCCGGACCGGTGTCAGGAGCGGATGGATCAGCCCGAACTCCGGGCGTGGCGCGTAGGCGATGTCGAGGGTCACTTGTCCTTCGGTGCAGGTGACCTGACGCAGCAAAATTCCAGGGGAGGCCTCGCCGAGTGCGTGTCCGCGCTCGCGCCGTCCCAGGGCGAGCGCGTCGCGTACAACTGCCGTGCCTCCAGCTGCCCGGAAGGTCGTCTCCAGGACGAGGGTCTCCTCGGCGTAGCGGCGGCTGACGTCGGCGGGTCCGGCGGTACGGATGGACCAGTGGCCGGCGTCCTCGTCGAGGAGCCGGGCGAAGATCGCCGGGCTGTCGAAGCGGGGAAGGCACAGCCAGTCCACCGAGCCCTCGGAGGTGACCAGGGCGGCCGAGCGGCAGTCGGACAGCAGGGCATGGTCACCGATCGGTCGCGCGCTCACCGACCGCAGCCCGTCTGCCCCGGACTCGGCCAGGACGGTCTGAGCCACCGCCATCGGGGCAGGCCCACATCAGGTGCCGGTCGGTGATCCATCACAACCTCCCTGCGCAGCGGACTGACCTCACTCAAGCGGCACCATCGGCGGGCCGGACCTCCCGCCGCCGTTGTTGTCATGGCGGAGTGCCACGATCCGGCGAGGCCCCCTGTTCGTTAGTCACCGGAGCCCGACCGATGTCCTCGCAACCGGATCGCCGATCCCGCGTCGGTTGGGACGCCCCCCGGGCAGTGCACTGAGGGCTCAGTGCAAGGAAACTCCGGTGATCGCCCTGCCACTCGTCGGTGACGCCGAGGCCGAGTTCTGCCGCGATGCGGCGGAGCGCCGGTGCGCCGAGACGTGCCCAGGGAAACGGCGGACCCCGATGGCCATGGGTGTCTTCCACCCATGCGGTACAGCGCTCTGCGACGTCGATCGGCTCGACCTCGACGAGCAGGACACCCGTCGGTGCGATGAGCTGTGTACACCGTCGGAGCAGGGCCCGGGGGTCGCCGCCGATACCGATGTTCCCGTCGGCCAGCAGGAGGGTCTGCCAAGCTCCCTCACCAGGAAGGGGGGCGAACACCGACCGGCACAGTGCCGTCCCACCGAGAGCGATGGTGCGGGCGACCGCCCGCGGGGCAACGTCGATGCCGACGGCGAAGATGCCCTGGTGCAGGAGTGCACTGCACAGCCGGCCCGGCCCGCAGCCGACGTCCAGGACGGGGCCGGCGCAGCGCTCCAGCAGGGTTTCGTCGGCCCTGGTGGGTTGTGCGTACCAGCGGTGCACCGGCAACCAGGTCCACCGTCCGTCCGTTAGCCGTAAGTACACCGGCCCGCCGCCGGTCCGCAGGGCCAGTGCGTAGGGGTCCTGGCGTGCGGGTCGGTTCTCCTCGGTCGTCACGGGGGGCCGTTGGGGTCGGGCGGTGGGCGTTCCTCGTCGGCGCGGGCGGCCCGCCGGACGCGGCGAAGCCTGATCGCGAAGGCCACTGCGGAGGCGGCGAAGAGCACGCCGGTGATCGCCAGCCATCGGCCGAGGTAGACGTCGTAGGACAACCCGGTGTAACCGGGGTAGGGGACCGCCAGTCGGAAGATGAGGGGGAACCAGACCAGCAGGAGCAGACCGGCCAGGAAGGCGGGGACGCGCAGGTAGTTGATCCACGGCACCGCCGGTCCGACGGTAGCGCGATGCCGTAGTACGGAGAGTGCCGACAACTCGGCCAGCGAGTACAGGGGCAGCAGGATCAGGTCGTGGAGGATGGCGGCACCGACGAACCAGATCGCCACCTCCAGCGGCCGGACGGCGAACAGGCGCACCATGGCGTAGCCGGTGAGGGCGAACGAGGCGATGAGGACGAGAAGGTGCAGGGGGCCGGAGCCGTACCAGCGGACGATTCGTGCCATGGTCACGCCCTGAAGGTGAGCCGGTGGACCCACTTGGTGTTGTTCACGCCGGGGTTGGCCGGGACGATGATGCGGGCCGGGTATCCGTGGTCGAGCGAGAGATGTGCGCCGTTGACGCGGAGGGCGAGCAGCGCTCGGAGGTCGTGGATCTGGTTGCCCCGCAGCACCACTCTGGTGAACGGGCCGGGCGGTTGGATGGATTCGACCAGGACGCTTCCGGCGCCGGACATGCCGGTCATGGCGGCGAGGTCGGCCAGCCGTAGGCCGCTCCAGTGCTGGTCGTCGGTGGACCATCCCTCCACACAGGCGATCGGCAGTGCGGCGGCATGCTGCGGCATGGCCAGGAGTTGCTCGCGGGTGAAGACCAGTGGCGCTCCGCGTCCGTGAACCTCCAGCCGCCAGTCCGGTCCGACGAGCGCGGGAGTGACACCAACGGCCGCCGCCGTCTTGTTGATCTGGAAGCCGTTCGGGCTCCTGCCCGGATCGCGGTTGTGCGGTGCGAGGAGCGCCGTGCCGCGCAGCCGGCCGCCGATGCTCTGTCCGGCGGTCATGACGAGGAGGAGCAGCGATCCCGCTCCCACCATGCCCACCGCGCCGCGGCGGCTCATCGTCGCCGGGGCGGGGGCGGCTGCCACCAAGCCGTCGGGGTCCGGGGGCTCCGGCCGGGTGCGGGCCAGGTCGGTGCGCAGTTCGGCACTCAGGCTGCGAGAGCGCAGGGCACGTGTCATCCGGCCGAGTTTGAGGCATACGTGGACGACGAAGGCGGCGATGAACACCCAGGCGCCATAGAAGTGCAGACGATAGAACGAGCCAGGGAAGACGTAGTAGAGCTGGATGTTGAGGATGCCGGTGACGAACTCGAAGATGACCCCGCCGACCAGCATCAGCAAAGAGAGCCGCTCCAGTCCATGGGCGACGGAGCGCACCGGCAGCCACTCGAACAGCTTGGGGATCACCGACCACAACTTGGCCAGCAGCACCGGCACAAGGACCATGCCCAGCGTCACGTGCACGCCCTGGAGCAGCCGGTACAGCCAGTACGGGTGCGTGGGCCAGCTGAACAGATAGAAGCCCAGCACGCCTTTGTCGGGAGTCTTGTCATTGAGGGGGCTCAGCCCGGGGTTGTAGGAGGCGTAGGAGAGCAGTCCGGTGACGAACAGCAGCGGGATGCCGATCAGCAGCACCAGGCCGAACACCGAGGTCAGCCAGGGCCCGCGGATCGGACTACGCCAGAACCCGGGACGGAACGGCCCCGGTGGCGGGGGCATCTGGCCGATGCGTCGCGCTGTCGCCCGGGTACGTGCGGTGGCAGCCGCCAGAGCAGCCTCCATGCGCTCATGCCACGCCCGCGTGCGCTCTCCGTCCGATCCCCGGCGTTGCGGCCCACCGGACGGTGCCGGACCCGACTGCCGTCCGCCACTTTCCATCGGCCCTCTCCTCCAGTCGCTGAGCGGCCCCTACGACGGGGCGGTGCCATGCCTCGCCCCGTGCCTGACAGACAAGACATTCACAAGCTGACACAGGCCAGGCCGGCTGACCGGGCCTGAGGTGCATGCGGGTGTCTGTCAACAGCCGAACGGCCGAACAACTGCTTCAGGCAGTCCCTCAGGTCCCCGTGCCCCGGGTCATGATGGAAAGGTGCGACGCCGCAGCGCACGGCACAGCGCCTCCGACCGGCCCGGCCACGCCACCCTGACCAGGCAGGCCGGCTGGTTCGCCGTGATCGGCGTCGCCTCCACAGCCGGTCAAGCCCTGCTGTACTGGGTGCTGCGCCACTGGTCGCCTCCTCTCGTGGCCAATCTCGCCTCGCTCGGCGTCGTCACCGTCCTCAACACCGAGGCGAACCGGCGGCTGACCTTCCGCGGCTCTCGGGTCCATGCGGTCCAGGCGCACCTTGCGGCAGGCGCCTTGTTCGTCCTGGCGTACCTGGTCACATCCGGAGCAGTCCTGTTCTTCCACCACTACCGGCCCACCGCCTCACCTGCACGAGAGACCCTGGTGCTGGTACCCAGCTTCGCTCTGGTGACCGTGGTGCGCTTCATCCTGCTGCGACTGGTCGTCGTCCAAGGCCACCGCCGCTGAGTCCTCACACATACGTGCCCGCCACACCGTCAGGAGACCCCGCGAGTGAGAGCCCGCGCGGGTTGGCGTGTGGTCATGGTCTGCGGTTCGGGCGTTCGGCCTGGCGGTGAGTCGTCCATGCCTGTCGGATCAGGCTACGCGCGGTGATGATCGTGTCGGCGAGGTCGAAGAACGCGTCGATGGCAGGGGCGCGCCGCTCGTAGCAGCGGGCGAGGCGGTGGAAGGCGTTCTGCCAGGCGTGAGCGCGCTCCACGTACCAACGCTGGCTGGCCTGGACGGGCGCCTTCTCCCTCTTGTGTGCGACGCGGCCGTGCAGGCCGCGCTCGTTGAGCAGGGCGCGGCTGCGCCCGTTCTGCAGCCGAGATCCTCCACCACGCCTATCCGCGCGAACTCCTACCAGGCCCCGTGCTCTTCGGACCCTGGTCGAACCGTGTCCGATTCGCAAAGGAGCACATCACTGGCCAGCTGGCACGCTTCGGTCGGGCTGCGGTCATGCGCCAGGCATAGGACCGCCTCGAAGTTGAGCAGTGACGGATCGAAACCGGTTCTTCTCGGGTAGAGGCGGAGTGCCGCCTCCTGGACCCGCCGAGCCTGACTTGTGCGGCCAAGGACTGTGAGGGTTCCGCTCTCGTGAAGTCGGAATCGTCTCTCCGGGAAGCCGAAGGCATCGACGTCGGTCGGACCGCCGGGCCCGCTCTGTTCGAAGACGGCGGCGTATCGGAAGGTCTCCTCCGCGCGTTCGGCGTCTCCCAGCTCTGCGGGAGCGCGCGCCTCGGCCGCAGAAGCGGCAGAGCGGGCAGACGCTCCCGCCCGCCAGAGCTCCGGGCGCCCCGTGTTTGCCGCCGGAGCGCGGCACCGTGATGTTCCACGGGCCCGGCCACGGCACTCGAAGCTTGGCGTGCCCGGGAGACCCGGCGGATCCCGGTGTAAGCCATCACCGAGCGGTGGGCTTCCGAGCAGGCCGCCCCCGTTGGCGGTCCGCGCCCCCCATTGGTCCCGCAACCGATCTGTGGGCACTGGGGGCTCTGCTGTACCGGTGCGTCGACGGCCGCGCCCCTTATCCGGAGGAGGACGCGGAGGAACTGCTGACCATGGTGTGCTCCGAGGCGCCCGCGTTCGCCGAGGAGTGCGGACCGCTGCACCCCGTCATCGAGTCGTTCCTGCGCCGAGATCCGCTGCAGCGACTCGCGGCGGAGGAGGCGGAGCGCTGGCTGCGATCGCTGGTGCGGGAGGCTCCCGAACCCGAACTCGCCCTCCCGACCGCCCCGAGCGAGCCGACCTCGCTTTCCACCCGCCGCGCCGGCAAGGCCTGCCGCGCAGTTGTGGTCGGCCCGCCGTGAACCAGCGTGAATTCGTTCGGCGTACACCTGCGAAGCCTGAACCGCCGTGGGTTCGTCCGCCGTTTGCAGGCAGATGGGTCGTCCGAGTGAAAACCTCCGGCCGAGGTGAACATGTCGAAAATGTCCGCTAGATTCCTTGACGGTCCGACGAGTGTTCAGGCGACCGATATCAGGCGTCGTCGGTCACACGTCCGGGAATGCGTGACCGCGTTCGGAAGAGGTGACCTTGGCGCCGCGATGACAGGTGCTGCTCTCGCCGACGGCCTTCGATGAACGCAGCAACCGGTCCCGGCCGCGACCTCTCATGCCACGCGGCACGGTCCCCACAAACCAAGCGCCGCCGGCGGCAGCTTTCGACGCGGTGATCCGCGGCCGGTGACGTGACCACAAGGAGTGAACATGGGTTCCATACCCAGCTTGGTCCGCGCGCTCGCGGCGGCGGTCGTGTGCGCATCGCTCGCCAGTTGTACGACGTCCGGGGCGCGGGAACCTGCAGCCTCCCAACTGGATCCGGCGCTGGGACCCATAGTGGAGTCGAACGCCAGCCCGCCAGTGCATGGCACGCTGATCCAAGCTCCGGCGCTGTCCGGGGCGCAGAAGATCTCGGGGAACGACCGGGTGTACACGGCCGACCAGGATTCCAACACGGTGAGTGTCGTCAATCCGGCGACGAACAAGGTGCTGGGCACGATCGCCTTGGGCAAGCCGCGGTTGAGTCCCAGCGCGGACGTGCTGGGGGCGATGTACGACGGGGAGATCGACGTGCACGGCCTGGGCTTCTCCCGGGACGGAAAGTGGCTCGACGTGATCGACGTGACCACCAACGCCGTCCATATCATTGACACCGCAACCAACAAAGTAGTGCGCACCATGTACGTCGGCCGGGCGCCGCACGAGGGGTTCTTCTCGCCGGACGGCACGCGCCTGTGGGTGGCGGTGCGCGGCCAGGACTACATCTCGGTGATCGACTGGCGGGCCGGCAAGGAGGTCGACCGGATCCACACCGAGGACGGGCCATCGAAGGTGGTTTTCAGCCCCGACGGCAAATTCGCCTACGTCAACCACCTGCGCGCCTCGCGGCTGGACCAGATCGATGTGGCCTCCCACAAGATCATCAAGCGCGTGCAGATCCCCGCGCAGGCAGGCGGGTCCTCCGACGAGGCCATCTCACCCGACGGCCGGGACATCTGGCTCGGTATGCCCACCAACGGCCGGACCACCGCTGTGGTCAATGCACGCACCTTGCGTGTGGAGGCGGTGCTGAACACGGGGCCGCGCACCAACCACCCCAACTTCGTCACGGTCGGCGGCATCGACTACGCCTACATGACCGTAGGCGGACTGAACGAGACCTTGGTGTACCGCCGATCAAAAACCGGGGCGGCGCCCACGCTGGTGAAGACCATCCACAACAACGGACACGGTCCCCACGGCATCTGGCCGAGCCCCGACAACACCAGGATCTACGTCGCACTGCAGAACTCCGACGCGGTCGACGTCATCGACACGAAAACAAACTCGGTGATCAAGACCCTCCCCATCGGCCAGTCGCCCATGGCGCTGGTGTACGTGGCGCGCAGCACTCCGGCCACCAGCACACAAAACCTGGGCCGGCAAGGTCTGGGCATGCGCACGCAGAACCTCCCCCTGCGCGTCTCCGGTAGCTCCGGCCAGGGCACGGCTTTGATCCGGGCACTCCCAGGCCTCAACGAAGTCACCATCGGAGCCACCGGGTTGCCACCCAACCAAACGTTCACCGCCTATGCCAGCGACGGCACCCGCACGACAGCGCTGATGTCCATGATGAGCAATGAGTTCGGCAACATCGACGAAAGCCTGTCCTACTCGTACTTCTTCCCCAACCACTACACCTCCGTCATCCTCAAGCCTGGAACTCCCGCCGGCGAGCATGAGCCGGGCCCGGCAATGTAGCTGCAACCCGGTTGAAGCTCCCCCAAGGCCGGGTAGTTAGCGTTTCTGCTGGTCACACAAGGGATGTTGACGAGGTCTCGACGTGAAGCAACGGAGCTCGTGGGTACAGGCAGTCGTCCAAGACAGCTTGTCCCGCAAGGAGCTCCGTTGCCTGTTCATGGCGTCCCGTCGTCGGCGCTGACGACCATCAGCCGTACGGTGACCGCAGCCGCGGGTAGCCGTGGCCTGACGGTCGCCGCCACGGTTGAGGCGACGGTACTGCCGGCGTCCCGAGGAAACGTTCGACGGCACTGCCCCCGAGTCAGCCGCTGACCGTGAGCCGGATGTTGCCGATCCGCCCCATCCGGTCGAAGGAGACAGCGGCGGCGTTCCCGGTCGGCAGATCGGCGATCAGCCGGTCGCCTTCCACGCGCTGCGGCACCCCGTGGTGCTCGAAGTACCCCGTGACGGCCTGCCGCGGCGAACGCCCGATGAGTGAGACCCCGGCCATGAGCACGCGCGGCAGGGCGACCGGATCGAGCTCGGCGCTCGGCACCTTCGGGTCGTCGGGCAGGAAGTACACCTGGGTGCCGGGCCCGGCGGGCTGCCCGATGTACCCGGGAGTGTTGGCTACCCCCATCCCCGCGAAGGCCAGCATCTCGGCGGCCCGCCGAGGATCGTCGAACCCGGACAGATCGAGTTCCTCAGTGGTGAACTCAGGAATCCCGTGCGCCTGCCCGTACCGTGCCACGGCAGCGGACAACGCCACGACCTCACTCCCACCGAGCCCCGGATTTGCCCAGCCCCACAGCCAGGACCCCCCCTCCATGTCGTACGTCCCAAGGACACCGACCCGTAGCTGCACCTCCCCCTGCTGGTACGAACACGTCGGCAGGTCCGCGCTCCACGGCGCCTCGGGCAGGAACTCCATGAGCGCCTCGAGCTGAGCGGCGCCCCAGACGGAGTGCCGTTCCGCCTCGAGCAGGAACTGGTCGCTGAATCCGTTTGTCATGATCACGAGCGTAGAGGGCGAGACCCAACGACGGGTAGCCTCCCGGGCTCCGTCCCCCCGTCACTTTTTCGTGGCTCCGCAATGGGGCCCGGCCTTCGGGTCCGGCATGACTTCCCCCCTTGTTGTTGATGACAATGCCGTTGCTTTTAGTGGTCGTGCCACCGGTGGTTCAGGGTGACGACGGTCGGTGGGCGGCGGCTACTGGCGGGTTCACCGGGGGCTTTGCTGGCGTAGCCGGTAATGCACGACCGGACCTTGCGAGGGCAATCACGGGATCTTCGGCGGGGCAGCAGGCTGCGGCCGATCTCGGAGAGTCCAAGGCGTCGGTCCCGATGGCGGGCCGAGGGAGGAAAAGCCGCTCGGTGAGATCACCGAGCGACGGACGACGTGCAGGGCCCGGGTGAACGAGGTCCGCTCGGCAGTGCTGCGGTGCAGGCGGGCGGCCTCGTCCAGCAGGTCCCGGGTGGCGTGGTGCACGATCAGGTGCGCGTAGATCTCCTGCCGCACGCCGTCCGGTGTATGAGACCTGACGACCGGCCGGCCGCGTTGATGGGTCTTGATCTCGTCGAAGACGAGCTCGATCTCCCAGCGCCGGGCAGCTCGGTGCCCTGGCAGGCCGGACGAAAAGCGTGACCGGAGGGGCCTGCACGTGATCGACACCAGCGACATCGACGTCTTCCTCGGCCTGGACGTCGGCAAGGGCGAACATCACGCCACCGCCGTCACCCCGGGCGGGAAGAAAGCCTTCGATAAACGCCTGCCCCAACACCGAACCCAAGCTCCGCGAGCTGTTCGCGAAGCTCCAGGTCAAGCACGGAACGGTGCTGGTCGTGGTCGACCAGCCCGCCTCGATCGGGGCCCTGCCGCTGGCCGTCGCGAGGGACATGGGCTGTCCGGTCGGCACTGTCACGTTGACTGACCGGGTGGGATGATCTTCTGGTTGGTCATGCTGGGAGGGGTCGTCCGTGGACAGCGCATCGCCGTCGTACAAGG
>NZ_JBIURV010000090.1:0-19244 GCF_044741025.1 Streptomyces sp. NPDC088246
GCCCTCCTGGCCACCTGGACCGGCGCCTGCTCGATATGCGGCCAACCCGCACCAACCCCCGAACCCCACCACAGGACCTAACAAAGCCCTACTAGCTCTGCTCGGCTTCCCTGCCGACGGCGCGCTGTCGCCCATCCTGCACCGGGCGACCTACACGACGATGGGTCTGCCCTGGACCTACCACACGATCGAATGCCGTCCGCAGGACCTGCCAGGCTTCCTGCGCACCCTTGACGGCAGTTGGCGCGGCTTCTCGCTGACCATGCCGCTCAAGCGCACCGTCGTCCCCCTCCTCGATGAAGTGTCGGAGACGGTCGCACGGATCGGCGCCGCGAACACCATCGTTGTGGCGCTCACCGGTCGGCTCGTCGGGGAGAACACCGATTTGTACGGGATGGTGCAGGCGCTGCGTGAGGCGGGCGTGACCGCCGCTGCGTCCGTCACCGTGCTCGGCGCCGGTGCGACGGCCTGCACGGCTCTCGCCGCCGCGTACGAGCTTGGCTGCGGTCAGGCGGTCGTTATCGCCCGCGACACCGGGAGGGCCCGATCCCTCCTTGGGGCGACGGCCGAACGCATCGGCATCAGAGCCGCCATCGAGCCGTGGACAGCCGCTGACTACCATCTGTCCGCTGACCTCGTCGTATCCGCCCTGCCACCCCGAGCCGCAGATTCGCTCGCACCTCTGTGGGCGCGAGGCCCCGGCACGGTCATGGACGTCGCCTACCGCCCGTGGCCCAGCCAGTTCGCGTACGCCGCCCAGGAGGCGGGAAGACGCGTAGTAGGAGGGCTGCCGATGCTCGTACACCAAGCAGCACGACAGATCGTCCTACAGACGGGACACTCCACCGCGCCGTTCACCGAGATGTTGCTAGCCGGGCAGTCAGCGGCTGCGGAGTATCCCTGACCTGACACTGCCGGTGTTGTTCCGCCCATCAGGGGCGGTGCCAACGCAGCGGGAACGCCACCATGTATCGGACAGCTGCTGTCCATAGACCTCGCGGGTGCCCGGGGTGTCGCCGAAGAATTCGATGTCGGGAGTGGCCCTCGGCGACACTGGGGTGCGTGCAAGCCGTCGGCCGGGCACTCTCGAGCCCATGACCAACCATCCCGCCGAACCGCCCAGGTCTCCCCACACGAACCTGGCGCCGGTGTCCTACGAACATGCGGACGCACGCCGCCTCATGCGGGCACTTCAACGCGAGCAAACGGGTATCTACGGGTTCGCGGACGATCCCACCGACACTCCACCCGCAGACTTCGACCCACCCCATGGGCTGTTCGTCATAGCCCACCACGACGGAATCGCGGTGGGGTGCGGCGGGGTCCGACTGCTCGATGCCGATACAGCAGAGATCAAAAGGATGTACGTAGCGGAGACGGCGCGCGGCCGCGGCCTGGGGCGGCGCATTCTCGAACATTTGGAGCAACGTGCTTCCGACAGCGGAGCGACGCAGATCGTGTTGGAGACCGGCTGGCGTAATTACGGTGCCCTGACGCTCTACCGGCAGGCCGGCTATGGCTCTCGGCCTTCCTACGTGCCAGGACGAGATCTTTCGGTGAACCGCGCCATGGGTAAACGGCTCGACGTTCCCGACCAGGCGAGCGCCCGCTTCCTTCAACGCTGAGCACCGCCCCCTTCCTGGGCGGTGCAGCAAGTGTTCTACAGGCGGGCGCTGTGAATCGGATCGCCCTTGCGGCCGGCAGCGACCGGGTCCTCAGACCACTCCTCGTCGGTGATATCACGGTTGTACGCGGGGGCGACGAACAGGTTCTCCCACTGCGGCCGAGGCTCCAACGCTGCCACCCCTGCGGTTCGGTACCTGGGCACGCTTGTCGGTGGCCAGTTAGATCTCCCCGCCCACGGCCGCCTGACGGGCAATCAAGTGGCCGTGGCTAGACTCACTGTCAGTGACGAACAAGGTCCCCCTCATCTGGGTGAGCCCCGATGTCCACGGTTCTTGTGGCGGAGTCGGCCAAGAGGCCGTCTTGGGTTTGGGCGCTCTGCCATGCGGCGGGCGGTCGCTCGGACGTTCTTCAGCGGCCGTCGCACGGGTCGTCGTCCGCAGACACCGGCTTTGTGTCTGCCGCCAGGCAGGAGGAGTGCACCCGCGGCGGCGTGGGCCGCGGCTTCGGTTCCGACATGGCGCCCACGGCAATGATTGCCCCGGCACCGACGAAGGCTAGCCCTGTCATCGCGGCGAGCCAGGTACCGCGGCTCACTGATCGCCACGGAAGTGGTTACGGAGATCGTCACGGCAGTCGTCCTCGGTGCCGACCTGGACTCGCGAGAAGACCAGCACTCCGTCTCCCTTGCCTTCCCGCTTGGCCTTGGCCAGCTGCGTCTCGATGTCCGCGATGCGCTCGGCGCACTCGGCACTGACGGACTTCTCGGGCTGCGGGTCCGGTGCCGAGGAGGCGTTCAGTTTGGCGGTGGCGGCGAGGCCAGCCGCGCACAGCACCGCCCACGCGGCAACCCACGAGCGGCGGCTCATCCGTATCGGCTTAGGCATCCAGGCATCCTACGAGCGCCGCGGCGGGCCGTCGCCGAATCGGGACTTCCTCATCGACGAGACCAACGACGGAGCCAGCTGGCGTCGCCGACGGGGGCGACGGTGTCTGACCGATCGCGCGTCAGCTTTGGCCGGCTGCCGTTCAGCCTCGACCGCTCGCCGAAGTCGGCGCGAGCGGTCTCGCCTTCACGTTCCGTCCGCAGCTCGGGGCGTCTCCTGCAGGCCGCCGTCGCCTACCGCCGGCCTTGCCGCGGCTCGGTCACGCACCGTATCAGGCGGCGCGAAGCCGGGGAGCGGAACTGGCCATCAGCGGGGACCGCCTGTGGGGAGTTACTGGCCGTACGCGGGGAAAAGATCTTGGCCGCTGTCACACGCTGGCTGGCCTGACGCTCGCGCATGGATCTCTCCATCACTCGCCTTCACACTTCACAGCCCTGACGAGGTGCCCGGTGGCGCATGCCCCGAGGGCGGACACACGGACGTCGGACATGCGACATCACGTCTCGTGGTCACATGCTTCTATGGCAGCGGTCTTCCCTGATGGCCGTGCTTCCCGTTCCACTTTGCTCAAGGGCCGGATCGTCTGTCGGCGCGCACGTCGCTCACTGTCGAGAGACTCCTTGAGACGGTGGGCCGGGGACGGGACAGACGGCTACCAGGCGGTGGGGCCGGTAAGTTCGGTGACGGATTGGCGGGCGGCCCGGGGGAGGCCGAGCTTCTGGCGGGCCTGGTGGACGGCGGCGAGCTGGTCGGCGGCCGCCGGTCCCCAGTCGAAGAGTTCCGTGCTTTGTTCGGGGGAGACCAGGACGCGGGTGTAGGTGTGGCCGGTGGCCGGATCGGGCCGTGCGGGACCGACGTCGGTGAGTGCCGCGGCGTAGCGCAGGTATCCGAGCCGCCCCGTGGGATCGGTGACGTGTCCCAGGAGCAGCGGGCTCCCAAACCGGGCTGCTGCCTCCTCGTCGGCTTCGCGACGCAGGGTGGATACGGGGTCACCCTGGTCGTGCTTTTCGGGTGTGCCGCCGGGCAGGATGGCGACTCCCGTGTGGGGTTCGAGGAGGACGAGGACGCGCCCGTCCGGCGCGAACAGCCACGCCCACGCCTGAGTGACGGTGAGCTCGTGCGGGGCCGGGCCGTGGTGCCAGGGGTAGCGGTAGGCGGGGCGGGCGGTCTGCAGGACGCCAAGGCGGTCGAAAACGGTGGGGGCGAGTGGGCGGCCGTTTTCCAGGAGTACCGTGCCACCAGCGTTGATCCGGGCCCGCAGCGCGGACAGGGCGCGGCGGGCGTCGGTCGGGGAGAGTAAATCGGGCAGCCGTGCAGGCTCGACGAACTCGATCCCGGTAATCTCGCTCGGCGGCAGACGGATTTCGCCGATCCGGTCATCGTCCCAGGTGCCGCCGTCGAAGACGCTGAGAATTTCGCCGGGGAACCGCATGATCTCCGGGGCGTTGGAACTGTCGGCGGAGACCCAGTCGACGGCAAGGCCGCGGTCGACCACGACGGTGACGCCGAGCTCCTCTCTCAGCTCGCGGGCGGCAGCGGTGGAGGGGGATTCGCCCTTGTCGACGGCACCGCCAGGCAGGAGACAGGTATCGCGGTAGTCGACGTGCTGAATCAGGACCCGGCCGCGCCGGTCGGTGATCAACACCGAGACGCCTGCCCACAGGGCGGCCGAGGCGCGAAGGGCCCCGTACTCTTCGTCGGTCATTGCTGTGTTGGGCAGCTTGCCGGGGTCGGACGTCATGGTCATGTCCTTACCTTTCTTCTTGGGTTGTTGCGGGTCAGTCGTACGGTCCGGAGACCGGGGGAGGCGGGGAGGGGACGGGCGGCTTCAGGTGGTGAGCCGGTGTGGGTCGCCCGGGACCGGCCCGGGCGTGAGTCGTGTGAAGTACTCGGTTCGGATGATCTCGTGGCGGGTCTCGGCGGGCAGGCGGGCGAGGATGCCGGGCAGGGAGCGCTCGCGGGCGACTTCGCCTTGGTGCGCGAGGATCGCGCGCCACTTCACGGCGACCCACTGGGTTACGTCCACGACCGTGGTGACGTACTCGTCCGGGATGCAAAGCGCGCTTTTTCCGACATCCGTCAGCAGCGGTGCCAGTTCGCCGACGCCGCTGTCGGGGTGGGTGGCCGCGTACAGGGCTTGGGGCTGCCAGGGGTCGCCGGCTTCCGGGTAGAGGTGCGGGAGGCCTGCGGCTTCGCAGGCGAGGAGGGTGATCTGGTGGGTGCGGCGGTGGTCCGGGTGGCCTGTCATCTGGCCGAGTACGTCGTGGGTGGTGACGATGCCAGGGCGGAAGCTCCGCAGGTGGCGGACGAGCCGGGCGACGGCCTCGTCGAGCGGCGCGTCGATGAGACGCGGCCGGCCGGGAGCAGAGGAGGGGTTGCGTGCGTCGGCGTAGCCGAGCATGCGCGGTTTACCGGCGCCGAGTTCGTCCAGGGCGTCGGCGAGGTGGGCCGCGCGGGGACTGTCTGCGGCCCAGGTGGTGGTGACGACAGCGGTGTGGGCCCCCGCGGCGGCGTGCTGGGCGAGTACGCCGCCGGCGAGCAGGGACTCGTCGTCGGGATGTGCGAACACGCCCATCAGAGACGGGGGAATGGATGGCGTCACGGGGTGCCTCCGGCTGGTGAACGGATCGATCGGGGATGTGCGGGGGTTGAGATGACGGGTGGGCGGCCGGCCGTGGTCAGCCGCCAGGCGGTGCGCCAGCTCATGGGGCGGCGGGCCTGGGCGTGACGAAGGGCCCATCCCTCCCGCATGCCTTGGAGTGAGTCGCGGATCCCGCCGTGGCGGGCCGAGCGGGCCAGAGTGATGGCGGTCCAGGTCGTCAGGTAGGCGGGAATGAGTGAAGCGGGAAGGTTACGGTAGGCGACCGCGATCCGGTTGCGGGCGGCAAGGCGGTGGAACTGGGCGTGACGGGTGGGGCTGGTCACTGGGTGGTGCATCCGGAGGTCGGCCGCGTACCAGCCGCTCCAGCCCGCCGACCAGCACCGGTACGCCAGATCGAGACCCTCGTAGGCGAACAGGCTGGCCTCCCAGCCGCCGACAGCGTCGAAGGCGTCTCGGCGGACGAGGACGATGCCCTCGGTCATCGTTGTGATGACACCGGGCCTTGACGGATCGCCGGCCCGCAGCCGGGGCACCCAGCGGCGCGGCGTGGTCGCATCGTCCGGACCGGTCAGGCGCGGTTGGACATAGGCGGCTTCGGGGTGGTGGTCCGCTTCGGCGAGCAGGCGGGCGAGCACGTCGTCCGTGGGGAAGGTGGCGTCGTTGTCCAGGAAGAAGAGGTAGTCGCCCGGTCGGCCGGATTCCGTGAGAGCCCGGGCTCCGGCGTTGCGGCCGCCGGGAATGCCGACGTTCTCCTCCAGCACGACTGTGTGGGCGTCGGAGGGGACGATATCCGGGACGCAGCCGTTGCCGACGACGCAGATCCGCAGATCGACACCACGCTGGGCAAGGAGCGTGGCCTGCGCGGTCTTTTCTTGCTCCGGGCGGTCGTTCATGGTCAGCAGGACGACGTCAACGCGGGGATGGGACACAGCGTGCTTCTCTCGGACCGGTGGTGTGCTCCCGGCCGTGGTCGGGAGCGTCTGGGGTGGTCATGCGGTAGGGGTGGGCACAGGTGTGCCGGTGAGCTGCTGGGCACGCCCGGTCAGGCGACCGGCGAGTTCGCGGTGGCGTCCGCGTCCGACGACCTGGAGGAGCTGGGCCAGGGCGACGAGTTCCCCGTTCCGGCCGCCGAGGCTTTCGAGGACGTGGGCGAATTCGGTGCGGATCCGGGCGGCGGTGGCCGGCTGGGTGAGGCTAAGGGCGTGAAGCAGTCCGATGTCGTAGCCCGTGGGCATGCGACCCCATCCTTCCCAGTCGAGCCTCGAAAGCGAAACGGGAGTCGATGTCGACGGCTATGCGGTGAGCCGGCCTTCCGCCGGGTTTCTGCACGACGTCATCAGGCGCTACGGGGGCCGCGACAAGTTCTATGCCGACTTCGTCATGAGTTTTGTGTGTCCCCTTGGCCTGGTGAGAACGAGCCCCAAGGGAAAAGAGGTCAACTGCAACTATTACGAGAACAAGAAGCTGCTGGAGCTCCTGCACTCTTTCCTCGTGGACACCCTGGAACGCCAGCTAGCATTCGGAACTGACACCTCGGTGTGCTACTGCATTGGCAGTGGCGAGAACTTCGCGTTCCTCTCGAAGGTAAACGAGGGCCAGCGCTTCTTTCAAAGGATTGTGCCCTTGGAGCACCCGCGTTTCATCACTCAATACAATCGAGACAGAGAGGAAGAATTCGCCGAAAAGTACCTCAGCGCCTTCCGCGGACAGGGCGATTAGTCGTGGCGTCCTCCGGAACGCTTGCCAACCTCTCAGCTAATTCGACGAAGGCCGTAGGCTCCCAACGCGCTGGAACGAGAAGAAGGAGAACAGTACATTGGTGGCAGAAGGCAGGGTCCTGGTCCACTTCGACTCGGAACGCGTGAGCGTTTACCACTCCCAGAGCGGCGAGTTGAAGCTACTCAAAACGGAGCAGCTCGCGTTCGAAGACAGCCTCGCCGACGAGGTGCTGGCAGAAAGAGTCGGCGAGTTCTGCGCCGGGCTCAAGGAATTCAACGAGGTCGTTAACAACAAGAGAACGCGCCTGTACGCCACCGGGGTCTTTCAGCAGCTCCCGCAGCCGGAAGCAGCCGCACTGGTCAACAGCGTCTATGTCGACACCGGCCTCTATTTCAACATAGTCGGGCCTGAGCTGGAGCAGTTCTACCTGGAAACGGGCATGTCCGCGTGCGGATCGAACGACATGATGGAAGGCCTGATCCGGAGGGAATTCCGGAATGCTGTTGTCTGCGGCAGCTTCCAGCAATCTCTGGGGTATATTGAGGACACCATCGCCCGTCTGCGCGAGAGTGGCACCGGAGTGCTGAGCCCTCGGACCACAAGAATCAAGCCGGAGACCGCGGGCACCGACTTCATCCTCTTCGACTACCAGGATCTCCTGAAGAACGAACGCGACACGTGGCGGCACAAGTATGTGCACATGGACGCGTTCAGGAAAGCCGACGCTGTTGTCGTATGCAACCCCGGCGGTCTCGTCGGAAAAGGAACAATCTTCGAGCTCGGCTTCATGTCCGCGCTTTCCAAGAGGGTCATCTTCACGGAGGAGCCCCTGGGCGTTTCTGTCTTGTTCCCCTGTGAGGTCGGCCTGGAATCCTGAGCACTCCCGCTGAGCGTTGCGGCATCCCACCCCGTTCTTGAATTCCCGACCGGAACCAAGCGACGTTTCAGTGAACGGCACAGGGCCGGGAGCAGGTCTCCGGCTCACCCTCGCTCTCTTTCCAACCAGATCTCACTTCTCGGCTACGAAGATATGGAAAGGACCCTCGCCGGTGCGCGATGCAGAACCCATCGATACAGTGCACGATAGGCTGCGAGAGATCGTGGCGTCTGTCCTCGAAGTCGAAAAGGAAGACATCGATTCCGGTGCCCTGTTTTACGAGGAACTCGGCATCAGCTCTTTGGAAAAGGTTGCGGTCGCGGCCGCGATCGAGCGCGAGTTCGGAGCCCTGTCCGCTGAGGAAGCGGCAGCCCTCACCAGCCTGGACGCCGCGGTGTCCGTGCTCAGCGAGCGTGCGACAAGCCTCCACGGGGTCAACCTGATCGACCGCCTGGTGGCGGGTCATGTCTCCGCCGGCCGGGGTGAAAGGGCCAGCTACCTCGACCCTCAGGCTGGGGAGATCACCTACGCCGATCTCCTGGAGGCGGCACGTGGGTACGCGGGTGCCCTCAGGGCAGCGGGCGTGCCGGAGGGCGCCCGCGGCCTCCTGGTCGCCGACGATTCCGTGGCGACCGTCGTCGCCGTCCTCGGCCTGTGGTGGCACGGCTGCGTCCCCGTGGTGATCAGCCCGGTGCTCACGGACAACGAAGTCCGCTACATCGCCGAGAACTGCGCCGCCGCGATGGTGCACCTTGACGCAGCCCCCAAGCGGCAACGCGCCCTGGAGGAGCTGTTCGAGACGACAACCCAGTTCGCCGGCGCTGACGTCCGCGCCGCTCTGGCCACGGACGAGCCCGGCCCCGCACGCCGCCCGCAGGAGGCTGGGCCCCCGGCCGCGTGGAGTGCGGGGCGTGAGGCGCTCGTGCAGTACACCTCCGGAAGCACCGGCATGCCCAAGGGAGTCCGGCACTCGGCGGGTGCGATCGCGGCCATGGCCGACGGCATCGGCACGGTACTGGCGCTGACTCCCGAGGACACCGTGCTGTCCACCGCCCGGATGTCCTTCGGCTACGGCTTCGGCAGTTCCGTCCTGTGCCCTCTGGCGGCCGGCTCCCGCGTTGCGCTCATCCGCGGCACGGTCGACGTTCACTCACTCGCCGCCGCGATGCAGCGCCACCAACCCACCGTGCTGTTCTCCGTCCCACGGCTGTACGCGGCGCTGCTGAGCGCCTCCGGGACGGCGCTCGCCTCCGACTCCGTGCGGCTGTGCGTGGCGGCGGGCGAGAATCTGCCGGCTTCGCTCAGTGAGCGGATCCGCACCGCCTTCCAGGCCGAGCTGCTCAACGGTCTCGGCGCTACCGAGGTGCTCTACATAGTCGTCGGCACGCCGCCGGGGAAAGAGCGTCCGGGCACCTTCGGGGTCCCGGTGCCCGGGATCACCGCGACCGTCCGCGCTGTGGACGGCACGCCCGTCGCCGACGGGGAGGAGGGCCGGCTGCACATCGCCGGCCCGACCGTCGCCCTCGGCTACATCGGCCGGCCGGAGGCCGCAGGGGTCACCTTCGCCGACGGCGGTGCCTACACAGGCGACGTGGTGCGCCGTGCGCCGGACGGCATGTTCACCCATCTCTGCCGCGCCGATGACCTGCTCAACCTGGGCGGTTACAAGGTCGTGCCGAGTGAGATCGAGAGCGTCATCCGCGGTACTGACGGGGTCCAGGACTGCGTGGTGGTCGGCTGCCGCGATTCTGACGGCCTGGAGCAGGCCGTGGCGTATCTGGTGGCCCGGCCGGGATTCGACACGGCCGTGGTGCGGCGTACGGTGATCGCCGCGATCCGTGGCGGTCTTGCCGCCTACAAGCGGCCCGCCCGCCTGGAGTTCCTCGACGAGCTCCCGACCACTTCAACCGGCAAACTGGCCGCCTTCAAGCTCAGGAAGGCAGCTGCACAACCGTGACCTGGGACATAACGGGCATGGCCGCCATCGCCAACATCGGTGCCAGCCCCCGGGAGATATTCGCCGCGCTGTGCGCAGGCCAGGAGAGCCGCAGGCCTCTGAAGGCCTTCGACCCCGACAAGTACAGGGCGGTATACGCCTACGAGATCGACGACCGGCCCGAAGACGGTGGCGACATCCCGCGCCGCGCCACCCGCTGGCTCACCACCGTGGTTCGCCAGGCAGTCGCCGACGCGGGCCTGGACGAGGACCTGTCACAGACACCCGTGCTGGTCGGGACCACCATGCGCGAGCAGCGCAGCCTCGAACTGTGGTGGCGCGACCACGCAGAAGTCGCCCTCGAAGACCTGCACTTCGGCACCGCCCTCAAGGAGACCTTCGGCGCGTCCACCACATACACCTTCGCCAACGCCTGCTCAGCCACGCTCTACGCGCTCGGCATGGCCACCGACATGATCGAGCTCGGAATGGCCGACACGGTCGTCATCGCCGGCACCGACGCCGCAACCGAGAGCGGCTTCGGCACGCTCGACCGGGTGCAGAACGACATCCCCGACGCGCTCCGCCCCTTCGACGCCACGCACAAGGGCATGCTGATGGGCGAGGGCGCGGCAGCCATCGTCGTCCAGCGCGCCGGCATCGGGAACGGCCCCGTGCACGCCCGGGTGCGCGGTGTGTCCATGAACTGCGACGCTCACCACGCCACCGCACCCGACCCCGACGGCATCACACGCGCGGTCCAGGACGCCTACAGCAGAGCAGGGGTACGGGCGGAGGACATCGACCTGGTGATGCTGCACGGCAGCGGAACCCCCCGCAACGACCTGACGGAGTCGAGCGTCCTGCGCCACATCTTCCACGGCGCCGGAACCGGTCCGCGGATGACCGCCATCAAGGCGATGACCGGCCACACCCTGGGCGGCTCGGGACTCCTCAGCCTCCTGATGGCGGTGCTCGCCATGAAGGAAGGGACGGTACCCCCGGTCCTGGGACTCACCGACCCGATCCCCGAGGCCGCAGGACTGGGCCTGGTGCAGGACGCCCCCGCATCCGGCGACCTGACCATCGCTCAGATCGATGCCTTCGGCTTCGGAGGGATCAACGCCGTCGCGATCGTGGAGGCAGCCCGATGAGTGCGACGAGTACCGCCCGTATGAGTAACCCGAGCGTCCGGGAGGTCGTCGTCACGGGCATCGGACTGGCGCTCCCAGGTGTCGCGAAGTACGGCGACCTCCTCGGACCGCTGCCCGGCGAGGGCGGCTTCGACCCCGCAACCGGACTCCGCGGACGCGAGATGCGCCACAAGGACCGCGCGTCCCGGCTCACCCTGCGGGCTGCCGAGTCCGCCCTCCACGACGCGGGCCTGACCGACGCCAACGGGACGTTCACGGGCGTGGCTGATTCGACCGCCGTCGTGGTCAGCACCAACCTGGGCAACGTGGACAGCGTCTGCGAAGCCACCGACACCATCGCCAGGGCAGGCGTCATGGGCCTCAGCCCCTTGGGCCTGCCACAGACATCAAGCAATGTCATCGCCGGCTGGGTGGCCATCCGCTACGGGCTGCGCGGCCCCAACCTCACCGTCTGCAACGGCGTCACGAGCGGTCTGGACGCCCTCGCCTGGGCCCGAAACCTCATCGTGGCCGGGCGCGCCGAAGCAGCCGTCGTCGTCGGCGTCGAACCAGCCAATGACGTGGCGACGAAGCTGCTCGGCGAGCAGACCACCGACGCGGCGGTCGCGATCGTACTCGAACCAGCGAACGCAGCCGCTTCCCGTGGCACACGGCCGCGCGCCACGATCGCCGGTTACGCACGGGCCCGGGATCTCGCCGCAGCGCTGACCTCCGCCGGTGTGAATGAGGAGAAATCCGTCGGACTGTGGCTCGTGGACGAGGCGGGTGCCGGGTCGGGTCACCTGCTCGCAGCCACTCGCCGGATCGACCTGGAATCCCAGCTGGGCCCGCTGTCCGGGGCACTGGGCGTCCTACAGTGCGCCGCCGCGGCTGCCCATCTGGAGAGCGACGCCACCGGGAACGTGCTCGCCACGGCTGGAGGCCCTCGCCACGACGCGGCAGCCGCTCTGCTGCTGACCCCTTGACCGACCACTCGTCAATCCACGTAGGAGCCAGGGGAACACCAATGACCACTGCGTCCGTGAACATCGAGGATCTCCGCGTTCTAATAGCCGGAGTACTGGAAATCGAACCCGAGGAGGTCACCGACGAGGCGCACTTCTCCGACGAACTCGAGATCGACTCGCTGCTGATGCTCGAGATCTCAACCCGCGTGGAGAATGCGTACGGCGTCCCGGAGAACACCGTGGTCATCAGCGGTGCCAAGACCCTCGCCGAGCTGCACGCCTTCGTCATCTCGAAGCTCGTCGGCGAGACGTCTGCTTGCCCGGTCATCCGACCGAGGCCGCTGAGCGACCCAGCGGCGCGCCTGTTCATGTTCCACCACGCCGGCGGCTCACACCTGCTCTACCGGGACTGGGCGGAGCACTTCCCGGAGGACTGGGAACTCTGTCTCCTGGAGGCCCCCGGCCGAGGCCAGCTGCAGACATTGCCGCTGATCGACGACTGTGATCGGCTGGTCGACTACTTCCACGCCGCTATCGCCCCCCTGCTCGACCGGCCATTCGGGTTCTTCGGCCACAGCATGGGCTCACTCATCGCCTACCAGCTCACCCGCCGACTTCACCACGAGGGGGACCCGCTCCCGGACTGGCTGGGTGTGTCCGCCTACGGCGCCCCGCGAGGCGAGGCCGGCGCCGACGACCGCCCTCACCTGATGTCCGACGACGAACTGCGCGGCTGGCTGCGGAACGTCGGCGGCAGCACACCGCAGCTACTCGACAACGACGCCGTCTGGCACAAGTTCGTTCCGGTGTTCCGTAACGACTTCAAACTCCTGGACACCTGGGCTCCTCCCACCGACCCCGAACCGCTGCCCATTCCGCTCTCGGTATTCGGGGGCCGCCGCGACAAGCTGATCGGAGAGGACCGTCTGCTCTCCTGGCAAGCGTTCACCACGCACTTCCGCGGACTCGAAAGGTACGAGGGCGACCACTTCTACTTGATGAACCACCGGCGGCCTCTCGCTGCCGCCATCACGGCCGCGATGCGTTCCGCCGCTGCTTGTGCTCGCTCTCACCACCACGCCACCCGCTAGATGATCTATTCCAAGGGTTGCCTGCGCAGGGTGTGGGGGTGGGCCCTCAGGCGTCGGGGTCGACTTCGGGGTGCGTGAACCGCACAGGCTTGCCCAACGACCGGGCGTAGGCGATTTCGGCTCGGGTGCTGTCTCCGATGTAGTCGCCGACTACGAGCACCTCATCAGCGAGCAGGATCTTCGACCGGTGCAGTTCGTCGAGTCGGGCCTTCAGCGCCTTGGCCTCGACAGGATCAGACCAAAGGTCGTGCGACGACTTCATGTCGCAACCCGGCTTGACAACAATCTTTCCGGGCCGAGCGGTGGTCTCCCGCAGCTCGGCCTCGGCCATCTCGGCCATGAAACGAGTGGAGCCGCAAATCGCAACAATACGCGGGAAACGCAGCTGCTTCTTCGCATCGGCGAGCATCTCCACGGGGGTGATCACTTGCGGGGATGACACTGGTTCCTCCTGGTGGTGCGGCCCGAGGGATGACTGCCGAGACGAGAACGAAGGCGTCCAAGATCATCTTTTGGGGGAACGACGTGGACACCCGTGCGCCCGCACTTTATGCGACGAGCATCCCCACTTGGTGCCGCGGCGCCCGCCGATCGGCCCTCCGCCCCGCCTGTGCGATGCCGAACCGGTCACCCGCGCCACGAAAAGCTGGCGTTGGTTACCGCGTTCACCGCCTCGATCAGCCGAGTCACGCGGCAGGGAGCCGCGTTGTCGGCTTGGTCGGCCGGCCCCCTGCTGGCAACTGGTGGCGGTGCCGGGTCGGGCTCGGGTACTGCGACAACCCGAACGAGGGAGGCGCAATCAGTTGACTTCCTCCCCTCCTAAAGGAGGGGAATTCCCGCCTGAGCCCGCCTGAGAGGAGGCCCTTCGGATGGGTTCCTGTTTCACCGCGCGGTGCCGGAACACGTTCCGGTCTTACCTGCGCTCCGCAGGCTGTCACCGCCAGTCCGGCGGCCTTCGCGACGTTGACCGCCGCATTGATGTCTCGGTCCAGGGCCGTGCCGCAGGCCCCGCACGTCCACACACGCACGTTCAGAGGCTTGGGGCCGTCCTTGACGCCACAGGCCGAGCACACCCGGCTGGTGGGCTCGAAGCGGCCGGCCCGTACGAACTGCCGCCCGTACAAGGCCGCCTTGTACTCCAGCATCGCCACGAACTGAGTCCAGCCGGCGTCATGCACCGACTTCGCCAACCGCGTGCGAGCGAGACCCTTGACCGCCAGATCCTCGACGGCGACCGCTTGGTTATCGCGGATCAGTCGGGTGGAGAGCTGGTGATGGAACTCGCGCCGTGCATCGGCCACGCGCGCATGAGCACGAGCGACTCTGACTCGGGCCTTGGCCCGGTTGCTGGACCCCTTCGTCTTCCTGCTGAGATCCCGTTGCTCCTTCCCCAGCTTCTTCTCGGCCCGGCGCAGGAACCTGGGGTTGTCGATCTTCGTGCCGTCGGAGAGCACGGCGAAATGCCCAAGCCCCAGGTCCACGCCCGTTACCTGCTCGACGTCGGGCAGCGTCTGGGGTTCGACCTCTACAACGAACGAGCAGAAGAACCGGCCTGCCGCGTCCCGGATCACGGTTGCCGAGGACGGCACGGACGGCAATCGGCGCGACCACCGCACCCGCACGTCCCCGACTCTCGCGAGATTCAGACGCTCGCCCCGCAGCCGGAACCCGTTACGGGAGAACCGCACCGACTGCCGATTGTCGCGCTTGGACTTGAAACGCGGCGGCAGGATTCGCGGGCCCTTCCGCTTGCCCGTCACGGACGCGAAGAACGAGCCGTAGGCGGCGTCCAGGTCCCGGATTGCCGACTGCAACGCATCCACCGACACCTCGGCCAGCCACGCTCGCTCGGGTGTCCGCTTCGCCACGGTGATCACCCGGCGCGCCAGCTCCCCGGTCGGGATACGGGACTTGTCCGTTTCCCACGCCTGCTTCCGCAATGCGAGGCCGTCGTTGAAGACGACCCTCGCACACCCGAACACCTTCGTCAGCGCGATGCGCTGCCCCGGCGTGGGGTCGAGGCGGAACTGGTAGCGGAGCTGCATGTGATCAACGTACTGACCGGCACTGACAACGCCGGACCCGGGCAGAGCGCGGACCGGCTTTTCCCTACCCCGCTCACGCGGGGGCTTCGTTTCCTCCCCCGCCTGAAGGCGGGGGTATCCACGAAGGAAGTCCAATGACCGCATTGACGGAGCGTTGTCCGTCGGCGATCTTGCGGCCCCGCTGCACCCAGCGCGGTCCGGCCCAGCTCGCTGAGCACCTGACGGCCACGGTCCGTGCCTGAGTCCTGATCGACCCGACCACCTGCCTCATCATCTGACCACTATCGCCGTGCGCTTCGACGAGGAGACCATGTCCACCGCATCTCACCAGCCCGCCACCAAGCCTGTCGCCGCGCCTTCCACACCCGGCCGCACCGCGGAGGGGGAGCAGATCACGGCGGTCGCCGACACGCTGGTGCTCGCGTACGGGCTGCACCCGGCAGAAATAACGCGAATCCCGGAGGGCACCGCGACGGACAACTACGCCATCGTGGACCAGACGGGCCAGCGGCACTTCGCCAAGGTCTACCGCACTCGAGAACACTTGGATCTGGAGCGGGCGTCGGTCGAACTGTCCGAGTACGCCGCCGACGGAGGTATCGCGACCGCGCGGGCAACCCGCACGCGCGAGCACGAACTCATCGAGACCCACGGCCGCCTGCCGATGTCCCTGTGGTCGTACGTGCCGCACACCGAGACTGCCGAGGGCAACCTGACTGGTGCACGGTGGGCAGCGGTCGGCACAGCGATGGGCCGCCTCCACAGCCGACTCGCCACTCACCCCGCCGCCGCACCCACCCTGGAACCTGGTGCCGCGGTGTGCGACGTGGTCACCGCACGGGACCGCTTCGAGCGCCTGATTCATGCGTACCAGCACAAGCCCAGGCTTGGGGAATTCGAGACGTGGGCGCTGCAGGCGGCGCGTGAGCGACAAGCCATCTTGGGGGACGTCGAGCGCACCCTCGCCTCGCTTCCACAGCTGACCGTCCAGGTCCTGCACGGCGACATGGCCGGCCCCAACGTTTTGTTCAAGAACAACGAGGTAGCCGCGATCGTGGACTTTCGACCGCCCACACCCGGGTACCTCTCCTGGGAAATCGCGCGTCTTGGCTGTGACCCCAAGAGCGTGCTGGACAACAGTGCGGAGAGCTGGCTCACCGGATACACCGATCTCACCCTGGCCTACCGGGACGCCAACCCGAAGGCGCCCGCGGACGACCTCTTGTCCTCGCTTCGTGTCGGCTGTGCAGCCATGCTCTGCTCGGCCTTTCCGCTGTCGGTACCAGTGGAACGACCGCACATCGTCGACGCCGCACTTGAGGCCTACGGGCGGGTGCGGCACGAGGCAGCTCTGATGCTGCTGGACCGGCTACCTGTCTTGGAGGAGGCCCTGCGTGACGCTCTTCGCTGAGTTCATGACCCTCATGGCCGGCGTAACTCACGCAAGCTGCAGGCCCGGACAGCGAACTCGATTGTCCGGCCTGCTGTAGCAGCAGGGCACTCAGGGCCGGCCGAGGGCGCGGACACCGGCTGCTCTACCGGGCCGCGATCCGCTGACCCTGGGCGGCTTCGTACCTCGTCCGGGCCGCCGCGCCCAGAGAGCGGGGGCGGCGGCCGCGATGGGTCAGGAGGACGGGGCGGCGATCATCTGCTGAGCTGGTCCACCCGAAGCAGGTCGTCGGGGCTGATGTGGATCGCGGCGATGTTGGCGAGCCACTGCATCCACACCGGCTCGATGCCGGGCGCAGCCTCGAACTCGGCGTCTGTGATGCGTCCCTGGGCGTAGGCGACCGTCCGGTCTGCCAACTCCTGTAGGGCGTCGGGAGTGATCCAGCGGACGTTCTTCGTCTCGCGGGCGCTCGGGGTGAGGTCGCCGGTGACGGGGCCTGGTAGATGGTCCAGTCGTGGCCGGTGCCGCGTGCGCCGGGGAGGCGGCGGCATGGGTTGTCCCGCCAGCATCCGGTGACGTGGGTGAGGCCGGTGACGGTGAGGCCGAGTTCTTCCTCGACCTCGGCGCGGCCCGCGTCCTCGGCGGACCCGTGGTCGTCGATGTGGCCGGCGGCGGGTGCCGTGCCGGGCGGGAAGGTGGCGCGGTCGAACATCAGGTAGCGGCCCTGGTGATCGGTGATGACGATGCCGACCCGAGGTGTTGTCGCAGGTCTTCATGGTCTCGTTCCTGGTGGGTGCCGGAGGTCAGGCGGCTGGTCGGGCGGCGCGGATGATGCGGGCGCCCTCGGCGCGTCTGTGCTCGCAGTCGCAGAACACGCGTCGCTCGGGGTGGACGGTGCATCCGCGGTGGTAGCGCTGGACGGCGGTGACGAGGGTGGGGTGCGCGGGCCGGGCGAGGCGGACGCTGTCGGTGGCGGCGTGGAGCCCGTTCCAGGTGGTTCGGACTGGCAGGCCTCGGCGCTGCAACTCGGCGACCATGTAGTCCAGTTCGCGGCGCGAAGTCGTCCATGCCCAAAACCCGCGGGGTCGCTGCCGGTGGAAGCGGCAAGCGCATCAAGTGGAACAGCACGCTGTGCAGCAGTTGCTGGAGAGGCCGGTGTGCTGCTCACCGACCGTGGTGGCGCCCGGCTGCTGCAGATCTTGAAGCAAACTGGCACGCTGGAGGGCTCACACTGATCACATCGGGGGAGAAGTTCGCTGGCGAGTGACCGGCGTTGGCGGGTTGGGGAACGTCGTGTGCGTCCCGAGTGGGGAGCGCCATGATGCTCACGGAAGCCGCAGCTGCCCCTGCTCCAACGCACCCATCGGGACCGCTCATTCCACCGGGGCTGAAGATCACTTGGACGGCCGGCCGAGGAAAAAGCGGTGCAGGACTTCCCACTGGCAGGAGCGCCGGGGAAGGTCCGTGCGGTAGAGCTCGACAAGGTCCACAGAGGTGATGTCGCGAGGCACGGGCGGAAGGCAGCGCAGCTGCGCAACACCCTCGATCACAGGAGCGGCGAGCTGATCGCGGTTGCTGTACTGGATTCCCAGATGAGGCCGGAAGGCTGCCGTGGGCATGCCTCCGGGCACGCCGGCCTGGCGGGTATGGGCACTGAGTTCCGCATGGAGACGCACCAGAGGCGTCCAGGGCGTGAGAGTGAAGCGGACCGCCCCCCGTGACCCTGCGAGAGGATGGGCGAGTACGGAAAAGGACTTGAGGGCCAGGCGTTCGGCCAAAGCCACCAAGTGGTGGATCCTGGCGGCCGGGACGTGGGCTGTATCCCCGATCCGTGCCATCGTCACGTGCAGGCCGTCGGCCGGGACCGGGTCCATGCCCGGATGTGCCAGTGCATGCTGGCACTGTTGTGCACGGCTGACCAGAGCGGCGCAATCAGGAAAGGTGAGCATCCAGTAGTACACGCGGCCGCCGTCGGGCCATCCCTGCCGGGCCCAGTGGTCGGTCATCCGGGAGACGGCGGCGAAGGCCTCCCAGTCGTGTCCGACGATCACTTCAGGGTCGTCAAGGTCAGACGGGGGTGCCGACGGGAATGCCCGCTCGTCGACCATCAGCCGAGGCGCCACGGATCTCCTCACTGCCCAAGGGCGAGATGACGACGAAACGGCACCGGCCCGCCTCTTCGGGAGCCACGCAACCGGCGCGGATGCCGTCGCGCCGAGCTCGGGGCGGAGCCGGGCGGGGTCACAGGGGCTGGGCTTCCTGGTGCGGGGCGAAGGTCAGGGTCGGGACAGCGTGTGGTCCGCACAGCGGCCGCAGCATCCCGGGGGAGAGGACCTCCTGGAGGAACATCTCCTGGATGAACTGCACCTCCGCCCCCAGCAGATGCGACACGCTCCCCGCGGCGGCGAGATCCTTGCGTCCGACCGCGACATGGATGTGCGGGGCGAGGGCGTCGTTCTCCGGGCTCCAGGCGAGCGTGGCGGAGCCGACGGCTTCCACCGTGTGCAGGACCGTCTCGTCCCACACGGGAGCTTCCGGGTCCTCCAGCGGGCCGTTCGTTCCCACCAGGCTCACCTCCCGGAACCCTCCGAGGAACATCGGGATGATGGCCTGCCGAATTCCCATCTCTGCGCAGAAGCCGGTCAGTTCCGCGACGAAGTCGTCGCCGTCATCGAAAGCCAGCGCGAAGGTTCGCCCCATCTTCAGTTCGGTGTGCCGCATCAGCCCCGCCCTTCCGCGGTCGTCCCGGCGGGCGCGAAGGTGGCGAGGATCGTGTCGCGGTGGGCGCCGCTGCGCAGCAGGACTGTCAGCAGATGGCGGGCTTTGTACGGGTCTAGGCCCGGACTTCGCGGGTCGTTGATTCGTATGGCGTGACCGGTCCGGGGGTGTCCCGGGCCGGTGTTGTGGCGTTGGGTGGGGTGTGTCGAAGTCTTCCCGGTCCCCGCGGCCACGGCCCCAGCGTCAGCGCTTCGA
>NZ_JBIURV010000091.1:0-19208 GCF_044741025.1 Streptomyces sp. NPDC088246
CCCAGGTGTCGCGCTACGAGATCATGGAAACAAGTCCGTCTCGCCGCAGCGCAGATCGGACAGATAGGGGGTTCCCCTATCGAACGCCCTCTAAGGTGTCGGTCCCCTGGGCCACGACGAAGCCGTCGAAGGTGCTCTGACCGTCCATGGCCCGCAGCTGGCCGGCGAGCTCCTCGATCTCGTCGAACGTCAGGGAGGCGCCCGGCTTGGTCGTGAACGACTGAGTCTTGACGACGGTGCCGGTGTCGGCCAGTTGCGGCACGGCCGCGAGCAGGTCCTCCGCGCTCAGCGTGGGTTGTGCCGCGCCCTCCGCGGTGGTGGGGGTCATCGTGATGGTGCCGCCGAGGCTGATCACGAGCACCGTGGGAGGAGGGGAATTTGGCTTCGTCAACGCACATTCCTCGGATCGCGGGTGGAGCAGGGCGAGTGAGCTTATCGGCCGTCATATGGGCTGCCCAGCCTGCCGATGAAGCGCAGGGTCTGGTCGAGTGCCTTGAGCGTGAGAAGGCGGCTGCGGGGACGCAGCATGCTGGTGAGCCCCTCCTCGGCGAGGCCCTGGCACCGGCCGCTCAACCAGGTCCAGTCCAGGTCGACAGCAGGTGGTACAGGAGCGGCACGACGGTCCGGGCCCGTGACTCCCGTGACTCCTCCGGGTGAGTTATGTCGTCCTCCTTGATGTCCCCAGAGCCGCAAGGCTGCTCGCGGGGTGTTCGTTCGCTGCTTCGGTGTGCCCGCGGTATGGCTCACCAGACGGACTGGGCCGGAAGGATGATCGGAGCCCCCCTCGATGTGGGGGCCGGGAGGTCATCAAATTGCAGATCGCCGCGTTGATGAGCACGGAGGTCTCCCCAGAGGTAGAGGTGTCAGCGGGTGGGGGCTAGGACTCGTCGGAGGACATCGAGGTCGAACCGCGCGAGGAGCAGGGCGTGGTCGGAGACCGCCCGGACGTCGTCGGTCGCCAGGACCTCGAAGGCGGTCAGGGCTGGCGCGAGGTCGGGAGTGCAGTACATGCGGTCGATGCGCTGGGCGGGCCCGTGGTCGGTGTGCTTCAGGCTCGCCGTCGCCGCGAGCGCGCCGGGCTGGCCGAGGACCGTGGCGGCGTGCAGGCCGAGGTCGGTGAAGACCGGGTCGCCGCCGGAGAGGATCTCGTCCGGTCGGGTGTCCGAGACACGTCGGCCGGCGCGCTCGATGGTGCGGTGCTGGTAGTGCACGCGGTCCTCGACCTTGTCCCCGTCCGGGAGCGCCACGGCCGTGCGCGCCTCTGGAACCGAACCGGCGGCGCCGTCGCGGGAGGGACGCTGCCCTGACCGCCGTCCTGCACACGTGGGCCGCGCTGCTGACCGGCATGGTGCGCCCGTCGGTGGTGCGGACGATGGCGTCGGCCGCGGCTAGAGGCCCCGGATGCGTGGCCAGATATGCGACGAGCTCTGGGACCGCCTCTGGCGTGTGCGCGTGCTGGGTGGCGAGTTGTGAGCTCAGGGGGATCGGCGTGGTTGTGTTCTGCATGAGGTCCGGTCTCTTGTGGGGTTCGGAATGAGTGAGAGGCGGATGTGGCCGGCCGGTGAAGTCGGCGGCGTCCTTGCCGAGTCCGCGCCTTGCAGTGGCGTGTGGCGGTGGCCGGCCGTGCCTGTGAGTGATCTCGTTTGTGCGGGCCCGCTGTTGTTTGAGTTCCTGATCTCAGTGGTGGCAGGGGCGGTCCCGGTCAGCGGGGCGAGATCAGGGCAGCGGTGTGGCTGTGCGGCAAGGGCACACGGTCTTCGACAAGCGCCGCAAGACTGGCTCTCGGCCTTCGCTCGGCCGCGCGTTGGAGCAGGTGCACTGGCTGGTCCTCCGCCGGGTGGTGGCTCCGCACGTGTTCCCAGCCGAGGCCGGTGCACCAGCGGGTGGCCAGCCGCATGCCCGGCACACAGATACGCACCCACTCACGCTCTGACCGGGCCGCGTAGTCGATGACCCAGTAGGTGAGGAGCCAGCTGAGACTGTGCTCCGGCGGAGGTGCAGTGATCACCCGGGCCAGGCCGATGGCCTCCTGCGTCATTTCGCGTCGTGTCCAGCCCACGTACGGGGACTGATCGACCAGCGTGGTGGTCGCCACGACCTCACCTTCCCAGGTGACAACCAGTGGACGTGCTGTCGTCTTTTCGACTGCGGTCAGTTCTCGGTAGTGGATGGGGCCGGTATCCGCCCGGGCCGCCCATCGGGCTCGCTTGACCCGCAGGTTTTGTATTGCGGGCAGGTCGGCGAACTCGGCCGGTCGTATTGCGTACACGGGTGTTCCTTGCGGGGAGCTAGGTCGACGAGCCGATGAAGCCCGACTTGTTCGAAGACCTGAAATGCGGACCATGGGCGCCTCGAGCGACGCAGGCTTGAAGCCGAGGAACCACACGGCGACGGGGACGACAAGGCGGAGGATGAGTGGGCCCGTCAACGCAGTGCTTCTGCCACTGCGGGACTGTCAGCCGCCGACGGGCACTGCGACGCCGGCGACATGCCCGTCGAATTGGCGGGCCCGAGCTGCCTCGGAAGACTCAACTTCAGGTGGCGACCGGGGTTCTGCTCGGCTTGGGCTTCATTAAGCGCGAGGGCGCTTTGGATCAGTGTGAGCATAGAAAAGGCTTGCGGGAAGTTCCCCACCTGCCGCTGCAGTCGGGGATCCCATTCCTCGGCGAGCAGGCCCAGATCGTTGCGCAGGGACAGCAGCCGCTCGAAGAGCTGGCGTGCCTCGTCGACCCGGCCGATCATCGCCAGGTCGTCGGCCAGCCAGAACGAGCAGGCCAGGAACGCGCCCTCGTCGCCCTCCAGTCCGTCGACGCCCGCGTCCTCGCCCTTGGTGGGGTAGCGAAGCACGAAGCCGTCCTCCGTGGACAGTTCGCGCTGGATCGCCTCGATCGTGCCGATCACGCGCTTGTCGTCCGGCGGGAGGAATCCCATCTGGGGGATCAGGAGGAGGGAGGCGTCCAGCTCCTGCGATCCGTAGGACTGGGTGAAGGTGTTGCGTTCCTTGTCGTAGCCCCGGTCGCAGACATCGCGGTGGATGTCGTCGCGCAGTTCCCGCAGGCGCTCCAGTGGCCCTTCCGCGTCCCCGGATTCGATCAGTTTGATGGTGCGGTCGACGGCGACCCAGGCCATCACCTTGGAGTGGACGAAGTGGCGGCGCGGGCCGCGCATCTCCCAGATGCCCTCGTCCGGCTCGTCCCAGTGCTTCTCCAGGTACTCCACCAGGCGTAGCCACAGTCCGGTGGAGGTGTCGTGCCGGTCGGGGCACGCCTGGTGGGCCTCTGACAGGAGATCAATGACCTCGCCGTACACGTCCAGCTGGAGCTGGCCGGCGGCGCCGTTGCCGACCCGGACCGGACCGGAGTTCTCGTAACCGGGCAGCCAGTCCAGCTCGGCCTCGCCCAGCTCGCGCTCGCCCGCGATGCCGTACATGATCTGCAGGTTCTCCGGGTCGCCGGCGACCGCCCGCAGCAGCCACTCGCGCCAGGCACGGGCCTCCTCGCGGTAGCCGGTGCGCAGCAGGGAGGAGAGCGTGATCGCGGCGTCACGCAGCCAGGTGTAGCGATAGTCCCAGTTCCGGGAACCGCCGATGTCCTCGGGCAGGGAGGTGGTCGGCGCGGCGACGATGCCGCCGGTCGGCGCGTACGTCAGGGCCTTGAGGGTGATCAGGGAGCGGACCACGGCCTCGCGGTAGGGCCCGTGGTACGTGCACTGCTCGATCCATTCACGCCAGAAGTCCGCGGTCGCGTCCAGCGAACTCTCGGGGTCCGGAAGACCGGGCGGCTCGTGGTGCGAAGGCTGCCAGCTGATCGTGAATGCGATCCGGTCCCCGGGCGCGACCGTGAAGTCGGAGTACGTCGTCAGGTTCTCGCCGAAGGTGTCGGCGGGGGTGTCCAGCCAGACGGAGTCCGGGCCGGCGACGGCGACCGTACGGCCGTCGACCTTGTGCACCCACGGTGTGACCCGCCCGTAGCTGAACCGCATCCGCAGCTCGGAGCGCATCGGCACCCGGCCGCTGATCCCCTCCACGATCCGGATCACCTGCGGTGCTCCGTCACGAGGGGGCATGAAATCGGTCACTCTGACCGTTCCATGTGGTGTGTCCCATTCCGATTCCAGGATGAGGGAGTCCCCGCGGTA
The DNA here is from genome assembly GCF_044741025.1 of Streptomyces sp. NPDC088246. Taxonomy (NCBI): domain Bacteria; kingdom Bacillati; phylum Actinomycetota; class Actinomycetes; order Kitasatosporales; family Streptomycetaceae; genus Streptomyces; species Streptomyces sp. NPDC088246. The sequence continues at coordinate 4,138 of NZ_JBIURV010000091.1, forward strand.
TCGGCGGCGGTCCGCGGAGGGCGGCTCCGCGCCGTCCTCCCGTGCCGGTCCCAGGCGCCAGAAGCCGTGCTCCTCGGTACCCAGCAGTCCCGCGAAAATAGCGTGTGAATCGAAGCGGGGAAGGCACAGCCAGTCCACTGTGCCGTCCCGGCAGACCAGGGCGGCGGTCTGCATGTCTCCGATGAGTGCGTAATCCTCGATACGGGCGCTCACGGCCTCGTCCCTTCGGCGTGCGGTGTGGTCAAATCAGGCCCTGGCGCGTCGCATAGGCGACGGCCTGGGATCTGTTGCGGAACTGGAAACGGTTCATCACCGCGTTCAGAACGCTCTTGATGGTCCGTGGGGAGAAAGCGAGCTGCTTCGCGATAGCCTCGGTGTCGAGTCCCTCGGCGACGAGGCGGAGCACATCGGCCTCGCGAGAGGACAGAGCGGTGAGGCGTCCGCGTGGGTCGCGCACCTCATTCTGCAGTTCGCCGATCTCTGTCATGAGGGCCTTCACCAGGCTGGGGGGCATGTAGCCGTCGCCCGCGGCCACGGTCTGTATGACGTGCACCAGACGCTCCGGCGTCGCCTCGCTGCGGGGAACCACGCCCGCGACCCCGCACCCAACAGCCTTAAAAACCGTCTGCTCCGTGCAGTCAGCCAAGACGAGAACGGTGCGGGTAGTACCGCTGCGCGTGGTGCTGCACAGCAGCACCCGCACGTCGTCGTTGACCGTGTCGGCCACTACGAGGGTGACCTGCGGGACGGTTCCGCTGATTTCGTCGTTCTTGACCAGGTCCACCTCTGGCCTGTGCCGCAGGTACGTGGACAGGCCGGCTTTGGTGATCGCGTCATCGGTACGAATGATGACGGTCGGTCGGTTTTGCCCGGTCGGGGTAATGGTCCTCATGCCGCTTCCCGGTGGGTGTGAGCGATGGCTGTGGCACGGGCCAGGCGCCAGGAGGTGGCCTCGGCACTCGACGCGTTACCGGTGAGGCGTAGGTGGGTGTCGAGAAGGCCGCGGAGCACCGGGGCGGTGTCGGTGTGCGCGTGGTCGAGTGCGATGCGGTAGCCGGTCGGGACAGCGTGCCGTTGTGACGAGAGATTGATCAGGGTGGGTCCGTCGGGGATGTTGCGCGCCAGGAGTGCCGAGCACCGGGTGGTGCCGGCCTGGAAAACCGTGGAGGATAGGGCGTCATCCCCCACGGCGTTATGGACCACGGCTGCTGCCGGCTGCACGTGACCGGACGCAGCCTGGACAATGGATTGGTGGACGGGATGGGACACAACTCTCCTGTGCGGGGCGGTGACGGGCAGAGAATCCTGGCCCCGGGCAGGGCCAGGGGCGGCGCGGGTCAGCGACGGAGCGACGCGGCGAGAATCACGGACAGCGGCGCCGCGATCCCGACGCTGATCCGCAACGCCACCAGAACGGTCCGGGGCATCAGGCGGCCCCGGCTTGCACGTAGGCCCGGCCCAACTGCTCCTGCGCGGCGTACAGCAGCAACTCGCGTGTGCCCGCAGGTGTGGTGAGATCCCACGTACCGGACACGAGGGCGGACAGGCGCCCGTCGTCCTGCGGTAGATAGATGACACCGTGGTGCTCCGGCCGGGCGAAGGCAGCCCCGGCCGCCATTTTCAGCTCGATCAGGTGGCCTTCCGGCGCGGCGATCCGGCCGGGCACCACACGCACTTGATCACCCTCCAGGTCGAGGAGGTACTGCAGCTGCTGCGCCATTACCTCGGGGGCGAGGCGGTCAGTGTGGAGGATGCGCTCGTCCAGGACGAAGACCGTCTGCGGGGAGGGCAGCGGAGCACCGGGGAGTGCGGAAGGTGGGCATTCGACCGCGCGGGCGTACGCGGGGGTCTGCAGCGGCGGCGGAATCAGGGCGGTCGAGAGCCACCGCACCTCTCGCGCTTGCCGGGCGCATCCGGCCAGGCGCTGGTGATGTCCGTCCGTCCAGTCCCTCACCGCTTCCGCCATATCCCCCTCGTCAGGCGCGGCCAGGGCATGGGCCAGTGTGCGCAGTGCGTGTGTGTCCTCGGGGCAGCGGTAGAGGTGGCATAGGCAGGAAATGCCCTCGGACGTGATGCGAGCATGGCCTGCCTCCATGGCCAACAGGCTTTCCTCGCTCACGGCCAGAAGGGCGGCGGCCTGCTCGGGCAGGACGTAGCGGCGCTTACGCACGTCGCGAAGGTACCCGCCCGCAGCACGTACGGCAGGGTGTGTCAGAGCCATGGATATGTCGTCTCCGCCGGAGCAGGGGCACCGGCTTCTGGTGTGGGTTCGAATCAGACTCACCGCGGGCCCCCGGCAAGGCGGTTCGGATTCTGGGCGCGGTGCGGGGCGGGTCCGGGGGAAGGGGGCTGGGTATTGCGTGGTCTGTCGGGCGTGTGAAGGGCGATGGCCGCATACGCGCCCGAGGCATGGTCGGGGAGGTGAGCATGCGGATTGCCCTGGTGGTAGCGGGATATCGGCACGACTCCCGGCTCTCGCAGAGACCATGGAGCGAGCAGCTCCGCTATCTCGGTCCGGGTGCGCGGATGGAAGGGGAGCCCTACATCCGACAGGTGCTGGGCTGCGGCTGTTGCTTCGTGTGTCCGGAAGTCGGCCGTGACGTGGGTCATGGAGATAGCGCTGCCTGGAGGGGCCCAGGCCCTCACCTGATTGAGTATGAACCGGGCTTCCGCCAGGCTCCTCCAGGCCAGGTCGCCGTGCGCCAGCACGCCTACCGGTTTCCCGGGGTCCAGGCTCTGCACAGCCGGAGCTCTGAGCACGCTGAAGACGTTGCGGAAGTCCGCGTGAACGAAGGGGTGGCTGCGAGGACTCGCTGTCAAGCACGTTCGGGTGTGACGGGCCATCGTGGTGTCGGCGTCGACGTGGACGAATGTGGCTCCTGGCAGGGAAGCGCAGACTGGTTCGTGCAGTTCGTCGCATGTGCCGGTGGGCAGCAGTCCGGAGCCCAGGTCCAGGAACTGCGTGATTCCGTATTCCTTCGCAAGTGCCGCGACCGTCAGGTGCCCATGGATACGGTTGATCAACGCGGCCGCTTCAAACCACGGCGCTGCTGCTGCCACTCTCCTGGCGACCTGCCTGTCTGCAGGGTAGTTGTGACGTCCGCCCAGAAAGTAGTTAGTGGTACGAGCCGAGGACGGAGTACTGGCCCAGTTGCGAGCATCCTCCGGGCCGCGGTGAAGGTCTGAGGACCTCGCGCTGGTGACATGCTCAGCCGGACGGACGAGTCCTTGGAACGGGCCCGGTACCTGGGACGCACGTGCGTGCCCGGTGGCGGTCATACGGTTGCCTTGGTCGGAGCCACGGGAAGCGGTGACGGGAATCGCAGGGACCATTGGCCGTGCTCGTTGCCCAGCGCCTCTTGTCCCAGTCGCAGGATCTGGATGTCGCCGGTGCCGGCGGGCGCGTAGGTGTGTTCTGCGTCGCGGAAGAGCCGCTCGACCGGATGGCTGGTCATGAGACCGGCCGCTCCGTGTACGTCCATGGCAGCGCGGGCCGAGTCACGCACCAACTCGACTTTGACGAGTTTGGCGTTGATGAGATGTTCGTCGCACGGCTGCCCCTGATCCAGGAGGGCCACGGCCTCGTACGCGAGGCTCCGGGCGGTGGTGAGGCGTGACCTCATCAGTCCCAGCTTCTCTTTGATCGTCGGCAGTTCCGAGAGAGAGCGTCCGTAGAGAACGCGCTTTTGTGCGTAGGCGACCGTTTCCTCCACGAGGGCCTGGTGGATACCGAGTGCCACAGCGGTCAGGTTGGGCCGGCCGTAGAGCACGCTGGAGGAGTAGGCGACATCAAGGCCGTCTCCTTGGGCACCGAGGAGGTTCGCCGCCGGTACCCGGCAGTTCTCCAGGATGAGCTCGCCAAAGGAGAACCCGCGCAGTCCCATGGAGGGTCTGTGCTCGCCTAGGGACAGGCCGGGGCGGTCGGACTCGACCAGGAACGCAGACAGGCTCTTCGGCCCGGGCTTCCTCGAGGTGCGGACGACAATGCCATGCAGGTCTCCGATGTGGGAGTTGCCGATGTAGCACTTGCGGCCGTTGAGTATGTACTCGTTGCCCCGGCGTCGTGCCGTGGCCTGCATGCCCAGGACATGGCTGCCGGATTCCGGCTCGGTCACCGCGATGGTGGGAAGGACAACCCCTGCGGCGATCTGCGGGAGCCACGTCTTCTTTTGCTGATCGCTTCCGAAGTGGTTGATCTTCGCGACGCCGAGCTGGGATGCCTGCACCGCTGCGGCCATCGCGGGGGATACCCGGGCGAGCTCTTCGACGATCACGGTCTTGGCGAGATGGCCGGCGCCCATCCCTCCGTACTCGGGGTCGATGGTGGCGCCGATCCACCCCTGCCGAGCCATCACGGACGCCAGATCCCGCTCGACGGCGCAGGTCCGTTCCATCTCCGCCACCAGCGGGGCGACTTCGGACTCTGCGAAGGTGCGCACCGCCTGGCGAAGCTGTTCGTGCTGCGGTGTCAGATACAAGCCGGACATCGTGTGCTCCCCTCCCTGATCGCTGACGTTCGGTGTTCCGTAGTCAGGTGTTCCTCTACTGCGGCATCTGGTTGCCGGTGCGTCGGTAGAGGTAGTTCATGACCTCGTCCCGCTGCTGCTTGATGAGTACGAGTGAGGCCTGCCCTGTCGACGTGGGTTGCGCTTGGGGGCCGACGAAGCAGACCGTGCCCAGAACGACACCGGTGTGGTGGATCAGCGGCGCGCCGGCGTAGGTGCGGATGTTGATCAGGTCGACGACCGCGTTGCTGGCGAACCGCGGAGAGGCGAACACGTCGGGCAGCACGAGGGCATTTCGACGTTCCACGACCTCGGGACAGAAGCCGTGGTCGAGAGACATGCTGCGTCCCACCGACGGGAAGGTGCTGTGTTCGTCGGGCGTGCACAGACCGAGGAACTGCTGTTCGCCGCTGCCGAAGATGTTGACCATCGCGTAGGGCGTTCCCGCCTCCCGGGCCAGTCTTCGGGCGAACTCGTCGAGGTTCGGGTCGGGACCGTCCAGCCGCATGGCTCGGAGAACCGCGGAGCGGTCGTCCCGTTTGGCGTCCTGCGGGCGCGGTGGGGGAGTGGTGGACAGGAAGGTCATGTGGAGGCTCCTGTGGTTATGGCATGGCGCACGTCGAGGCTGTGGCAAACCAGGGTGATCAGGACGTTGTTGGCGGACGCGTGCTCGCGGACGTCGCACTTCACGACGGGTACGTGATCGCCGAGGCTCAGCGCCTGGCGGACCTCGTCGGCCTCGTAGCGGTGCGCACCGTCGAACTCGTTGACGGCGACCACGAACGGCATCTTCTGCTGCTCGTACCAGTTGACGGCCGTGAAGGAGTCCTCCAGACGGCGCGTGTCGACCAGGACGACTGCACCGACCGCGCCCCGGCCCAGGTCGTCCCACATGAACCAGAAGCGCTCCTGCCCGGGGACGCCGAACAGGAAGAGAATCATGGGCATGGGATCGGGGTCGTCGAAAGTGATGCGCCCGAAGTCCATGGCCACTGTGGTGGTGGTCTTGCCTGCGATCCCCTCGAGGTCGTCGACGCCCGTGCCCGCGGCCGAGAGACGGGCCTCGGTCGTCAGCGGCTCGATCTCGGACAGGGTCCCGATCAGCGTGGTTTTGCCGACCCCGAAGCCGCCTGCGATGACGATCTTGAGTTCGGCCGGCGGTGCCGCGCCCTGCCATGCCACGTCGGCGTCAGAGCCGGTTACGTAGGCCATGGAGCAGTGCCTCCAGAAGATGCGCGTCGGGAGCGGTGGGGCCGGAAGGGTTGGCGAGAGCCAGGGCGTCGGCATCGATGAGGTCGCCGATCAGGACCTTGATCACCTGCACCGGCTGGTGCAGTCGACCGGCGAGCTCGGCGACCGAGCATGGGGTGCCAGCACAGTGCATCAGCAGCGCCTCGCTCTCTGCGTTCGCCGGCAGCTGACGGGTGGCCGGTCTGGTGAGGAGACAGGTGGTCAGGCGCAGCGCGTGTTTCGGGTGATGGGTCCGGCCGCCGGTGAGTGTGTAGGGGCGGATATCCCCCAGGGCACTGTCGGACCACTGGCCGCGGACTGACACCTTGCCGCTCCTATCCACTGACCGTTGTGCGGCGGTCCCGGTCCCGGGCCTGGGTGACCAGGTGTTCGTCGAGGCCGTTGATGAACGTTTCCATCGCGTGCCCGATAAGGCCCGGATCGGCGTCCGGCGTGGTGTCGACGGCCAGCATCGTGCTGAGGCCGTCAGCGCTCACCCGGCCCGCGCTCATCACGAAGAGAGTGCCGGCGTCGTGCTCCACGACGACCTGCCGCGTGCCTCCCTCGCGATCCCTGAAGTGCTGCTGTCCCAGGGAATACAGCCCCGTGGCAATCGCGGCCATGCCATCGGCTTTGTCCGCCGGCTGGCTGGAGCAGGCCAGCTTGAGGCCGTCGTTGCTTCCCAGCATCGCGCGGCTCGCCCCGGGAGTGCGGCTGATCAGCCCGTCCAGGAGGTCGGAGAGCTGCTTGCGCGCTGCGCCGAGGGCGAGTTCGTTGGTGGTGGACATGGTCACTCCTGCGTCGTGTCAGAAGGGGCGGGGGGCTGGCCGGCCGCCGACGGCGTGGGGCGCGCAGCGCCTTCGCTCGGCGTCCGGGATCGGAAGCTGGCCATGAGGCCGCTGGTAGCACGGCCGGTGGGAATCTGCGGTTGCAACGGGGCAGGCGGTCCCACCTGGGCCGGCTCCCGGCGTGGCAGCGCGGGACGATCGGTAGCCGCGCCGGGAATGGAGTGGGACGTCGCGCCGGTCGCATCTCGCGCTGGGGGAATCCGGCGCGGAAGACCACCCCCGCTGCCCGGGAGGATCCCACTGGGCTGTGGCGCTGGGCGCAGAGCAGGCGCGGGTTCACGTGCGGCCGGGACCGCCGGCGTCTGATCCTCGGCCATAGTGGTGATCAGAACCTGGGGAAGGAGCACGATGGCTTGTGTGCCTCCCAGGACGTTGGGGCGAAGCGAGACGGAGAACTTGTGGCGCTGCGCCAGAAGGGCAGCCACCAGGAGCCCGATCGTTCCCTCGCGCAGACGGGCCCGGAGATCTGCAGAATCGGGGTCGGCCAGGAGCTGGTTGAGGGCGTCCCGCTTGGTCTGGGACATGCCGGTTCCGCGGTCGAGGATCTCCAGGGCGATGCCGTTGTCGGTCTGGTGGGTGTGCACCTCCACCTGCCCGGTGGAGAACCGAGTCGCGTTTTCCATCAGCGCGGCGAGAAGGTGCACAAGGTTGGGACTGACGTACCCGGGGATGGCAGCGGTCACGGGATCCGGGGCCAGCCGCACACGGGCGTAGTCGGGGATCTCGCCGACCGCGCTCCGGATGGCCGACACGATGAGAACGGGTTTGCTGTTGCGAGACGGTATGTTGCCGCTGAGGACCAGGAGGCTCTCCACCTCGCGGCGCATCCGTGTCAGGAGATTGTCGACGCGGAACAGGTTGTTGAGCAGGTCCGGGTCTTCCACAGTCCGCTCGACATCGGTGATCGCGCTGATCCCGCGAGTGACCAGCCCCTGAAGCCGCGGCGCCAGCGAGGAGAAGATCTCCGCCAGTTCGGCCTGCGTGTTCAGCATCCGGTGTGCACGAGCCGCCCCTGTCATCACCGCCTGCCATGCCTCGGTGAAGGCATGCTGCACAGCGGCAATGGCATCCTTCCCCACGTCCCCGGTCCGAGGCGGTTCAACGGGAAGCTCGAAGTCGGTTCGCGCGACGCCCTGCCGGGCCTGGTCCAGGGCCCAGGTAACGCTCTCCCTGCCCTTGTCGACCACGGTGAGCAGTCCACGCAGTGTCTGCAACGCCTCGTCGCGTTCCGCACGGACCTGCTGAGCGTGCGCTACGGCCTTGCGCCCGGATCGCGTCCTGGCTCCGGCCCACCACAGCATTCCCCCAGCGGCTGAGCAGGCCGCGGCAGCGCTTCCCTGGGCGGGCAGAATGCCCAGCCCGTCAAGGAGCCAACCCACGCCCATGACCGTGGTTGCCCCAGCGGCAGCCGTGAAAGCGGGAGGCATCCGCACGCTGTGCCCGGCATGAGCACGGCGCCCGCGCCCCGGACCGGCGGTACCGACGCTGGCCCGGATGATGTGATCAGACATGGCATACCTCCCGCACAGGCGAGACGTCCAACTGCACCGCACCGCGGCCCAGACGAGACCACTGCAGACTGAGCGCCTCTTGCAACGCCACCCGATCAGTGGTCGCTGCGCGGGCACCGAGACTGAGCTGCTCCACCCAGACGCAGGACCGGCAGGGCCGGCCGTAGCTCTGCCCGCACCTGATGGTCCTGACCGTGGTGTGACGGCTGCAGTCGGAGTGCGAGGGGTCCCACCTGTCAGCGGTACCGGACTCGACTGGAATCAGGAGTGTGGCGTGCTCGCGGCAGCCCAGGTACGGACCGACCGCCTGCCTGGTCTCGACGAGGTGGGCGACCGCATGCAGGCCTAAGGCCAGACCGACCCGGACCACGTCGAAAACGTCCGGAAGGCGGGGAGGCTCGCCGAAATGCACCATCACGGGGTGACGAGGGCGAGTGCTCAGCAGGGGAGTCATCAGCTCTCCGGTCAGGACGGGACAGGCCCGTCGGGAGGTTTCGATCACGGCGGCCGACGGGCGCGAGGCCGGAACCGTAGGTGGGCGCGGCTGTCGTTTGCTCACCGCTGTGAACCGGACACGGGCCGAGAGCTCGTCTGATCGAGCACCGACTTCAACTCCAGTGCCAGACACCGCAGATGAACGCGCGACCGAAGAAAGTCGTCGGCCGGCGGTGCCTGCTCAGCCAGCTCCCGGGCCGCGCCCAGTGCCTGTGCCCACGGTCCTCTCCGCGGCCCCTCGGAACCGAGCCTCACGAGATGACCGCGCAGGTGCTCGGCGAGGTCTGCCACGTCCTGAACGGAGGCCGGGACCGAGGCGTCCTCGCTCAAGACGAGAGTGACGGTCTCGGCCGCCGCGACGACCGAATCCCGGGCGTGCCCTTTCCCATGACCGCGGCCGGCCCGCGACCTGACACCAGGCGATGCAGAGGTGAAGCGAGAGGCCACTAACCGAAGAAACACGGGCTGCCTCCTGGGGTCGAATCGGATACCGGGGAGCGGCGAACACCGTCGACGGATCGCGTGCGGATGTGAACGCACCCTGAAAACGGCTACGTTGAGAGAACCGTGAAACACCGTTGGTGGGCAGTCCCGGAGCGTGGGCAACCCCGCCAAAGGTGCCAAAGATCGTTTCGAGGTCAGGGATCGTCCATGGCTCGTACGCGCAACGAAGCGCTGGCAGCTCGGATCGCGGAGACCGGCTGGTCGCAGACGAAGGCCGCCGCAGCCGTCCTCCGGGTCGCTCAGGAATCCGGGGCCACCGAGCTGTACGGCATCAGCCGGTCCCACATCTCGATGTGGGTCCTGGGCACGCGCCCCAGCGGCCCGGCACCCCATATCCTCTGCGAGACGCTGACGCGGAAGCTCGCCCGCCCCATCACCCTGGGTGACATCGGACTGGCACCCGGCCCGGACCAGGCTGCGGGTGACAGTTCCGACTGGGGCGCCAACACACTGACCATGCTGGCCGAGCTGGGAAGAGACGACCTCGACATGCTGCACAGACGCCAAGTGCTGGCCGGCACCGCTTACTCCGTGGCTGGACTCGCCATCCCCAGCCCCGCGTGGTGGCAACAGGCTCCCGACACGGCCACGGGACGCCCTGCAAACTCGACCCAGACCGTCACCACGGCGGACATCGACGACATCCGCCAGACCACCACCTTCTTCTCCGCCCGCGACCAACAGCGCGGAGGCGCCGCCGGCCGCTCCGCACTCGCCGCGCACCTGAGCCTGGAGGTCGCCCCGATCCTCGCCAGGCGCTTCCCCAGCGAACAGATCCGCCGCGACCTGTACTCCGCCGTCTCCGAGATGGCCTACCTCGCCGGATGGATGGCCTTCGACGCCTCCGAACACCGACCCGCACAGCGCTACTTCACCCTCGCGGCGAAACTCGCCGCCGAAGCCGGCGACGGCCCCCTCGCCGGACACATCCTGCGCGCCATGGCACACCAGGCCGTCGACCTCGGACACCCCCGCCAGGCCCTCGACCTCGCCTCCGCATCCATGGACCCGACACGCTACGGCCGGGCAAGCTGGCGAGAGAAAGCACTGCTGGGCATCGTCCACGCCCGGGCCCTGGCCGCCTCCGGCGACCGCACCGGCACCCTCACCGCGATCAGCCTGGCCGAACGCGACCTCGGCCGCCACACCGGAGACGCCCCAAACCGGGTCGCCTTCTTCGCCGAGGCATCCCTGGCACACGAGACCGCCTGCGCCCTGCGCGACCTCGGCAACCCCCGCGACGCCGAGATCCACTTCCAGCGCAGCGTCGCCACCCGGCGCCGCCAGCTCTACGCCCGCACCCACAGCGTGACCCTGGGCTACCTCGGCGCCGTCCAGGTCCGCCAAGGCCGCCTCGACGAGGCATGCCACACCTGGACCCAGGCCCTGGACGCCATGACCGGAATCCACTCCGGCCGCACCCGCGACATCCTCGTGCGCATGCAGCAAGACCTCTCCCCGGTCCGTCAACGCGGAGGCCGCCACGTCGCCGAACTCGACCAGCGCGCCCGCGAAATGCTGCGCACCATAGGCTGACCGGACCACGCGACCGGCCCCCCACCGCCACGCACCCACAGCACCGGCGGCACCGGGGACAGAAAGGGAACAACAGTGACGGCAGAGAAGCCGATCGAGATCACCCCGATCGCCACCGTGGTGGGCGGCCACACCGACGTCCTGGACGACTACCAGGGGGGAACCGAAGCGATCATCCGGCTCCACCACACCTACCCGGTCGAGACCCTCCAGGGCATCGAGGATTTCAGTCATCTGACGGTGACGTGGCACTTCCACCTCGCGCACCGCGAAGACGTGCAGCTCCACGCACGCAGCCCGCGCGGCAACAGCCGCTGGCCGGCGACGGGAACGTTCGTCCACCGCAACCACCGAAGGCCGGGCCAGCTCGCGATCAGCTACCCACGCCTGCTCGGCGTGGACGGCCGGGACCTCCTGGTCACCGACCTCGACGCGGTCGACGGCACCCCGGTAATCGACCTGGCACCCTACTTCGAGGAAATGGGACCCCGCGGCCCTGTACATCAGCCTGCTTGGCCCGGCGAGATGCTCACGCACTACTGGGCCGACGCCAGCAGCCGGTAACTCGCCCGTGGTCCCAGAGGCACGGCGCTTGCCCTTGAGCGCTGGCTGTTCCGACGAGGGCGGCGACAGCCGCTGGCTCAACCTCACCTCAGGGCCTTGTGTCTGCGGCGAAATGCCAGAGAAGGATCGTGCTCGGAAGGGGGACATCAGGACTCCGGTCAAGGCCTTCACCATCGGGAGGTGCGGAGGTGCGGAGGTGCGGAGGTGCGGAGGTGCGGAGGTGCGGAGGTGCGGAGGTGCGGGCCGGGTTACGAGTGGAAATGGTTGGAGAGGCAGCGGGGATGAGTGAAGGGGCCACCGGGGCCGAAAGGCTGGCCCGCAACCTACGGGGGCGGCGTACGGACCAGCCCGCATCGGCCCCGGTGGCCGGTCTCAGGGGCTATGTCGAGCAGACACCGAACAGCCGTAGAGCGTCGTGAATGCACGGAGCGAGCACAGGGCCAGCAAGCGGTGGACATGGGGCCTCAGCCTTGATGTCCCACGGAGGCGTATCCCACTGCCGGCTGGACGAGGGCGGCAGAATCAGACGTCCCCCCGACCCGGCTTCGACCGACACGTTCTCCAGCCCGGCAAACACTCCGCCGGTCCCGGCCTGGACCAGGAGAATGGCCTGGTCCCGGTGCACGGTCAGGCACGGCACAGGTCCCACATCGCGTCGTCCGAGCAGGACCATGGTTTCCATGCCGACCGCGTGCGAAACCGTTACGGCGTCGAATGCGGAGCAGGGCGTGCTCAGCTGGACGTTGGGACGCTCCGCCAGTTCGGCGGCAGCGCGGTCCGGCGACACGAACGTCGTCCCGACGATCAGTGGCCATCCCAGGACCCGCTGATACGCCTCGACAATGGCCCTGGTGTCCCGGGCCTTCGGCGGCCAGCCTGCCGGAGCCCTCATGAGGTCCTCCCGCCGTCGGCGGCGCCGCCCCCGGACGGGACCACTGGCGCCCCCGATTCAGTGACATCCACGGTTGCGCGGGAGGGCTGCGCCGGCGAACCCGGGGTGACGGTCCGAGTCGCGGACACGCTGTCAGCAAAGCCTGCGGCGAACCCCGAAGGTAGAGGGAAGAGCGGTGTTCCCAGGGCGCGCACGCACAATCGTGGGCCGCTGAATGCCGAACGGGCGTGGAGGTAGCGGTGGTTGTCGATGAGGTAGCCCTGTCCTGGCGACAGGGTGATGGCGCACTGGTGAGCTGCGATGGCCGCTCTCAGATCCGGCAGAAAGCGTGCCACCACAGGACTGAACTGTGCGAGTTCGTCCTGCCGGTACCGGATCGAAGCCCGGCCGCCCGGGTGACGCGTGAAGATCTGCGCGGGGCGTCCGCCGCCATCGCCGTAGAAAGCAGTCCCGGGCAGGCCCATGAGCTCCACGGCTTCCGGGGCTTCGGCGTTCAGGTGTTCGTGAACGGCTTGCCCGTCGGTGAGGAGCACCTCGGCTCCACTCACCGGCGGCCGGAGGCAGACCAGCAGCATGAGCCGCGGCGGCTCAGGGACACTGGACCGCTCGGTATGGGCAAGCAGCTCGCCGTTACCGAGCCCCGCCAGACCCGGCCGCCGTGCTCCCCGCCCGATGTCGTGGATCGTCGTGAGGTTGTCCGGGTCGCTGTCGCGGTGCGGCACCAGCGTCATGACGCGCTGGGCGAATGCGAGGACCGATTCCCGGGACTCCAGCCCGTCCACCGTGACCAGTCCGCGCTCGCGCAGCTGTCCGGCAATCAGTCCGCTGGCCTTTTCTCCCTGCTGCTGGACGTAATGGGCTTCGAATCCGGTAGTGCGCGCACACGTCAGCATTGATGTGCTCCTTCGCGAATGGGACACGGTTCGACCAGGGTCTGAAGAGCACGGGGCCTGGTAAAGCGACAGATTGTCGACTCGGACAATTCGGGTACGAGCTTCGGAGGTCTGTGGCCGCCTGCTACGTTCCGGGGACCCGGTCCACCCATCGCACCCTGGGAATCTGCATGTCGTATCAGCCGTCGCTTTGGCCGGTCTCGGTCAAGGCCGTTGCCCTGGACCACCGGTTGCGTGTTCTCCTGCTGCGCAACGAGCGCGAGGAGTGGGAACTGCCCGGCGGGCGCCTGGAGATCGGCCCGCCAGCCGGATCGGGCCCCGCCGACCACAGCCTCGAAGAAACCGTGGAACGAGAGCTGAGAGAGGAAACCGGCTGGGAAGTCAAGGCCGGAGACCTCCTCGACACCTGGATCTACGAGCCGCTCCCCGGCCGCCGGGTCCTGATCGTCACCTACGACTGCACAGTCCTCACACCGGACATGACCCCGGTCGTCAGTCACGAACACTCCCGCGTCGGCCTCTTCGCCGAACACGAGGTACCCGAGCTGACCATGCCTGACGGCTACAAACGGTCCATCGCCACCGTGTACGCCACCCGGAAGAAGAGGTAGCCGGACATGGCCGGGCACAGCGCCGACAGCGGGCATGCCCCGCGACCGTCCTCCCGGCACGCCGCATGGCACTGGGCCACATCGGAAGCCCAAACCGTCCTCGCTACCCGAGACCTCGCGGCCATCCTCCGCTTCCACCGCCGCGTGAACGGACAGAGCCAATCGGAGACCGGCGCCCTCATCGGCTACGACAAGACCTACGTCTCCGCGATCGAGCTCGGCAAGCGCCGCCTCACCGATGTCGCTGCTCTGCGGCACATCGCCGACCGGCTCACCTTGCCGCCGCATGTCCTGGGCGTCACCGATCCCGCGGACACCGACTTCCGAGCCATGCTCCAGTTCGGCCAGTCCACCGTGCGTCTCGCCGAGATCGCCCGCCAGACCGGACACGCCTCGGAAGCCGTCGCCGAACTGTGGCCGCTCGTGGCCCGGCTGGAAGCCCGCGCACGAGACGGACACACGGAGCGCGAAGCGCTTCGCCTCCTGGCCGATGCCCGGCTCGGACTCGGCACCGCTCTGGGAAACGTCCTGCCCGAAGAACGCCTCGCCACCGCTGCGCACTGGACCGCCAAGAGCCTCAACGTCGTGGGCTTCCTCGATGACCCCGCACTGACAACCACCGCGCTGCGCATGCACGGAAACGAACTGCGCAAAGCGGGACTCGTCGGCGCCGCGGTCAACCGCCTTGTCTCCGCCGCGTCCCTTGCTCCCAACCGTATGAGCCGCGCAGCGGTCCTGCCCCTCCTCGCCCGAGCCGCCGGCGCCCTCGGCAACGCCCCGCTCTTCGATCGCGCCATCCAGGAAACAAGGGCTCTGCTCGACGAGGTCGACCACACCAGCCTCGTCAACCCCGTAGCCCTGTACGAGATCGAGATCCGGGGTCTGATTGGCACCGGCCGCGCTCGGGCGGCCATACATCGCGCTGAACAGCCTGCGCCCGCAACGACCACGGCCGTCGCACCTCAGTGGCGCGTCATCGAGCTCATCACCACCGGCAAGGTCCGTCTTCTCGGCGGAGATACCCGCGGCGCTGCAGAGCTGCTCACCCAAGCCGTAAACGAGGCACGCGCCCAGCGGCTTCCGCATCAGCTGCAGCGCATCAACCGAACTGGTGGTCACGTCCTGGCCGAGATCAACGACGCAGCCACGGAAGCTCTGTCGCAGCTCCGGACTGAGATGGCCGCGTAATGCTTGCGTGGCCGACAGTGCGTGCTCTGTCACGGTCCCGAACACAACGCCCCCTCCGAATACGCGTCGGCGGACACCGCGCCGCTGCCTGCTGCCTGGTTGTACTGCGGCAGTGGCACGAGTCTGGGGTCGGCGTAGATCGACATGCATCGCCGTGGCGATATCGCTACCGCGATATCAATCTGCGCATAGCCTGTAACTAGTGCCGTAGCAGGGAACGTTTGCCCTGTTGTGATGTGACGCGCCGTTCGGGTGCTGTGCCGGGCGGCGTGTGGCCGTCACTCTGTTGGGGTG
>NZ_JBIURV010000092.1:0-17714 GCF_044741025.1 Streptomyces sp. NPDC088246
CGCGTTCACGCAGTTCGTCGGGGTACTTACGGGGAGCAGCCATGATCGGCATCCTTCCGGGTCTTGATGATCTCCATCAAACCCGGGGCGGTTCAAGGGGCAGATCGGCACCAAGTCTGAGGAACCGGCTCTTATCGCCCTCTTACGTGCCTCCGCTTGAGGTATCCCCAAGGTGGCTGATCCCCATCGGCGGCTGGGATGCAGTGCTGGAGGATGTGCGGCACCCTTGGCCCGTCTGCGCCGCCGGTCACAGTTTCGTCGTTTCCTTGGGCTATACGCCGGGGAGGGGAAGCGTGCAGTGGTCACGGAGGAACGGGCGGCACAGCACCACGCCCGGTACGTGGTCCCCGGGCACGGCCTCGAGTTCCTTCAGGTACAAGAAAAGGTCGACGACCGCGTCATGGTAGGGATGGTTGGAGAGAACCGTCTCCAAGCACTGCATCGGATCCGCCGTAGGCTCCAGCAGCAGCCTCTGGAAAAGAGGGAGGAAGCGCCCTCCCATGCGCAGGCACGACACCCTCGCCGAGATCGCGGCCGGCTTCGGCATATCCGTGGGCACCGCCCACGCCTACACCGCCGCGGTCGTCCACCTCCTGGCCGGCCGGGCGCCGGGCATGCTCAAGACCCTGCGCGAGCACAACCCCGACTACGTGCTCCTGGACGGCACCCTCAGCGAGTGCGATCGCCTGGGCGACGGTTGTCGAGCGGCCAGCGGAGCGATTTGATCGACCTGCTCGGGACGATGGCCGAAGCGGAGTCCGACCCCGTGCGGCGGGAGTTCTTGGAACTGTTCCCGGAGGGCTTCGGGCTCCTTGGCTTCGTCGATCTCTGGGAGCCGCGTTTGTCGACGGGTCCCGGAGTCAGTTGGTGATCACTCGGCTCGTGATTGTCGAGCAGAAGTGACGGCGCTGCGCGCGGAGGCGGCGGAGAAAAGGGAAGGCGCGAGCCGACGGAGCGTTGGCACGATGCTGGCCGACTGGCTCTTCCCGGGCCGCCGGGAAGCACTACGCCCCCGGCGACCACACTCGATAGCCACCGAGACCGTCACCCGCCTCAGCCCATCAACGCCCGGAAGCAGCAGCAACCGATTCGATGACACCGCGCCAGGTTCTGCGATAGCCCTCGCGAAGCGGCCCGCCGACCAGGTTGAGGATCCCTGATGCCGCGTCCATCATGGGCCCCGGTTCTCCCGACTTGCACAGGTGCAGGTGCGCTTCGAGCAGGGCGGCCCCGAGCTCTGCGTCCGCCTCCAGAAGACGCCGCGGCAGCCATTTCCCGCCGCCGATCCACGCGTGCTGGTAGTCGCAGAGCAGATCGGCCGCAGCGTTGAGAACGAACCCCGCCACCGCAAGACGCTCGATGTGGTCGCCTGCGTCGGCGAGATCGTCCAGAGCGTCCGTCAGCCCATACCTCTTTGTCTCAACGGTCTCCGGTGCCAGCGACGGCGGACCCTCGCGGAGGTCCGCCTCGGCCAGGGCGCGGGCGCGTCCGGCCTCACCATTCGTGTCGATCAGGACGAGACCGGTGGCATACATGCTCTGCAGGACCGCGCGACGTGCAGCTACGTCCGCAGCGAAGAGGTCCACGAGACCGGCACGTGTGTGGATGAAGAGCTCCACGACACGTCCCTCGAACCGGATCGTCTCCCGGCAGGTCTCGCCGCCGTCCCCGATGAGCACCGCGATGTCCAGGTCACTGCTGGCAGTGGCTCGTCCCGCAGCCGTCGACCCGGCAAGGATCACAGCGAGCGCATCGGGGAAACGGTCACACGCGAGACGTCGAGCCTGGTCAACGGGGTCCGGGGTCATGCCGGTCAGGGTTTCAGGAACCTTGATCAACTACGACTGGTTTTTCCGTTCCCGTTGGCTTGACCGCTACGAACCGTGACGGATCCGAGAGCGCCGAGCACGGATACAGACCACTCGAACAACGGCTCCTACCAGTATCACGCCCCCCTCACCAACCGACGGCATCCCGATGCTGCGCTGGCAAGAGATCCAGTGCCTCCCGAACTCATCAACACCGCCCCCTCTGTGGATTGAGGCGCCTCCCAAGCCCATCGACATGTGACTTCACTACTGCTCGATAAAGACAGGGCTCCTTGACCGTGTGGTCTGACCTGTGCTTCACGAGTAGAGCAGGACGCGTTGACGGAGTAGGGCGAAGCCGGCTGGGCCGAACATCTGGCGTTTGAGCATCGTGATTCGGTTGACGTGGCCCTTGGCGACGCCTAACTCCAGGGCAGGGTCAGGCCGGCGACGACAACGTCGCGATCGTCGCCCGCAGCGAGGGTGCGGAGGCCGGGCAGGTCGTCCTGACGGACGGCGTCGAGCCACTCGGGGAGCTGTTCGCCTTGGCGAACTCGGGCCGGGCCGCGAGCAGTTCGTCGTGGAGCCGGCGGGTGGTGCCGGTCCTGCGCCAGGGGGCGCGGACCATCAGTTCGCTGAGCACGGACGCGGCGCGCACCGGCCCCGATCCTCAGGCCGGGGCCGGTGCGCCGTACGGCGGCTATTTGCACTTTTCGTCGATCTTGTACTGGAGTGCCCGCGGGTAGTCGTGCCGGTTGAGCCGGACCCGGACCAGGATCGGGGCGTGGTTGATGTCACTGCCCGGATCGGCGATGTCGAGCAGCAGTGACTCCAGCTCGGTGTGGGTGGTGAGCTCCCGCCCGTGCATCCGGTCCTTCTGGGAGCCGAAGACCTCTGCCAGCTTCTCGTACTGCCACGGGTGCAGCACGTTGTAGAAGTCGGCCCCGTCGGACGGCTTCTCCTTGTAGTAGCAGGGGCTGACCAGCATCTGCTCGATACCGTAGAAGCCCTCGTTGTCCAGGACGAAGACCACCGGCCGCAGGTGGTGGCGCACGTGCGTGGACAGCTCCTGGCAGGTCTCCTGGAACGATCCGTCCCCGACGAACACCAGCGGCCGCTTGAGCGGCTGCTGGCGGGCCAGCGCCACCCCGGTGGCCGCGCCGACCGAGTAGCCGATGGACAGCCAGCTGTTCTGCGCCACGAAGCTCGCCCGCTCCGCCATCTGTAGATTCATCGAGCCCAGCAGTGCGAACGCTGCGTCCGAGACCACCGTGAACGGCGAGGTGGCCTCCGGGCCGTCGCCCTGCGCTTGGCTCAGCAGGAAGGCGTTCATGTGCTGGAAGAACCCGTCGTACGTGAGCTCCTCGGGGTAGTCCGTGCTGCTCAGGCCGGTCAGGAAGGCGATCGTGCTCGCCGGGACCTGCCGGTCCTTGGCGTGTGCCAGCGCGAAGAGGTCGGTTTCGAACGCCCGCTTGCCGAAAGCGACACCCAGCGCGTCCCGCAGTGCCGGGACGAACCGCGCCAGCTGGACGTCCGGGAAGTACTGCGCGCCGACGCTGACGCCCTCGTGGGCGGCCACGATCCAGTCGTCGCCGATCGACTTCTCGCCGCCGAGGTTCTTCGACGTCGACCAGGTGCCCAGGCCGATCCGGCACCCGGCGGCCTTGAAGGCCTTGCGCACCTCCGGCAGGCTCGCCTTGCCGTTGTAGACGCCTGTGAAGCCCGGGGTGTTCTCGGAGACCACGGACTTCGCGCCGACGGTGGTGCAGAACGGGATGCCGGTCAGCTGCACCAGAGAGACCAGCTCCCGCTCCAGCCGGTTGCGCTCGATCTCCTCGCCCGCCCACAGCACCGGCGTGCCGAGCCGTTCGACCAGCTTCACCGAGGCCTCCACCGCCTTGGCGAGCATTTCCTCGTTCTTCTTGGTGAACGGCCTTTCCTGACCACGGAGTTCGCCCTGCGGCTCGGCGCACGGGGCATTCCAGAGGTCGTCCATCACCTCCAGGTAGACCGGCCTGCGCTCGGTCAGGCCGGCGATGATCGCGCTGTCGATCTGCGAGGGCGCGAGCCCGGGGTTGGAGATCACCTGCGCGTCCACCGTGACCTGCCGGTAGACCTCCAGATTGCTCTCCCGGCGCTGGCTCATGTGCGAGGTGAGCAGACCGACCGCCTGGTAGTTGAGCCACTGCTCGTACGACGGCGCCGCGTTGATCGCGATCACCGGCACGTACTCGACGTAGGCACCACCGATCGGGTTGAGCAGGCTGAACGCGCCCACGCCGTAGGTGACCGCGACTGCGGCGACGCCCTGCTCGCCCTTGGCGAGGTCGGCGTCGGCGGCCCGCACCCGGGCGTAGGCGTCGGCGGCGTAGCCGCCACCGATCTCGGTCGGGGTGCCGACCCAGCGCACCCCGGTGGTGGCGTGCATGATCGTCAGGAACGGGCCGAGGTGGTCGCCCGGCACCCCGAACAGGTGCCGGATGCCCAACTGCTCAAGTCTCGTGGCCAGGTAACGGCCCACCGTCCATTCGCCGTTGCCGCTCATCCGCTCAGCACCTCCGCTCTGCGTGCGCGTCCGGCCCGCACATCTGGAAAGATCTCCGGTTTGGCGCGGGGTGGTGGTGTGGGTGCCTCGTGCACGGCGATCGCCGCGCGGACGGCGGTCTCCACCGCGCCCTCGATCCAGGCGTGCTTGAGCGAGACGTGCTCGCCGGCGAAGTGCACCGGGCCCTCCGGCTTGACCACGTCGAGGTGGAAGCTGGTCATCTGGTGCGGGGTGTACACCGCCGCCTCGCCGAAGGCGTACGGGTCGCGCAGCCAGCTCTGGGTCTGGCCATAGCCGGTGTAGAACACCTCGATCCGCCGGCCGTGCACCGACTGGAGGTTGCGCAGCGCGTACACGTACCGCTCGGCGTCGGCCATCGAGTCCCAGCGCACCGCGTCATCCGACCAGCTGTAGCTGGCCAGCACCACGCCGCCGCCGTCGCTGTCGGGCACCGGGTGCGAGGGGTAGTACATGAAGCGGTTCGG
This sequence comes from Streptomyces sp. NPDC088246, assembly GCF_044741025.1. Classification (NCBI taxonomy): domain Bacteria; kingdom Bacillati; phylum Actinomycetota; class Actinomycetes; order Kitasatosporales; family Streptomycetaceae; genus Streptomyces; species Streptomyces sp. NPDC088246. Next base: position 4,839 of record NZ_JBIURV010000092.1, read on the forward strand.
GTTGTCGGTGGTCGAACCGCCGCCGAAGCAGTTGGTGGCGGGGCGCACGCTCGCCCGGCGCAGCGGGGTGTGCCGGAAGACCTCCAACTGCTCCTGGCTGATCCGGCTGGAGTCCACGCTCCGGTGGGCCCCGAGCAGCACCCTCGGTAGATTGGGCGGTGGCCGGTGCCCGTTGTGCGCGGCCAGCGCGGCCGCCTCGGCGTCCTCCTCGCCAGCCCGCTGGTAGTACTCGTACAGGCCGGGCTCGATGGAGTCGAGCTCGTCCTTCCAGTCCGCCTCGGTGAACTCCCACCACCGGCGGGAAAACTCCAGCAGCACCTTGGTGGCCTGGTCGTAGTGTGTCTCGATGATCGCCCGGCGCTTCTTGTACGAGTACGGGGGCGAGACCTGGACGAACCGCAGCGCGGAGAACGGGACGGTGACGATCGCGAAGTCACCCTTCCAGACCGTGGGTTCGGCCTCTGGGTCGCCCTCGGGCACGGTGTGGACGGCGACTTGGGGCCCGTTCGGCCCGACGTCTTGGCCTGCCCCGCCGTCGCGGCGCGGGTCCCAGTACTCCATCCGGATCATCCGCTCGCCCATTTCGAGTTCGTCCTGGAGCTCATCGGCGAGGGCGTAGGGCAGCTGCCAGCTGCCGCCCTCGATCTCCCAATAGGTGGCGTCCGGGTTGATGTCGCTGCGGCCCAGGAAGGTGTGGAAGAAGGACAGGTGCAGCCGCGAGGTCATGTTCTCGATCGTGCCGATCGCCTCGATGGCCTCGTCACTGAAACCCGCGTACTCGCGCAGGAAGCGGCCCATCGAGTAGCCGTCGAAGTCGCGGATCACCCGGGCCCAGCCGTCCAGCCACTCGGCGAACGGCTTGCGCACCCGCTTGCCGTTCTCGATGTACGAGTAGTAGTCGCGGACCGGCTCCAGCGCCTGGTTGACCATCTCGCCGGCTGTGATCCGCACCTCGTCGCCGGTGAGGTGGAAGCCCTCGTTGACGCTGCTCGGGTCGGCGGCGTACTCGCTGCGGCGGGCCTGGATCCGGTTGGTGCGGATCCAGCTGTTGAAGCGCTTGACCGGCTCGCGGAAGTCTGGGCTGTCCTCGCCGTACTTCCAGACCTTGCCGTCCTCGAAGGACTCGTAGACCACCGGCGGGACGGGCGATTTCTGGTTGCCGGTGTCGGGATCGACGTCGACGTTGCAGAACAGCTGCCGTTTCAGGCCGAGTCTGTCGACCAGGGCCAGGGTGAGCGGGTGGAAGCTGGGCAGCCGCATCGCTCCGGCCTCCCCGTACTGCACCGGGTCGTAGAACGGGCCGTCCTGCTCGTCATCGGTGGAGCGGAAGGTCTTGATCCGCCCGCCGACCCGGTTGGCGTTGGCCTCCAGGATGGTGACGTTGTGCCCGGCGTCCTTGAGCAGCTTCCCGGCAACCAGACCGGCGATCCCGGCGCCGACGATCAGCACGTCCTTGGGCTCGTCGGTCTCCGGGATGCCCTCCTTGATCAGGATGTCGAGGTAGCGCAGCTTCAGGTCCTTGTCGTCCGGACCGACCAGCAGCAGCTCGCGGGCCAGCTGCCAGCAAGTCTGCTGGCGGGCGCGGTCGTTGGCCGTGCCCTCGACGGTGGGTCTCTCGTTCATGGCTTCTCCTCGCCGCTCAGGAGCCGATTGACTTGTTGGGAAGGTCCTCGCCCTCGGCGAGCAGCCGCAGCGTGCTGATCGAGGGGGTGAAGGCGTAGAGCGCGCCCGCGGTGCGGACGAAGCGCTTCATGTCGACCGTGCCGAAGGTGCCGTCCGCGAGCTCGATCGAGGCCTTGCCGGCGAGGCCGGTGACCTTGTCGAAGCCGTTGGCGGCAACCTGGTCGGACCGGCTTTCCCCGGGGGTGAACGCGTCGTCGTTGGACCAGTGCTGCTGGACCAGTTCGAACTGCTCTTCCAGCGATGTGCCGTAGCAGATGAACATCAGCCCGCGGTCCTTACCGTCGTCCGGGCCGCCTTTGAACTCAGGGCCGTACGGAATGCCGCGGCGCATCAGGCGGTGGCTCTTCGGCTTCTTGTCGACGATTCCGGCGAAGGCACGCGGATGGGTGCGGCGGATGTGCGCGGCCCAGGGGGTGTGCCGGCCGGTGGGGTCGTTCGCGTAGTCGAAACCGTTCCGGTCCGAGCCGAGGCCGGTCACGGCGCTGCACGGCGGGGCGAGCGGTGTGCCGTCCTTGGCCCGGCCGACCAGACAGGCACCGAGCCGGTTGGCGTCCATGTTGCCGGTGAAGTTCTTGGCGCCGTCCACCACGGCCTTGTTCCAGCCGACGACATCCTGGCGAAGGCGGCGCACCACTTGGAGGGAGCCGTTCTTCATCCACGCCGGCGCCTTCCGGTCGCCCTGTTCGCTCTTGTAGCCGAAGACGAACTCGCCGGGTTCGATCAGCTCGGTCCCGGCGTGGTTGTCGCGGAAGCCCTCGCGGCTGGCGTCCTCGCGGTGGAAGTCCTTGACGCCGGGCTGGGAGATGTCGTCCTTGTAGCCGAAGTGCTCGTGACCCTTCAGATCGCCCTTCAGGGTGCGGCCCTCGTCCACATGGACGCGCGTGATCTGGTGGGTCTGCTCGACCGTGTCGAGGTTCTTCAGCTTCTCCTTCAGCAGCGCCTCGGTGTCCGCGGCGACGATGAGAACCGCGTGCACGACCTTGTCGCCGGTGCCGACCCCGAACAACCAGGTCTTGGGGTCGCTCTCGCCGGTGTCCCCGAGGTCCTTGGCCCGTGCGGCCGCGCCCGCGCAGAACGACGTGAAGGTGCTGAGGTCCTTCTTGATCTGATCGGGTTTGTTGGCGATCGTCACGAGGCCCTCGAAGGTGAGGGAGACCCCGCAGCGGACGGTGGTGATCGACGGGTCGCGGCCGAAGGCCCGGCGGGCCAGCGAGAACTGCTCGTTGAAGTCTTCCGTCTCGTTGGTTGTGGCGACGGTGTTGAGGATCGCGGAGAGCCAGCCGCGGCCCTTGGCGGCGTCCGGGAAGCGCAGGTAGCGGAAGTCCATGAAGTCCTTGTTGAACGCGGCCAGGATGTTGCCCTGGATGTCGGTGGACCCGCGCAGCTCCGGCTGGGGCAGCTGCTCGATGGACGGGACGGCGGTGGGACGGGTGGGGGTCGTGGTCACGGTGGGGCTCCTCGCGTGGGGTGGAGGGCGGCGGCAGATTCGTAGGGGGACGGCACGATCACCATCGATCACACAACGTAACGACTCAGACACTTTAAGTAACTATGTCGCCCTGAGCTCTGTCAACCGGAGGCCATCCCCTAGGCGGGTCACACGGCGTCGCCGGGCGGAGCGTCCCCGCGCAGGCGCGGACGGGGACCGGCACCCGGCCGAGGCCGCGGCCTGCGGGGCCGTCGCGAGCCGCCGCTGCCGGCCGCCTGGGTACGAGTTGCGGGGTTCGAGGTGCGAGTCCTTCCACGCGAGGACGGCGGTGACGAGCGCTTCGTACGTGGCGCGGTCCAGGGGGCTGTTGTGAGGTGTCAGGCCGCGTCGCGGAAACAGATACGGCGGCCGGCGCTCGCCCTCACCTTGGGATACCGCACACGGCTGACCGAGCTGCAGGTATGCAAACGGCTGTCCACGGTGCCGCCTGTTCGGGGAAGGGATCGAGTGGCTTGAGTCCCGGGCTCCGGCACGGCCGGCCAAAGCGAGACCCACCTCGGCCAAGGCCGCACGCAGCCGCTCAGCCCGCTGAGCATGACGTTGGGTCAGTCCAGGGATCCGTTCGGCGAACGTCTGCCGTCCGGGTGTGGCTGCGGGAACCTCCAGCAGATGGAGGAGCCGGTGACAGACCTGGCTCGGTTCGAGAAGAAGAAGATCCGCCTGGCCTGCGAGGTCGAGGCCCTGCGCAACGGCCTGACGATCACCGCGCAACGGCTCCGCGAAGCCGCCCCTGTCTGCCGCAGGAGGCGGGCCGCGTCCAGCACATCCGCGATCCGGTGCTGACCCGGGTCGGCGTAGCGGACGGCGTTCGACAATCTCCCAGACGTACGGACCTCACCCTTGGATCAAGCGCCTGCAGGCGTAACCTTCAAGGCTGGCTGGCGCCTCACCGGAGCCATGGAGATCGCCGGGTGTGGTCGCCGGGTGCGTCATTCTTCCAGGCAGGGGGGCACATGACCGACAGCAGCGACGGCGCCGAGCCGACACGCATCAACTTCCCCTTGCTCAACGGGCTGGACTTCCTCGAGAGCACCGTCACGCTCCTCGCCGCCGGCGAAGACGTCCCGACCCGGAACCTGAATTACGCCGTGGTGCACCTGGCGGCAACTGTCGAGACGCTGTTCAAGGCCCGGCTGGCACTCAAGGACCCCGCCCTCGTATGGGCGTCCTCCCATGAGTACGACGCGGCCAAGCACGCGACGGGCGCCTTCCAGAGCTGCAAATGGGAGGACGCTCGAAAGCGAGTCCAGCGCGAGTGCATGCCGGAGACGACGTTGCTCACCCCTCGCTACTTCAAGGCCCTGGCGGAGATGCGCAATCGGTTCGCGCACGTCGGGGTTCAACGCCGATGTTGCCATGCTGCGGGCCGAGCGCGACGTGTTCGGCCCGGTGGCATCCGACCCGACGGTCTCACGGCTCATCGACGCCCTTGCCGCAGCCGGGCCGAAGGCGCTCACCGCGATCCGGTCGGCGCGGGCCGAAGTACGCTCGCGGGCCTGGGAACTGGCCGGAGCGAACGGTCCGGCCGCCGACGGCTTGTCGTTGTCGATGGTCACCTGGCTGAACCCGCGGGCCCGCCTCGAAGGCGACGAACGCGTCGACGCACGCGGTCTGGAACTGCCACGGATCCGTGGTCAGCGGTTCCTGCGCAACAGCCCCGCCCGCGATGACCTGCAGTCTCGCCTCGGCCATCGGCACACCTTCCTCGCACCTGAACGGTCAAGGTGACACCTTGAAAACCGTGACGTCACCGCGAGAATCAACGAGGCCCCCGGGACGGGGATACGGCCAGGTGGCAGCAGCAACTCTTGTGAGGGAACAAGTGCCAGCCCCAGATGGCTTCGACACGATCATGCCGAAGACTCTCGCGGGCGCGAGCACCGACCGCCTCATGCATCACGCTCACCTCGTGACCACCACCGGTGACTCGCATCGCCTCGCCGAGGCCCTCGCAGGGAAGGGAGTAGTCCCCTTGAACTGACCCCCACCCCGGGAACACCCGCGGCCACACGCCTGGCTTTCTGATGGCCACCAGCCTGGGCCTCCAACGGCCACCCACCTGGGCATCTCAATGACCGTTGACATAGTGGTCGCGGAACGCCGGGAGGTTCGACCAGGCAGGGGCCGCCGTTGTTTGACCCAGGTGGGCAACAGAAGCTGTGCTCGCGAAGGCTACGGCGGCGGTTTGTTCGAATAGGTGACGCCCGCGCACGCCGCGCTGCTGTCCGCGCTCGCACACCTTGCCCCGGCCATCGGCGTCGATCAGCTGGCGTTCGTCGCCCGGCTCGCCCAGGCCAACCCGCACGCCACCGCCCAGCTCGCCGACTTCCTCGCCCAGGCCATCGACCTACGCCGGAGCAAGCCGGGTGTGAAGCTGGGAGGTTCACGTTGTGTAACCTCCCAGCTCCCTTGATGATCCGGGAGGTGCCTGGGGGGCGAGATGTTCTATCTGTCTGGGATGCCTGGGAGGTTGACCCCTTGTTCTCCCTCGTGGGCGCGTTCCTGGGAAGCGAGCTGGGAGGTAGATCCCCGGATCATCACAGCCCGTCACTCTCTTCCGCCACGAGCGTTGTGCCGGGCATGGACTGGACGCAGCTGCTCAAGGACCTCACAGGCGCGGTAGAGGCGCGGAATCGGTCGGTCACAGCGGTGCGCGTCGCCGACACCAACGTCACGGAGCTCGCCGCGCAGGCGTTCGCAGCAGGAGCTCAGGAGCGGCGACCGCCGGGATCCTGGCACGCCTGGAGCCTCTGCTCCCACCGAGCCGCCCACCGGTCTGCGCGCCAGTTCAGCCCTTGACCGCGTGTCGGCCAGATGGTCGCGAGCCTATCTACCGTGGTTGCCCTTGCCCTTGCCCTTGCCCTTGTCCTTGCCCTTGCCCTTGTCCTTGCCGTGGTTGCCCTTGCCCTTGTCCTTGCCCTTGTCCTTGCCGTGGTTGCCCTTGCCCTTGCCGTGGTCATCCTTGCCCTTGCCGCCACCGTGGTCACCCTTGCCGCCACCGTGGTCACCCTTGCCACCACCGTGGTCACCCTTGCCACCACCACCAGTAGGTCCTGCCGGACCAGTAGGTCCTGCCGGACCAGTAGGTCCGGTGCCGCCCGTCGGACCAGTAGGTCCGGTACCGCCCGTCGGACCAGTGCCGCCCGTCGGACCAGTGCCGCCCGTCGGACCGGTGCCGCCCGTCGGACCGGTGCCGCCTGTCGGACCAGTAGGTCCGGTACCGCCCGTCGGACCAGTGCCGCCCGTCGGACCAGTAGGTCCGGTACCGCCTGTCGGACCAGTGGGCCCGGTCGGCCCGGGCGCCCCGACGCAGGACGGCACGGTGATGGTGTTGTTGTCCAGGGTGACCGCGCTAGTACGCGCCAGGGCCCGGCCCTGGATCTCCGTGCCGTTCTGTACCGTGATGGACTCCGAGGCCAGGATGCTGCCCTTGAAATTGGAGAACGTCCCGATCGTGGCGGAGCTGCCCACCTGCCAGAACACGTTGCAGGCCTGAGCCCCATTGACAAGTCTGACGCTGCTCGCCGAGCTTGTGATCAAGGTCGATGCCGCCTGGAAGATGAAGACGGCGCCGGAGTTCCCCCCTCCGTCGAGGGTGACGGTCCCAGTGAGCGCCATTGAGCTTGTGGAGTTGTAGACGCCAGTCGTAAACGTCTGTCCTCCGAGGTCGACGCCCGTCACGTCCCCTGTCGGGGTCCGACCCGCCGCGTCGTTGTAGGCGATGCCCAGGTCGTTCTTCGCCGTGAGAGCGGGACCGTTGGCCACGTTCTGAGCGCCGAAGACGAGACCGGGCGGGAAGTTCGTCACAGAACTCCCCGGGCTGAGCCCGAGGTCTCCGTTGAGAACGGTGGTGGTGACCGTGTTGGTAACCGTTGAGCCGGCCAGCACGGCGTAACTGATGCCGGTCCCCAGTCCCACCGGAGCCTCCGCTGCATACGCGGCGGTGGTGAAGAACGTGGTCGTGCTCAGCAGAGTCACACCGGACAGCACGGCGAAGGACGCCCTGCGCCAGATACGCCTGCGTCGGACTCGCTTGCGCCCGTCTTCCGAGAAGGCAGACGGAGTGGCAGCCACAGCCATTGAAGGTGGTCCTTCCTGTTTCGGGGTGGATTGCGTCTGCCGACCCGTAGCCGCTGTCCATCAGGTGACGAACGCCCACCTGAGCACCGAGTCCGCTGGAGCGGGAGACCGCAGAACACACAGCGAACACACAGCAACGAATCATCACGCAGACTTCACCAAGTGCGGACCCATGCGAACATAAGATGGCGATAAAACCAGGAGGCGCGAGGGTGAGTGCCCATCACCTGTCGCACCGTCACACCACCAGCGGTCGCGCGTAACACCTCCGGCCCAACGCCCCCGGCCGACCGACTCAGCCCCTTCGACGAGCCGACTACCGCGAGTGCGGCCCCGCCGTCCCGTCCGTGCTGCTGGCCCCCGTGTCGGTTCCGGGGCAGGGCGCGCATGTCGAAAGGCTGGGGCGACGAACCGCGCTACACACTGGATGGCCTGGAAGCGCAAGCTCATCCCGTGGCCTGCGGCCACCGCGCGCAAGTACATGCGCGAGCGTTCGCCCCGGCGGGGGATCCTCGTTCCGGAAGGTGTGAGGAGCGGAAGAGCCAAGCACTATCCAGCGTGGACGCTGCGGTCGGTCTCCCACGGTCCGGCGCTGCCGTGGTCAGTGGCGCCCTGTCAGCGGATACGTGGCATCGCCTTGTCCGGATGCGCGGTGTTGACGTACTTGACAGCAGCACCGGGGTGGATGCCGAAGAGCCGGACTGGGAGGCGCTGGCCCGCGTGTACGCGGACATCGGGAACCTTGACTCCTCGGGGTGAGGCGACGGCCGCAGAGTTCGTAGACGCTGGGGGCGACGCGTACGCCGTTGATGCGTAGGCCGGGGCGGAATAGGCCGGTGCGGAGGTCGGGCACGAAGGCGTCCAGGACGAGGACGACGCGGTGGAAGCGCTGGCGCTGGGCTGTGGTGAGGTGTTGGAGGTTGGTGGTGAAGCGGAGGAGGGTCTCGAAGGTGGGCACGGTGGTCTCCTCCGGGGCAGCACGATGGATATCGCGCTTATCACCGCCGGGCAGATGTACCGCTACTACTTGCGCCAGGTCGTCGTTGGTGACGGCCGACGCCCGGCGCGCACGCCGCTTGCCAAGGCTCAGGAGGAGGCCGGTGTCCCGGCCGGTCGATGGATGGGCCGCGGACTCGCCGCCCTCGGCCTGGCCGCCGGGGACGTCGTCACCGAGGCGCAGCTGCGCAACCTGTTCAAGGAAAAAGGCCGGCACCCGCACGCGGATCTGATCGAGGCCGACCAACTGGCTGCGGGCAAGTCACCGAAGGACGCGTGGAAGGCCGGCGCCCTCGGTCGCCGCGTGAAGGTCACGGGCGTCGACTTCGTCTTCCGTCCGCAGCCGACGATCTACTTGCTGTGGGTGCTGGGTGATGACCAGACCCGGCGGGTGATCGAGGCCGCGCACGAGCGGGCGATTGAGAGGGTGCTGAAGTGGATCGAGGACGAGGTGGCGGTGATCCGCTTCGGTAAGGACGGCGTCTATCAGGTCCGGCCGCCCGGCGGCCTGGTGGCGGCCCGCTTCCGCCACTACGAGGCCCGGTCAGGGATGCCGCTGCTCCATGACCATTTGATGCTGTCGGTGAAGGGGCAGCGCCTGGACGGGAAGTGGGGGTCGGTCCACTCGGAGGTCCTGTTCGAGAACACCGTTGCCGCGTCCGCGCTCTACAACGAGATCGTGATGATGGAGGTGTGTGAGGCGCTGGGGCTGGCCTCCGAGCCGCGCACCGTCACCGCCGGGCGCCGCCCAGTGATGGAGATCGCTGGGGTGCCGCACGAGCTGATCCGCTGGACCTCACGGCGCGGCGACCAGATAGCCGCCTGCTTGGCAGAGCTGGAGCACAAGTACGTCACCGCCGTCGACGACGACGGCAACCTGAAGTTCGCGCCCGAGGTGTCCGAGCAGGCCCGCGCCAAGCTGAACCGGATCGCGGCGAAGATGACCCGCCCGCCGAAGCAGCAGACCCGGCCGCTCGCGCAGCTGCGCGCGTGGTGGAGGACGAGCGCGATCCTCACTTCTGGGGTGGCCGTCGACGTCATCAACTCCCTCCTCGAGCGCGCCCGTGCCACGGCGGCGGCGATCCGGGCCCGGGTCGCCGCCGTGGTCGATGTCGCCCTGGCGGCCGTCGACGTCACCGCGATGGTGTTCGTGATGAACAAGGACGGCTTCTTCCACCGCCGGCACCTGCTCGCCGAAGCCCGCTGCCACCTCGCTCTCGTTCTGCGCGGCCGCCGCCGCGAGCCGGGCCTGGACGAGGAAGTCGTGGACGCCGCCATCGCCGCGCACTGCCTGGACATCAGCGAGCCGAAGACGCTGCGCGGCCGTATGCCGGCCTACCGCTTCTACACCGCCCGCTGGTCCCTGGCCGACCCGCCCACCCGCCGCCGCCCACCCGCCGCCGCCCACCGGACGCCGAACCTGATCCGGGCCAGCCCCCGGCCGGCCCCGGGGACCCGGACACGCCCCGCCTCCCCCTGGAGCCGGGGGAGTGGGACATCCCGCGCGTCCCGCTGCTCTACGACCGCGCGGTCATCGCCTCCACCGTTCTCAGCGCCCGGCTGCGTGCCGCGCGCCGCACCGGCCGCGCCCTGTACGACGACGTCGTGGTGCACCAGCAGGGAGTCGACCCCGCCGAACACGACCTGGTCCGCGGCGTCCTCCACAACCTCTGATGTCATGCTGATACTGCCTTCCCAGCCGAAGGTGGGCGCCGGCCAGGTGGCGCAGACAGGACATTGAGGGGGCTTCTGACCAAGCTCCTGACTTGTTGAATCGACCCCAGATGCTCGGTCTGCAGCCGTAGCGTCCAGGGTGTCGGTCGGCATGGGCCCGCAGTGCTCCTTGCCGCCCTCGGGCTGGCTCACTGATAGCGTGCCGCCGCCGGCCGACACCCGCGCGGTGTGGCTCGACAGAGGCATGAAGGTGACGCAGTGACTTCAAGTCAGGGTGCCCACCGCACTTCCCTTCCTGATTCATCGAGTGCGAGGACAGCAGCCTGTGTTCCTGATCGGTGTCGATCCCCACAAGTCGTCCCACACCGCCGTCGCCGTTGACGCCGCAGGCCATCAGGTGGCCCAGCGCCGGTTCGTCGTCAACGCTGGAACATTCCGCCAGCTGATGCGCTGGTGCGAGCAGTGGCCCGACCGTCGTTTCGCGGTCGAGGGTGCCGGCGGCCTGGGCCGCTCGCTCGCCCAGCAGCTGGCAGCCGCGGGCGAGAACGTGGTCGACGTGCCCTCCACCCTTTCGGCCCGGGCCCGGCTGCTGGCCACCGGAGGAGACCGCAAGACCGACGCCAAGGACGCCCTCCACGTTGCCCAGGTCGCCCTTTTCCGCCATGACCTGCGACCCGTAGTCCAGGAAGACCAGACCACGATCCTGCGGCTGCTGACCGAGCGGCGAGACGACCTGGTCCACGAGCGCACCCGCGTCCTCAACCGGCTCCACGCCGTCCTGCGTGATCTCCTGCCCGGCGGAGCACCCACCGGCTTGTCGGCCGACAAGGCTGCCGCCCTGATGAAGGGCATCCGGCCGGTCACGGCCACCGACAGCTGCCGCCGGGACATAGCCCGTGACCTGCTGGCCGACCTGCGCAGACTGGACCGGCAGGTCAAGGACAACGAAGCCGAAATGCGCGAGGCCGTCGCCGCGACCCGCACAACGCTGACCACCCTGCCGGGCCTGGGTACCGTGCTGGCCGCGAAAGTCCTCGGCCACATCGGGGACGTCAGCCGGTTCCCCACCGAGCACCACTTCGCCAGCTATACCGGCAGCGCACCCCTGGACGCCTCCAGCGGCAACAATGTCCGCCACCGGCTCAACACCGGCGGCAACCGCGCGCTGAACTCGGTTCTGCACACCATCGCCGTCTGCCAAATCCGCGACGGCGGGCGCGGGCAGGACTACTACCTCCGCAAGATCAGCGAGGGAAAGACACCATCCGAAGCCCGCAGAGCGCTCAAACGACGCCTGTCCAACGTGGTCTACCGGATCACGAAACGAGACCAACGAACCCACCTCGCTCAAGCCGCTTGACACACAGAGGCGCTATCAGGTCATGTTCCGCCCGGCCGGAGCCATGAGAACAGGTCCCGGCGGCCGGACAGAGCAACTTGAGGACAGCCCAGCAGGGCGTCAGTCAGTGCCCGAGCCACGGCCACCGGAACCTGAGTATCAGCATCAATGTCAGTGCTCGCCCCTAACCTTCCGCCATGGGAAGCACACAAAGTCAGGATGATGGGCGCTGCTACGCATGGCGGGATCTGCTGCAACGGTGGAGTGACGGGTGGCTCGACCCTGTACTGCATGAACAGGAGCAGGCCGAGCCGTTTCCCGGCAAAGTGCGCAAAGCTCGCTGGCTGGGGGCTGCTGGGGCTACCGGCGAGGACCTCAGCGCGCTCGAACAGCGACTGGGTACCGTTCTGCCGGCGAGCTACCGGCAGTTCCTGCTGACCAGCAACGGCTGGCTCAACACAACCCATGGCATCGACCGAATCTTGCCGCTCCAGGAAGTCGGATGGGCCCGGGACCTGGACCCGGAGCTCATCACAGGCTGGACGGGTGGACTCACGGAGACGGCGCCTCGGGTGAGCGACGAGGAGTACTTCGTCTACGGCGAGGCCCAGGACCCCGCCTCGCTCCGCCCCGAATACCTGCCGCACACCCTGACGATCAGCCATACCCCGAACGCCACCGACGTCTACCTGCTCAACCCCTGCGTGGTCACCGCAGACGGAGAGTGGGAAGCCTGGTATCTCGCCCACTGGCTGCCCGGAGCGGTCCGCTACCGGTCCTTCTGGGACCTGATGAATGACGAATACAACGGCTTCCGCGAAGAACAGTGAAGGTCATGGGTCCTCGTCCCTGTGAGGACAGGACAGGGATCAGGCTGCTGGATCAGCGTGCGATCCCACCGCGTCAGAGGTGGGGATGATCAAAATCCGCGGTTGACTTCGAGATTCGTCAACACGAGCAGGGCGCGCAGGAGCTGGGTCACCGCTTCCCCAAGGCGAGCGCCTGGCAACTGCTCGGCTACCTCCTGCTCGACACCACCGACCACCACCGGATCGACACCGTCGGCTTCTACCTCTCCCGTTCCGCCGTCCTGGCCACCTGGCCGGTGGAGAACTACCTCGACCTCCTTGGCACCTGCCGCCGCGACCTCGCTGCGCTGCGCTCCGTCTTCGCCGAACTCCTCGCCGGCTGCCGTGCCGACGCGGAGCCGTACACCCCGGAAGACCAAGACCGCGTCCGGCGGCTGTTCCAGAACCTGGCCCCAGTCATCGAGGCCGGCCACTGCCCCACCTGCGCCCAGCCGCTGCCCGAGGCCACCCGCCGCCCCCGCAAGTTCTGCACCACCTGGTGCCGCAGCCGCGACCAGGCCATGCGCCGCAAGGGTCTCCTCCCCGGCAGCCCCGTTCCGGCTCTGCCACGCCCGCGAAAGGAGCGCCTGGAACCCCCAGAAGACGCGGAGATTGTGAGCCTCACACCGCATTTGCGCAGGTAGACGCGTTGCGCAGCAAGGCTGTGAGGGCGTGAGACGGAGCTCGCGGCTGCACTCTCCTACGTTCCGGCCGCGGGCTCTACCGGGCCGCCACGCGGCGCTTCCCCGCCCCGGCCTTGGCGGTTC
>NZ_JBIURV010000093.1:0-17251 GCF_044741025.1 Streptomyces sp. NPDC088246
TCCGAACCCTCCTGAGCGAAGAGCACATCCTTCAGGGGATGATCCAGCAGAGGGTCCAGGTATCCGCACACCTCGTCCAGGGCTGCCGCGAACACTGGAAAAGCTGCGGCGAGTTCGCGTCCCATACCGGGGCGTTGGGCGCCTTGCCCGGTGAACAGGAAGGCCAGCCGCCCCTCTCCCTCCGTGCCCCGCACGACACCCGCCTCCTCGCCGGCCTCCAGTGCCCGTAGCCCGGACAGCAACTGCCCACGCTCCGCACCGGTGACCACCGCACGACACTCCAGCTGCGCACGGGACGTGGCCAGGGCCAGGGCCACATCCACCGGATGAGGAGCCTGCGCCCCTTCCAGCAGGCCCACCAGACCGGCCGCCTGCGCCCGCAGCGCACCATCGGTCCGCGCGCTGAGCAACAGTGACAGCGTCGGCTGCGCGGCATCCTGACGCTCCGGGGCCGCCTCCTCCTGGGGCGCCTCTTCGATGATCACGTGCGCGTTCGTCCCGCTGATCCCGAACGACGAGACTCCCGCCCGGCGCGGCCGCGCACTGTCCCAGGCCACCGCCTCGGTCAGCAGCTCCACCCGCCCCACCGTCCAGTCCACCTTCGACGACGGCTCATCCACATGCAACGTCTTGGGCAGCACACCATGACGCATCGCCATGACCATCTTGATGATCCCGGCCACACCCGCCGCAGCCTGTGTATGACCCAGATTCGACTTCACCGATCCGAGCCACAATGGGCCCTGGTCCGAACGGTTCTGACCGTACGTCGCCAGCAGCGCCTGCGCCTCGATCGGGTCGCCGAGCTTCGTACCCGTACCGTGCGCCTCCACCGCGTCCACGTCAGCCGGACGCAGCCGCGCGTTTGCCAGTGCCTGCAGGATGACCCGCTGCTGCGACGGGCCGTTCGGCGCCGTCAGACTGCTGCTGGCCCCGTCCTGGTTGACCGCGCTGCCCCGTACCACTCCCAGCACGCGGTGGCCGTTGCGCTGGGCGTCGGAGAGCCGCTCCACCAACAGCACACCTACACCCTCGCCCCACCCGGTGCCGTCCGCGGCTTCGGCGAAGGCCTTGCAGCGGCCGTCGGCCGCGAGCCCGCGCTGCCGGCTGAACTCGGTGAAGGTGTCGGGCGTCGACATCACCGTCACACCGCCGGCCAGGGCCAGCGAGCATTCGCCGTTGCGCAGCGCCTGTACCGCCCAGTGCAGCGCCACCAGCGACGACGAGCACGCCGTGTCCACCGTCACCGCCGGGCCTTCCAGCCCCAGGGCGTAGGAGACGCGGCCCGACACGACGCTGCCTGAATTGCCGTTGCCGATGTACCCGTCCACCTCGTCCGGAATGCTGGACAGGCGCGAGGCGTAGTCGTGGTACATCACTCCGGCGAAGACACCGGTCCGACTGCCGCGCAGTGAGTGCGGGTCGAGCCCGGCGCGCTCCAGTGCTTCCCAGGAGGCCTCCAGGAGCAGCCGCTGCTGCGGGTCCATCGCCAGTGCCTCGCGCGGGCCGATGCCGAAGAACTCGGCGTCGAAGTCGGCCGCGTCGTGCAGGAATCCGCCCTCACGGGCATAGGTCTTGCCGGGCTGGTCCGGGTCGGGGTCGTACAGTCCCTCGATGTCCCAGCCACGCCCGGCGGGGAATCCGGAGATTCCGTCCCGGCCGGTTTCCAGTAGTTGCCACAGCTCCTCGGGAGATGTGACGCCACCCGGATAGCGGCAGCTCATGCCGACGATCGCGATGGGCTCGTGTTCCCTGCGCTCGGCTTCGCGCAACTGGCGGCGTGCCTCCCGAAGATCGGCCGTCGCTCGCTTGAGGTAGTCGAGAAGCTTCTTCTCGCTTTCCACCCAAGAACCCCCTGAACCCGTTCGGATTGTCCATCCGAACGCTACGGGCGGCCCTCATCCGCCGACCACCCATAGACCCCCCCTAGCCACCCCTACTAGCGGTCGCCGACAGGGGCCCCTACGTAAATACCGAAGCTATGGGCACTCTTAAGAATCACTTGGTGAACCACCATATCCAGGGGTCGGCGAAGAAGCCCTTCAACTAAGGGCTCATAGGGGCTGCTAGGGGTCTGCCCGGCTACCTCGCTGCTATAGCGTTCTTCCCGTTGAAGGCTGCGAAACATTGACCTGGGGTGGGAATATGCCCGCGACACCGACCGTCAGAGGAACCGCCCCCTTCGGCGATTACAAGACCTGGTACCGCGTCACCGGGGATCTCCGCTGCGGACTGCCGCCCGTCGTCGTACTGCACGGTGGTCCCGGCAGCACGCACGACTACCTGCTGAGCATGACGGCCCTGGCGGAGGCCGGCCGGCCGGTAGTCCACTACGACCAGCTGGGGAACGGCGGGTCGACGCGGCTGCCGGACAACGGGGCGGACTTCTGGACCGTCCAGCTCTTCCGGGACGAACTCGACAACCTGTTGCGGCACCTCGGGGTGGCCGACAACTACATTCTGTTCGGTCAGTCCTGGGGCGGGATGCTGGCCGCGGCTCATGCCTCCGACCGGCCGGCCGGACTACGCGGCCTGGTGATCGCCAACTCACCGGCGTCGATGCCGCTGTGGCTCCAGGAGATGAAGGTGCTCAGGGAGCAGCTTCCGCCAGAGGTGCAGGAGACGCTGCTCCAGCACGAGGCCGCGGGCACCACGGACACCGACGAATACTTCGCGGCCATGCGGGTCTTCTACGACCGTCATGTGTGCCGCGTCCTTCCGTGGCCCCGGGACTATCTGGCCACCTTCATGGAGATCAATGACGATCCGACCGTCTACCACGCCATGAACGGGCCCAATGAATTCCATGTCATCGGGACGCTCAAGGACTGGTCGGTCGAAGACCGGCTGCCGCACATCGAAGTACCGACCCTATTGATCAGCGGGCGTTACGACGAGGCCACGCCGGCCACCGTCCGACCCTATTTCGAGCGCATACCGAAAGTGCGCTGGGAAATCTTCGAGGAATCCAGTCACATGCCGCACATCGAAGAGCCCGAGCGTTTCACCTCGGTCATGGTCGGTTTTCTCAAGGAACTCCAAGAACACCAAGAACTCAACAACTTGAAGGATGAGGCACGCGGGTGACCACTGCTCAGGAGGTTCGCGCATATCCGTTCAGCGAGCCGGACCGGCTCATACTCGACCCCATGTACGCGAAGCTGCGTACGGAGGAACCGCTGAGCCGGGTGCAGTTCCCGATCGGCGAACCCGCCTGGCTGGCCACGCGCTACCAGGACGTACGCACCGTCCTGGCCGACCCCCGCTTCAGCCGGGCGATGGCCAGGACGCGCAACCAGCCGCGCACCCACCCCGGCGAGCACTTGGACGACGGTCTGGTCGGCATGGACGCACCGGACCACGCCCGACTTCGCAAGCTGGTCGCCAAGGCGTTCACCGGGCGCCGCGTGGAGCTGATGCGCGCGGACACCCAGCGGATCGTGAACGGCCTGGCCGACACCATGGTCGAGCAGGGCGGCCCCTTCGAGATGGTGGAGAACTTCGCCGTCCCCGTGCCGGTGACGGTGATCTCCGAGATGCTGGGTGTGCCGGCGGCGGACCGCCCCAAGCTGCGCGTCTGGTCCGAGGCGATGGTCTCCACGACGGCGCTGCCGTGGGAAGAGATGGAGCGCAACGCCAAGGAGCTGTTCGCCTACATCGGCGAGCTGGTCGCGGAGCGGCGTCGCAATCCCACCGAGGACCTGCTCGGCGCGCTGGTCAAGACGCGTGACGAGGACGGCGACCGGCTGAGCGAGGAGGAGCTGGTCATGCATGTGACCGGTGGCTTGCTCATCACCGGCACCGAGACGACCGCCTCGCAGATCCCCAACTTCCTCTACGCACTGCTCAGCCAGCGCGAACAGTGGGAACTGCTCTGCGCCAAGCCGAAGTTGGTGCCGCAGGCGGTCGAGGAACTGGTGCGTTGGATCCCGCTGAACTACTCCGCGATGTTCGCCAGGTACGCCCTGGAGGACGTCCAGTTCGGTGATGTCACGGTGAAGGCCGGTGAACCGGTGCTCGGTTCGGTGGCCTCGGCCAACCGCGACCCCGAGATCTTCGAGGACCCCGAGCGGCTCGACGTGACCCGCGAGAACAATCCGCACATCGGCTTCGGTCACGGACCGCACCACTGTCTGGGCGCCCAGCTGGCCCGGATGGAGCTCCAGAGTGTGCTGAGCACCCTCATCGAGCGCTTCCCCACCCTGGACATCGCCGATGTCGAGGACAGTGTCGTCTGGAAGCAGGGAATGCTGGTGCGCGGTCCGAAGCGGCTGCGAGTGACTTGGTGAGCAGTTGGGCCATCGCCGTCGACCGGACGGCCTGCATCGGCGCCTCGGTGTGCGCCAATTACGCGCCCGGCCACTTCGAGTTGCGGTCCGGCAAGTCCTACCCGCGGGTCGGGACGACGGAACCCGACGAGGCGGCGCTGGACGCCGCGGAGACCTGCCCGGTGTCCGCGATCACGGTGCACGACACCAGCACCGGCGTGCTGCTCGCTCCCGAGGAGTAGCTGTACGTGTACGGGCGCCGCTCCCCGTAACCCGTCCGCCCGCCCGCTCCATCACCCCCGCAACTCAACGCCTGTGCCTCCGTATGCCTGTACGTCTCGAAGGGACCGTGCACATGACCACCGCATCCCGGACCGGTACCGCGATGATCTTCCCCGGCATGGGGCCCACCCCCTTCGCGGAGGTCGGGAAGTTCATGGTCATCAACCCCTACGCCCGGAAGCTGGTCGCCACCGCCGACCAGGTCCTCGGGTACTCGCTGCTCGACCGCTACCGGCAGACCGAGGGCGACTACAGCGAATACGCCCAGGTCGCGTTCATGGTCAACTCGCTGGCGCTGGCCCAGTGGGCCGGGCACACGCTGGGTGTCGAGGCCGAGCTGTGCACGGGGCCGAGCTTCGGCGAGAAGCCGGCCGCCGCGTTCAGCGGCGCGCTGGACTTCCCCGACGCCGTCCGCGCCACCGCCGGATTCGCGCGCCTGCTGGAGGACTACTTCAGTACAGAGTTCAAGGACCTGGTCACCCACTCCTTCGTGCGGGTGCCCGAGGACAAGCTGCGCGAAGTACTGGCAGAGCTGGACGAACGCGGCGAGACATACGAGATCTCCTGCTACATCGACGACGACTTCTACATGCTCACGCTGCGCGAGCACAACCTCGAATGGCTGAAGCCCAGGCTGCGTTCACTGGGCGGCCTGTCGCTGTACTCGATGCGGCCGCCGATGCACTGCTCGGCGTTCGGAGGACTGCGCGCCCGCGCCCAGGAAGAGGTCTTCGGGCCCCTGGACTTCGCCGACCCGCGGATCCCGGTCGTCGCGGATCAGGACGGCTCTCTGATCACCACGGGTGAGGGGGTGCGCACCATGCTGCTGGACAGCTGCGTACGCCCGATGCGCTGGCCCGCGGTCGTCGACGCGCTGCGCGAAGCCGGCGTCGGCGCCGTGTGCGTGGCCGGTCAGGACAGTCTCTTCGGCCGGGTGCGGCGCACGACGTCCAACTTCGAGGTGGTGCCGGTCACGCCGCGGGTCGCTCTCCAGCCGAGGCCGCAGCCCGCCCGTACCTGAACCGTTCCCCTCTCACCTCTCCCGAAAGGCAATTCACCATGTGGGACCAGAAGTTCGATGACCTGCTGCGCAGGTTCCTGCCGTTCCTCGGCGCCGACGAGAAGCTCTCCGAGGACACCACGCTGCGCGACCTGGGCCTGGACTCGCTCGGCATCGTCGAGCTGCTCGCGGCGCTGGAGCAGACGTACGACGTGCGGTTCCAGGACGAGGCACTCGGCCAGGAGACGTTCCAGACCCCCGGTGTGCTGTGGAAGGTGCTGTCCGGTCTGGTCGAGGAGCAGGCCGCCTGAATCCGCGGCACCCGGGACCCGCAGGGTCGAGCATCGAAGGAGGAGCAGTGGACGCAACCGTGGGAGAGGCGCTGCACGGGCGTTTTCTGCGCGGAGTCGACCTGGCGCCGCGCAACGACGCGGTACGGGTCGGGGCCGACTCGGTCACGTACGAGCAGGCGCACGAGAGGGCGCTCGTCTGGGCAGGCGCGCTGCTGCGCGCGGTGCGCAAACCGCCGAGCACCGTGGCGGTGCTGGCGGCGAAGGGAGTCGACGCGTACGTCGGCATCCTCGCGGCGCTGTACGCGGGGGCCACCGTCGTGCCGCTGCAACCGGGCTTCCCCCCGGCGCGCACCCGCCGCATGATGCGGGCCGCCCAGGTGTCCGCCGTCATCGCCGACAAGGCCGGCTGGGCTCAGTTGCCGGAGCTGATGGCACCGGGGCCAAACGGCGAGGAGCCGCTCGACACTGGTGGCCCCGACGGCGTACTGCCCGTCCTCGCGCCCGGTTGCGGACCCGGTACGCATCCGAGTGTCGACCGGATCGTCCCGGAAGCGGCCGGTGCGCTGAGCGAGCCGCGCCCGGTGCGGCCGGCCGACGCGGCGTACGTGTTGTTCACCTCCGGGTCGACGGGCCGCCCCAAGGGCGTGCCGATCAGCCACGGAAGTGCCTCGCACTACTTCCGGCTCCAGGACGAGCGCTACGACTTCACGCCGCAGGACGTCTTCTCCCAGACCTTCGACCTCAACTTCGACTGCGCGATGTTCGACCTGTTCTGCGCCTGGGGTGCGGGGGCGACCGCACTGTGGGCGCCGCCCGATGCGTACCGCGCGATGCCCACCTTCCTGGCCGAGAGCCGGACAACGGTGTGGTTCTCCACGCCCAGCGCGATCCCGCTGGTGCGCCGTCTCGGCGGGCTGGCTCCCGGCGCTCTGTCCGGACTGCGCTGGAGCTTCTTCGCCGGTGAGGCACTGACCTGTCAGGACGCCGCCGCCTGGCAGGCGGCCGCGCCGCATTCGACGCTGGAGAACCTGTACGGACCGACCGAGCTGACGATCACGATCGCCGCGCACCGGTGGGAGCCGGAGCGTTCCCCGGGGATCGCGGTGAACGGCGTGGTGCCGATCGGCCGGGTCAACGACGGACACGACCACCTCCTGCTCGACGAAGGTGGCCAACCCGACCTCAGTGAGGGTGAGTTGTGTGTGACGGGACCTCAGATGACGTGCGGCTACCTCGATCCGGCTGACAACGAAGGCCGCTTCCTGGAGCACGACGAGCGCACCTGGTACCGCACCGGAGACCGGGTCCGGCGAATCGGCGAGGACGGCGAACTCGCCTACCTGGGACGGCTGGACTCGCAGGTGCAGATCGCGGGATGGCGCGTGGAGCTCCCTGAGATCGACCACGCGCTGCGCGGCTGCGAGGGCGTCATCGAGGCGGTCACGGTCGATGTGGCCGGCGCTTCGGGCACCGAACTCGCGGTCTTCTACACCGGTTCGGCCGTGCCCGCCGCCACGTTCGCCCGGCAGCTGCGGGCGGTCCTGCCGCAGGGCATGACGCCCAGGCACTACTGGCGGCTGGACGAGTTCCCGCTCAATTCCAACCGGAAGACCGACCGGGGTGTACTGCGGGGCCGTGCCGAGGCGCGGCTGGAAGCGGCCCGTACGCACAGCGCCCCCGGCGCCACCACTGAGACCACCAGCACGTCCAGCAAGCCCAGCACGCCGACGACCTGACAGGAGAAGAGCGTTGGACAGCACTTCCGGCGCGGTGCACGGGGTCCCCCTGCCCGGCCACAGTCATGGCAGCCTTGTCCACACCCTGCTGGACGAGGCCGTCTCCTCCACGCCCTCATCGGCGGCGGTCAGCGACGCCGACGGGCAGTGGAGCTACGCCCGTCTCGACAAGTACAGCCGCGCCTTCGCCGACTGGCTGGAGGCGCAGGGTCTCGGACCGGGCGATCGCCTGGTCGTACAGTTGCCGACCAACCGGGAACTGGTCGCCCTGTTCTACGGCGCGTCCCGGCGCGGAGTCGTCTTCGTACCGCTCAACCCGAACATGAAGGCATTCCACCTGCGTTCGGTGCTGGAGAACGCCGAGCCCGCCCTGGTCATCGGCGCCGAAGGACAGCACGAGACGCTCAGCACGGTCACCACGGCCCCCGTCCACCCGTTCGGCGGTGTGTGGAGCGAGGTGGAGAAGATCGCCGACCGGGGCCCGCGGCCGCAGACGGCGGTCGACGTCGCGCCGGACCAGCCCGCGGTCCTCGTCTACACCTCGGGCAGCACCGCCGCCCCGAAGGCAGTGATCTGCCCGCACGCGCAGATCACCTTCGCCACCCGGTCGATGGTCCAGGTGCTCGGCTACCGCCCCGACGACGTGGTGTTCTGCCGCTTCCCGATGTCCTGGGACTACGGCCTGTACAAGGTCCTGATGTGCGCGGTCGGGCGCAGCGAAATCGTGCTGGCCGACGGCGAGTCGGACCTCCGGCTGCTGTCCGCCATCAGGGACAGCGGGGCCACCGTCGTCCCGATCGTGCCGTCGCTGGCCACCATGATCGCCACGCTGGCGCGCCGCTCCGAGAATCCCGCGCCCCTGGTGCGGATGTTCACCAACACCGGTGCCGCGCTGCCCCAGCCGACCATCGAGACGCTGCGCGACGCGTTCCCCGGTGCGCGTGTGGTCCGCCAGTTCGGGCAGACCGAGTGCAAGCGCGTCTCCATCATGCCGCCGGGGCAGGACCGCGAGCGGCCCGACTCGGTCGGTCTGCCGCTGCCCGGCACCCGGGTCCTCATCCTGGGCGAGGACGGCGAGCCCGTGCCCGCCGGGGAGTCCGGCGAGATCGTCGCCGCGGGCCCGCACGTGATGCCCGGGTACTGGCGCAATCCGGAGGTGAGCGCGCGCAACTTCCGCCGTCACGAGCCCTCCGGAGAGCTGCGGCTGCACACCGGGGACTACGGCTCTCTCGACGAGGACGGCTATCTGTACTTCCAGGGCCGCCGCGACGACATGTTCAAGCGCAAGGGCATCCGGATGAGCACCATCGAGATCGAGGCCGCCGCCATGGACATTCCCGGCGTGCGGCAGGCGGCGGTGCTGCCGCCCTCGGACCGGCACGACCTGGCGCTGTTCGTGGAGTCCGATCTCGCGCCACACGCGATCCTGCGCGAGCTGGCGGGTCGGCTGGAGCGGCAGAAGGTTCCAGCGACCTGTCGGGTACTCAGCGATTTCCCCCTCACCCTGCACGGCAAGAACGAGAAGAAGCAGCTCGCCGAGCTGCTCGACGGGAGCGATCAGTGACTCGGTACACCGCGCTGGCCGAGCGGTACGGCACTCCGCTGTACGTGTACGACCTGGACCGGGTCGCCGCGGCGCGGCAGGACCTGTTCGACGCTCTGCCTGAACCGTTCAGTCTGTTCAGCGCGGTCAAGGCCAATCCGCACCCGGAGGTGCTGCGCGCCCTTGGCGCGGGCGACGGGCGCGTCTGCCGGGCCGAGATCAGCTCGCTGGGCGAGCTGGGCGCCGCACTGGAGGCCGGGTTCGATCCGGCGGAGATCCTTTACACCGGTCCTGGCAAGACGGACGGCGAGCTGGTCGACGCCATCGGCGCCGGGGTGCGGCTGTTCTCGGTGGAGTCCCTCACCGACCTGGAGCACGTGGGCGCCGCCGCCGGTGTCCAGGGGGTGGTGGCCGACTGTCTGCTGCGCATCAACAGCGCCTCGGCCAGCGCCACCACCAGCATCCGCATGACCGGCACGCCCTCGCAGTTCGGCATCGACACCGAGACGCTGGGCGAGGTACTGCCCAAACTGCGCGCGGTGCCCGGCACCCGGGTCGCGGGTGCGCACTTCTTCCCGCTCAGCAATGCCAGGGACGAGGACAGCCTGGTCGGGGAGTTCCGGCACACGTTGTCGGTCGCCGCCGATCTTGAGAGCGAACACGGGCTGCCGCTGCGGTTCCTGGACATCGGCGGCGGGTTCGCCGCACCGTACGCCGTGCCCGGTGAGCGCCCGGTGTACGAGAAGCTGCGCGAGCGGCTGGAGACCACGCTGGACGAGCTGTTCCCCGACTGGCGCCGGGGCACACCGCACCTCGCCTGCGAGTCCGGCCGCTATCTGGTGGGCGACAGCGGTGTGCTGCTGACCCGGGTGGTCAACATCAAGGAGAGCCGCGGCCGTACGTTCGTCATCCTGGACGCCGGCATCAACACCTTCGGCGGGATGTCGGGCCTGGGCCGGCTGCTGCCTGTGGCGGTGCAGCCGGAGGGTCCCGAGCAGGCCGAGGAGATCGAGGACGGCACAGGGCTGAGCGCCAGTCTGGTCGGTCCGCTGTGCACGCCGGGCGATGTGCTCGGCCGGCAGGTGGACCTGCCGAATCTGCGCGTCGGCGACATCCTCACCATCCCTAACGCCGGGGCGTACGGCCCCACCGCGAGCCTCCTGATGTTCCTGGGCCGGCCCGCTCCCGCCGAGGTGCTGGTGCGCGGTGGTGAGGTGGTGTCCGCGTCCCGGCTGGAGCACAGCCGGGTCCCGCTGACACCGCCGGCCCCGTCGGCCCCGTTGGAAGGCCCGGCACCGGTCGGTGGAGGGCGGGCATGACCCTACTCGCGCGGCAGCTGACGGAACCGGGACCGGCGGGCACCGAGGCGAACACGGCAGCGGTGGCCACGGCGCGACGCCGGCAGACGGTCCTGGTCAGCGGGCTGGCTTCCGACTCGCACACCTGGAACCTGGTGTTCATGCAGCTGCTGATCGAGGAGCAGGGGTACGACGTGGTGAATCTGGGCCCGTGCGTCCCGGACGAGCTGCTCGTACAGGAGTGCCTGGAGCGCACGCCGGCCATGCTCGTACTGAGCAGCGTCAACGGTCACGGCGCCCAGGACGGTCTGCGCGTCATCAGGAAGCTCCGCGACGAGCCTGGACTGGCGGAGCTGCCCGCGGTGATCGGTGGGAAGCTCGGCATCTCCGGCGGCGAGGGCGCTGGGCGCGTGGCGGAACTGGTCGCCGCGGGCTTCGACAGTGTCTTCGAGGACGGCGCGCAGGAGATCGCCGCCTTCCAGCGCTTCATCGGTGGCATACCGCAGAGAGCACTGTCGTGAACGACCGCTTCGCTGCGGCGCCGGAGAACGGTCCGGCCCGGCGAGGCGCCGGCAGAGCCGGTGCCGAGCCGGGAGTTGCCGCGACGGCCGGTACGGAGCCGGACCTGGCACCGGACGGCACGCCCGGCGGTGCCACGCCGGCCGGCGCCGTGTCCGGGAACGTCCCGTTGGACGGAGCCCCAACGAGCATTGTCCCGCAGGGTGGCTCCCCGGCAAGCGGTTCCGTGTCCGGCGGGGGCCCGGCAGTCCGTGCTGTCGCCGGCAGTACGGGGGGTACGTCCGTGCCCGGCGTCATCCCGGGGCGCACCCGGCCCGTGGACCCGCCCGGTCCGGCCGTGCGGGCGGCCGGCGCTCCGGATTCCCCGGTCGGCGACTTCGGCGCGTTCGTGCGCCGCTCGCACCGGGCCGGCCGACTCGTCGTGCAGCCCCGCATGGGGTTCGGCGACCCAGCGACCATGCGCGAAGGGCTGCTCGCCACCCGGCGTGCCGACGCCACCACCGTCGGCACCCTCACCCTGGACAGCTACACCCGGGTCGGGGACCTCGCCGCGATCGAGGCGGCGCTGCGGGAAGGCATCGGCCTCAACGGCTTCCCCATTGTCAGTTACGACGTCGAGACCACCCGTTCGGTACTGCGCGACGTGCGCTCCGACGACTTCCCGGTGCAGGTCAGGCACGGCTCCGCGGTGCCGTTCGACATCTTCGTCGCCCTGATGCGGGCCGGGCTCAGCGCCACCGAGGGCGGCCCGGTCTCGTACTGCCTGCCGTACGGCCGTACCCCGCTCGACGAGTCGATGCGCAACTGGGAGCGCAGCGGCACCCTGTTCGCACAGCTTCGCGAGTGGGGCGCCAATCCCCACATGGAGACCTTCGGCGGCTGCATGCTGGGCCAGCTGTGCCCGCCGAGCATGCTCGTCGCCGTCAGCGTCCTGGAGGCGCTGTTCTTCCACCGTCTCGGGATCGGCGACCTGTCCGTCAGCTACGCCCAGCAGACCAATGGCGCGCAGGACCGCGAGGCGGTGCTCGCGCTCCGCAGGCTGTGCGCGGAGCTGCTGCCGGACGCCGACTGGCACGTAGTGATCTACGCCTACATGGGTGTGTATCCCACGACGCCCGAGGGCGGCTACCGGCTGCTCGGGCAGGCCGCCGAACTCGCGGTCAGCACCGGCTCGGAACGGCTGATCGTCAAGACCGTCGCCGAGTCCCGCCGCATCCCCACCATCGCGGAGAACGTGGCCGCGCTGGAGCACGCCGACCGGGTGGCCCGGATGGCCGGAGCCACCGGAGGCCCAGGGGTGCCGGCTGCCACGGCCACCGCGGCCGCGGAAGCCGCGATGCAGGATTCGCAGACATACGCCGAGGCGCGCTCGCTCGTCGACGCGGTGCTGAACAGTCACCCGGACCTGGGCCACGCCCTGCTGCTCGCGTTCAAGCGCGGTTACCTGGACATTCCTTACTGCCTGCATCCGGACAACGCCGGCCGCAGTCGCAGCCACATCGACGGCGACGGCTGGCTGCGCTGGGCCGACACCGGATCGCTGCCCCTTGCCGGCCTGGTGGGCGGCCGCCGGGCCCGTCCCGTCACCTCCTCAGACCTGCTCGAAGCGCTGTCCTTCGTGCAGCGCAGCTACGACCAGCCGTTCCTGTACGGGGACCGGCCGCTGTCCTGACCGCCCGCCGGTCCGGCCCGTGCCCCGTCCTTCCCCGTCCGTCCCTCCCCGCCCTGTTCCTCGCCCGCGGAATTCTTTTTGGAGTGCACCGAATGACCGAGTCTGAGAACATTCTTTCCGAGTCCGGTGGCAAGCCGAGGAGCAAGCCGGAGGCGCCACAGTCCGCTCTGGTGCGGCGGCTCACGGGGCTGACCGCGGCCGAGCAGGAACGCGCCGTACTGGAGATCGTGCACGAGCAGACCGTCGCCGCGCTGCGCCGGGCCCGTCCGGAAACAAAGGACGTGGTGGACACCGCACGCCCGTTCCTGGAGCTGGGTTTCGACTCGCTGGCGGCAGTGGACCTGCACACCCGGCTGTCCGCGGCCACCGGTCTGGAACTGCCCATCACAGCGGTCTACGACCACCCCACCCCGCTCGAACTGAGCCGCTTCGTACGCACCAAGGCCCTCGGCCTGCCCCCCGAGCCCGTCGACGCGGCCGTCCGGCAGACATCGGGGGACGACGACGACCCCATCGCAATCATCGGCATCGGCTGCCACTACCCCGGCGGCGTCAACTCCCCCGAGGAATTCTGGGCGTTGATGGCCGAGGGCCGTGAGGTGCTCTCGGACTTCCCCACCGACCGCGGCTGGGACGTTCCCGGCATGTTCGACCCGGACCCGGACCAGCCCGGCAAGTCGTACGTCGACAAGGGCGGCTTTCTGGCGAACGCGGCCGATTTCGACGCGGACTTCTTCAAGATCAGCCCCCGCGAGGCGCTGGCGATGGACCCGCAGCAACGCCTGATCCTGGAAACCTCCTGGGAAGCACTGGAGCGCGCCGGGATCAACCCGGCCTCACTCCGGGGCAGCCGGACCGGTGTCTTCTTCGGCGCCGAGGTGCATGAGTACGGCACCCGGGTGCACCAGGCCCCGCTGGGCCTCGACGGCTACCTGATGACCGGCAACGCGCCCAGCGTCGCGTCCGGCCGCGTCTCGTACACCCTGGGTCTGGAAGGCCCGGCCGTGACGGTGGACACGGCGTGCTCGGGCTCGCTGGTCTCCATGCACCTGGCGGCCCAGTCGCTGCGCAACGGCGAGTGTTCACTCGCCCTGGTGGGCGGCGTCGCCGTCATGGGCAGCCCCGGCATGTTCACCGCGTTCAGCCGGCAGCGCGGTCTTGCGGCCGACGGCCGCTGCAAGGCCTTCGCCGAAGCCGCGGACGGCACCGGATTCGCCGAGGGCGCCGGCGTGTTCGTGGTGGAGCGCCTGTCGGACGCACGGCGCAACGGTCACCGGGTGATGGCGGTACTGCGCGGCAGCGCGGTCAACCAGGACGGCGCCAGCAACGGCCTCACCGCGCCGAACGGTCCGTCGCAGCAGCGGCTGATCCTGCAGGCCCTGGCCAACGCGGGACTGAGCCCGGCCGATGTGGACGCGGTCGACGCGCACGGTACGGGAACGAAGCTCGGCGACCCGATCGAGGCCCAGGCGATCCTGGCGACGTACGGTCAGGAACGGTCCGCCGACCGGCCGTTGCGACTCGGCTCGGCCAAGTCCAACCTCGGGCACACGCAGGCCGCCGGCGGCGCGGCCAGCGTGATCAAAATGGTGCTGGCCATGCAGCACGGCATGCTGCCCAAGACGCTGCACGTGGATGCTCCGAGCCATCACGTCGACTGGTCGGCAGGTGAGGTGGAACTGCTCACCGAGGCCATGCCGTGGGACGCCCCGGACGGACGGCCGCGCCGGGCGGGCATCTCCGCGTTCGGCATCAGCGGTACGAACGCGCACGTGATCATCGAAGAGGCACCGCAGGAGCAGGCGGCGAAGACCCCGGAGCGTCAGGATTCCACGGACCCGGCAGCGCTGCCGCTGGTTCTCAGCGCCCGGACGAGCGACGCGCTCAGCGCGCAGGCGGCGGGGCTGTTGGGCCTGATGGAGCGTGCGGATGCTCCGGATCCGGTGGACGTGGGTGTCGCGCTGGCGACGACGCGGGCGGAACTGGACCACCGTGCGGTGGTGACGGGCGCCGGGCGCGACGAGCTGATCGCAGGGCTGCGAGCACTGGCCGAAAGCACTGAGAGCGCGTCAGAGGTCGTGCAGGGAAGCGTGGTTGACGGTCGGCTGGCGTTCCTGTTCACGGGGCAGGGTGCGCAGCGGGTCGGTATGGGCCGTGAACTGGCCGCCGTCTTCCCGGTGTTCGAGACCGCGCTGGACGAGGCGTGCGGTCATCTCGACCTTCAGCTGGAACGGTCTTTGAAGGATGTGCTGTTCGCTGAGGCGGGGTCGGCGGAGGCTGCGCTGCTGGATCGTACGGAGTACGCGCAGCCGGCGCTGTTCGCGGTGGAGACGGCGCTGTTCCGGCTGGTGGAGTCGTGGGGTGTGCGGCCCGATGTGCTGGCCGGGCATTCGATCGGTGAGATCGGTGCGGCGCACGCGGCCGGAGTCTTCTCGTTGGCGGACGCGTGTGCGCTGGTCGCGGCGCGCGGCCGGCTGATGCAGGCGCTGCCCGAGGGCGGGGTGATGGCGGCCGTGCAGGCCACCGAGGAGGAGGTCCGCGCGCTGCTCGACGGGGTCGGGGACGCCACGGTCGCGGCGGTCAACGGGCCGCGCGCGGTGGTGGTTTCCGGGGCTGAGGCCTCCGTGGAGAGGGTGGTGGAGGCGGTACGCGCGCAGGGCGGCAAGACGTCGCGTCTGAAGGTCTCGCACGCCTTCCACTCACCCCTGATGGACCCGATGCTCGACGAGTTCCGGCAGATCGCCCGGGTGCTGGACTACACCGAACCCCGTATCCCGGTCGTCTCCAACGTGACCGGACGCACCGCCAAGCCGGGAGAGCTCACGTCCCCCGAGTACTGGGTGTCGCATGTTCGCCAAGCGGTCCGGTTCGCGGACGGGATACGGGCCCTGGCCGGCGAGGGTGTGACGACGTTCCTGGAGGTCGGCCCGGACGCCGTCCTCACCGCCATGGCCCCCGGCGCCCTGCCCGACGACTCCACGGCGGTGTTCGTCCCGCTGCTGCGCCGCAACCGCCCCGAGCAGCCAGAAACCCTCACCGCCCTGGCCCGGCTGTGGACCGGCGGCCACCCTGTCCACTGGACCGCCCTCCACACCGGCAACCCGACCCGCCCCGTCAACCTCCCCACTTACCCCTTCCAACGCCGGCGTTATTGGCTGGACGCCGTCCCTGACACCGGCGACGTCACCACCCTGGGCCAGGCCCCCGCGGACCATCCGCTGCTTGGCGCCTTCATCACCGCCCCTGGCACCGACACCACCGTCCTCACCGGACGCATCAGCACGCAGAGTCACGCCTGGCTGGCCGACCACGCCATCATGGGCACCACCCTCCTGCCCGGCACCGCCTTCGTCGAGCTCGCCCTCCACGCCGGCCACCACACCCACACTCCCCACCTCGAAGAACTCACCCTCCACGCGCCCCTCGCACTCCACCCCGACCAGCACACCGATCTGCGCATCCAGACCAGCGCCCCCGACCACACCCTCACCATCCACTCCCGCCCCCACGGCGCCGCGGGCGCGACACCCTGGACCCTCCACGCCACGGGCAGCCTCAGTTCCGAACTCCCTGCACCCGGAGCCGAATTCGCCCTGGCCAGCTGGCCGCCGCCGGGCGCCAGGCCCATCCCCCTCCACGACACGTACGAACGGCTCGCCGCCCAGGGCTACCACTACGGCCCCTACTTCCAGGGGCTCAAGGCCGCTTGGCAGCAGGGCAGCGAAATCTTCGCCGAAGTGGCTCTCCCCGAAGAGGCGCACGGCGACGCCGGTGCGTTCGGTCTCCACCCGGCCCTACTCGACGCCGCACTCCACGCCACGGACCTCGGCAAGAGCGACGATCCTGAGGGCGCCCGGCAGACGGCCCTGCCTTTCGCGTGGAGCGGCGTCTGCGTCTACGCGACAGGCGCGACCTCCCTGCGCGTACGCATCACCCCGGCGGGCAACGACGGCGTACGTCTCCACCTCGCCGACCCGACGGGCCAACCGGTCGCTGTGGTAGAGCAGTTGGCCATGCGCCCCGTGTCGGCCGACCAGATCGCGGCAGCCCGCGACGGCGCCGACACGCCGCTCTACGTCGTGGAGTGGAACACGCTGCCTGTCGCCGCGGACCAGGCGGACCCTGGCGTTACGAGCTGGGCGGCGCTCGGCGAGCGGGCGACACAGTGGGAATGGACCGGCGCCACGACGCACACCGACCTGGCAGCCCTCGCCGCGGGGGCCGGCGTGGTGCCCGATGTCGTCGTACTGACCTGCCCGGAAGGGCCGGACGCCGCCGACATGCCGGAGCGGCTGCGCGAAGCCACCGGCGGTGTGCTGACGGCACTTCAGGCGTGGCTGGGCGACGAGCGGTTCTCGTCCTCGCAGTTGGTGGTGGTGACCCGGGGCGCGGTCGGCCCCCGTGACGGGCTCGATGAGCCGGTGGACCTCGCGGGTGCGGCCGTGTGGGGTCTGGTGCGTTCCGCGCAGGCCGAACACCCGGACCGTTTCACCCTGTTGGACTGGGACGGCACACAGCCTCCGCTCCCCCGGCTCGCCACAGTCCTGTCGGGTGGTGAGCCGGAACTGGCCCTGCGCAACGGCGAAACCTACGTACCCCGCCTCGTACGAGCCACCACACCCCACCCCGACACCTCAACC
>NZ_JBIURV010000094.1:0-16764 GCF_044741025.1 Streptomyces sp. NPDC088246
CCAGGCCCTCCTGGCCACCTGGACCGGCGCCTGCTCGATATGCGGCCAACCCGCACCAACCCCCGAACCCCACCACAGGACCTAACAAAGCCCTAGTAGAGGTTCGGTGTACAGCGGACGGGGCTGCGTGTCCGGACTGTGGCAGTCGTTCGAGCCGGATTCACAGCTCCTACCTGTGTTTCCCTGCCGACGTTTCAAGCGGAGGACGGCGGGTGGTTCTCTGCCTGCGGGTCCGACGGTTCTTCTGCCCGGCCCCATCGTGCGGACGGCGGACATTCGTTGAGCAGATGGCGGGGCTGACCAGGCGGCACAGTCGGTGGACCGAGCGACTACGTGCGACGCTTACGGCGATCGGTCTGGCTCTCGCCGGCCGGGCTGGTGCCCGGATGGCACGGGTCTTTGGGACGTCCGTCAGCCGCTGCACGATCTTGCGTCTGCTCGCCACGTTGCCCGACCCGGACGCCCCCACCCCGCGGGTGGTCGGTGTCGGTGAGTACGCGACGCACAAAGGTCGGGTCTACGGCACGGTTCTGGTCGATTGTGAAACCCGCCGACCGGTGGACCTGTTGCCTGACCGGGAGGCGTCCAGCTTGGCCGAGTGGCTGGCGAAGCGGCCAGGAATCGAGGTGGTCTGCCGGGACCGAGCTCTGTTCTTCGCGGAAGGCGCCACAGCCGGGGCGCCCCAAGCGACCCAGGTCGCTGACCGTTGGCATCTGTGGCACAACCTCAGCGAGGCCGCTGAGCGGACCGTCGCCCACCACCGCCAGTGCCTGCGCGTCCTCGCCCTCGAACCGGCACGAGACGAGGTTGACGAGCCCACACCGCCCGAACCCGAGGGGACGCTGGCCTCGCCCTGGCAGAGCGACCGGTTCGCCAACCGCATCCGAACCAGGCACGCCACCGTCCACGCACTACTGGAAGCCGGGCATAGCCGCCGCTCGATCGGCCGCCAGCTCCGCATGACCCACCGCACCGTCAAAAGCCTTGCCGACGCCGTCAGGCCCGAAGACCTCTTCCGCGGACAATGGCAGCACAACCAGACCTCAGCCCTGGACGAGTACAAGCCCTACCTGGACGACCGCTGGAACGAGGGCTGCACCAACGCATGGAAGCTCTGGGAAGAGATCGTCCCGCTCGGATACCTGGGCAGTTACGGCATCGTCAGTGCCTACATCAGGAAGAAGCGCACCTCACCCCGCCCCGTCACCGCACAGCCGCCAGCACCCCGCACGGTGACCAAGTGGATCCTCAGTCGGCCGGAATCCCTCACCGAGACTGAACAACTCCGGCTCAAAGCTGTCCTGGCCAACTGCCCTGAACTCGACGCCCTTACCGGCCACGTCCGGTCCTTCGCCCAGATGCTCACCGAGCGCCAGGGCGAACGGCTCCCGCAGTGGCTCCACGCAGTCCGCCAGGACGACTTGCCCAGTCTGCACACTCTGGCCGCGGGCATCGACCGCGACCGCGACGCGGTCACTGCCGGTCTGACCCTGCCCTGGAGCTCCGGAGTCGTCGAAGGGCACGTCAACCGGATCAAGATGCTCAAGCGACAGATGTTCGGCCGTGCAGGCTTCCATCTGCTGCGGAAGCGGGTACTACTTGCCTGAGCCGGTCGGCCGAGTTACGGCCCCTTCAAGGGCGGAAGCCACAGTCTCGTTTTGGTGCAGATAGCCATCACTAGGACAGCCAGCATCCGGGTCCCCGGTCGGACACATAGAAGGGTCGTCTTCGTCACCGAAGAAATAGACGTATACCTCGCAGTCGCCAGCGGAGAAGATCAGCGACAGGACGGTGCCGTGTGTGGCGGTCTCGTCAGCGGCATTGAACTGGTCGGCATCAGCTGAGGCATAGAACGCCCAGCGGCCAGATGCCAGGGCCGAAGGGGTCTTGCAGTCTGACGCGACGGGCAACTCGTCGAAGTGCTCGGCAGCGAAGGTGTGATCCTCTTGGAAGGTCAGGGACGTACCTGCCTCGCTGGTCCATCGCCCCTCCACCTGATCCGCTGAAACCTCTGCGGCATAGATCCCCGCAGCCCAGCCGCAGGACACCGTCAGCGCGACCACCAGCCCTATGAAGGCGATCGAGCGCCACAACTGTCGGCTCACGCCAACCCCTTCCCGTACCTCCGGGCGGACGCCCTCCTCACGGCCTCATCGACCGAACCCCAACTATATTTGAACGCGATCAAATAGCGTAGTGCTCCGCCATCAAGGCAACAGGCAGAACGCAAGGACCCCGGCCAGAGTTGGCCAGGGCACCATCCTCCAACCATCACCCAGCGTGTTCTCATCACGGAAGTTGAGCCAGAACCCCTTCTCGCGTACAGAGCCACGAGGTCTACGGCGGCAACCCAAAGCTGTGCTCCGCGCTGGAAGAGCGCCAGGCCGGCTACGTGCTCGCCGCCGCCTGCTCGGCCGAAGTCACCACCGGTGCGGGGAAGTTCCGCGCGGATTCCCTGGCCGCGAAGGTGCCCAAGCGGGCCTGGCAGAAGCTGTCGGCCGGGGCCGGTGCCAAGGGGCACCGCTTCTACGACTGGGCGGTCATCGATCTGGCCGAACCCCGCCCCGGCAGCCGCCAGCTGCTGATCCGCCGCAACCGCACCACCGGTGAACTCGCCTACTACCGCTGCTTCTCACTCGACCCGGCGCCCCTGAACACCCTGGTCCGCGTCGCTGGATCAAGGTGGCGGGTGGAGGAGACCTTCCAGCATCCGTGCGTCCGGGGGCGCTCCTGTGTGTGCCGGTATTCAGGGCCGCTGGAAGACGACCTCGGGGTTGTCGGGTGTGGGGCCGTCCAGCAAGGGCTGGTGCCGTCCGCGCAGGTGCTGGTCGAGGAAGGCGCTGACGTAGTCACGGGTGATCCGGACCTGCCGGTCGGTGGAGAGCGTGACCGTGGGGTCCAGCGTCACGCCCAGCCGGTCCTCCAGGACGGGGACGTCGGTGAAGCTGGAGTGGCCGGAGCCCTCGACGCCGATCCAGCGCTTCCAGCCGTCCAGCCGCTGCCAGCCCTGGTCCCAGGACTCGTCCTTGCCGCCGGGGGAGTGCGAAGCGGTGCCCAGCATCATGAAGGGGCGCCCGGCGAGGCCGGAGGCGGGAACGCGCTCCTGGAACGTGCCGTCCATGTTGATCCCCGCGTCGAAGCGCGGGTCGGCGAGCATCGCGGAGGCGGCTGCGCTGCCGCCGATGGAGTGGCCGGCCACGGCGACCCGGCGCCGGTCGATCATGCGGGAGCCCTCCCAGGCGGGACGGTGGCCGGTCAGCCGGTCCAGTACGAAGGAGAGGTCGGCGGCCCGACCGGTGGAGACGAGCCTGCCCAGTTCCTCCCGGGCCTCCTCGCTGGGCGCGGACGTCATCTTCTCGCAGGCCACGCAGGTCAGGAGCTGGCCGTCGGGCAGCTCGGTCCCGAGGGACTCGTAGGCATGGTCGACGCTCGCCACCACGTAACCGCGGCTCGCCAGGTCCTCGGCGAGCGAGGTCACCGTCGCCCGGGGGTTGCCGAAGCCCGGGGAGAGCAGTGCCAGGGGGAAGTGCCCGGGGGCCGTCCGGGCGCCGGTGCGGGCATGGGTGCCGAGCGAGCTGAGCGTCGCCGGCTGCACGGTGCCTTCCAGCCCGATGCCCGCCAGCAGCAGGCGGGCTTCCCCGGTGCTCATGTACGGAGCGGTGGCGCCACCCCGCCCGGGGCGGGCGGGGTAGTACAGGGACACCATCAGTTCGCGGTCCCCGGACTCAGGCACCCAGGGGTCGGTGCGGTCGTGGTCGGTGAGGTGGAGGATGTCGCTGCCGACGGTGTACGGACCGGTCGGGCGGGGCAGTTCGAGCGTGGTGGCGGCGGAGGTGGCCGGGGCGGGCGCGGGGCCGGGTACGGCGTGGGCGGTGGCGGCGGGCGTGGCCAGCAGGGCCATGGTGGCGAGGGCGGCGGCAGCGGTCCGTCTGCGGAGTCTGATCGTCATGTGAAGGACACTAGGCAGCCGAATCGGACAGGGCATCGGCCCGGAGGGTGATCTCGTGGGGGACCAGGGGCATACGTACGGGATACCGCAGAGGTAGTGGGCGGGCGACTACCGACCATCGTGGCCGGGCCGCGTCCCTTCCGTACGGCGGCGGACAGGACCGCGCTCGACAGCACGAGACCCCGGGCGCTATCGCCCGGGGTCTCTCTGCGACATGACGTGACGTCTGCCCTGCCGGTTCAACGATTGGCCATGGCTGGTGTCACGCCCACTCCACCCCGAGCTCGGCGAGGGCGGCGTGCTGCTCGGGGGTGAGCCGGTCGCGGCGGCTTTTGGTGTTGCTGATGAACACGCCGAGCTTCACGACGTGGTCCTGGCCGTCGACCTTGACGGGCTCTTCATGCTCCCTCGGAACTGGCCGCTCGTGTCCTTCGCGGTGGAGGTATTGGGCGAGGGCTGCGACTCCTCGCCGGAACGGTGCCGACAGACCACCCGCTTCCTTGGCCGCCCCTGCTTTCACCAGTGCCGGTTGGGGCTCTTCGGGTGTCACGCCGAGCCCGGTCAGCCGTTCCTGCTGCATGGTGGTCAGCTGCGCCCAGGTGTGTGCCCTGCGCTGCTGCGCGAGCCATTTCCCGAGGTCGTCGCCTTCGAAGAGGACGCCGGGCTGGATGTCGGGGAGGGTGCCGCCGGCCTCGGTGTCGGCGAGGTCAGCGAGGATCCGGTAGTGGCGTTGCCAGTCCAGCGGCCACGAACACTTCCGGTCCTCATCGATCGCCGTCTGCTGTTCGGCGCGCGCCGTGGCCCGTTCGCTGTCCTTGCCCAGGCCGTCCTTCCTGCGCAGGTTCGCCATCAACTGCCCGATCGCCACAAGGTCGTCGTCGGCCTCGCCCCATACCGCGTCCTGCCGCGGGGCCAGATGCCCGTGGGCCCGGTGGAACGACCGGAGCGCGGCGAGCTTTGTCTCCCACGCTTCGTCGCCGGGCTCCCAGACCATGCCCTCCTGGTCGAGGAGTTCCTTGCGGTGGCCGTCGAGTTCCCTGGCGCGCTGGGCACGCCGTTGTTGGTGGACCCACCGGCCGAGGGGGAAACGGGCGACGCCGACCTCGACCATGGTGTCGTAGGGCACCGAGAACAGCCCGGTGATCTCGTGTTCCTCGCGCCAGCGTCGCAGTGCTTGGTATCCGTCCAGCCACACCAGCGACTCCGGCCGGAACACCCTCGTGCGGAGGAACGCGGCGATCGTCGCCGGGGCGCGTGGGGTGGAGAAGTGGAGCAGTGCGGACTCGACGACGGCCCGGGTGCCGTCCTCCAGCTCGACGACCTCACCTTCACCGGCACCCTCGGCCACGACGATCCGCCCGTGCTCGTCCCGCTTCAGGTGTACCGGTCGTTCCCTGCTGCTGCGTGTCAGGGCGCGGGATGCGAGCTGCTCGACCAGTCGTTCATCGTGCGAGCGCTGGCCCTGGAGCAGGGTTATAAGGGGTGCAAACGAGGCTCGACCCCTCACAGTTGCTGCTGCTTGGGGCACTCCCTCTTGCCGCCGCATCGTGGCGGGCGGTATCGGGACACGCCTTCTCCTGTTCCGTGCGGAAGCCGCAGACCGGGCTCCTCACGTCGCCTGCATGCCGGACACCACCTGGCCAATAGACGGGCACCCGCCAGGCTCATCCCGGGATTTCGGGAACACCCCGGTTTCGATGTCGTCTGATTTCGCTTCGACACGTCAGCAGCGATTCACTTGCGTTCGTCTTCCCGGTCCCCACCTGACGCCTCTTACGGCGCCTTTTCCTCATCGCTCACCACGACGGTCTTCAACCAACGCGGCATGAGGTGGTTTGAAGTCTCCCCCCGCAGGGCGGCTTCGAAGGGCCACAAAACCTTCATCTTCCGCACAGCACCACTCTCGGAAGCTGTCCTACTGTCAACTTCCCTTCGTGTTCAGGACACAATCCCGGGCGAAATAGGCCGCTGCCCGACGCAGGATCTCCCGCTCCAGCTGCCATTCCTTGCTTGACCTCGGTCCCGTCCTCCAGCCGCTCTACGTGGGCCCTGGGGACCTTCACAGAGCCCGTACTGCGCCAGGGGCCCCACGCCCCGCTCGAAGGCCCCCGCAGGCGCCGTGGACGGCTTCGCGGGCGCCTCCGGCTCCGGAATCCTTACCGGTTGGGGGTCAGATATCTGGTCCGGTGAGGTAGGTGTAGCCGCCGGGCAGGCTGTAGCTGCCACCGGGGGTTTTAACGATGACGTCAGCTGCGCCTGCTGCGTTCGGCGGTGCGACAGCGGCGATCTCGGTGTCGGAGACGACCGTGAACGGAGCGCTTGGCCCGCCGGCTTGAATGGCGTTGGGGCCGATGACTACCTGCTCGGTCGAACTCAGTTCGGTGCCGGTGATGGTGACGGCCGTGCCGCCCGACGACGGGCCCGAGGCGGGATCGAGGGCGGTGATCGTCGGGTTGGCGAAGTAGCTGTAGCTGATGCCGTCGGTGCTTCCTCCTGCGGTGACCACGGTGATCGGAACGGTGCCGACACCGCTTGCCGCGGGTACAGTGACGGTGATCTCGCTGTCGCTGACGCTGGTGATCGTGCCCGCGTTGGCCCCGAAGTCCACGGCACTGGCACTTGCCAGGTTCAGGCCGGTGATGGTGACGGTGTTTCCGCCGCTGAACTGTCCCGCGTCGGGGCTGACGGAGACGACCAACGGCGGGCCCGTGTAGAAGAACGGTTCCGGGTTGCTGGTGCCGCCGGCGGTCGTGACTGTCACAGCCACCGTCCCCGTTCCCGAAGGTGAGACGGCGGTGAGCTGGGTGGGCGAGACATTGATGACGTTGGTGGCCGACTTGGAGCCGAAGTCCACTGCGGTTGCCCCGCCGAGGTTCGTGCCCGTGATGGTCACTGTGGTGCCACCAGCGGTGGTGCCCTGATCAGGAGAGACAGGCATGGCATTCCTCACGCAACGTAGACGTTGTGCGAGCCGTTGCATCTCCTCCACGCAGGATGCGCGTTGTGACATCGCTGACGCGGAAATCACCAGGCGCCGTGAGCGGGGCCCGGCACACGCCGATGGCAGCGCACCCTTCGGAGAGGGATGGGCGGCCCACCGGTTCAGAGTTACATCAGTAACCCATCCCAGCTGATTGCATGACAAGAGAGCTGTCGCCTCGCCACCCATTTGGCCGAGCGCGCGAATCCCTCGCCCTTACCGAGTGGATATCGATGACCTGGGGCGACGCCGTTTCCGGCAAGCTGGTCAGCTTTCCCGTATGACAGGTTTCGCGGACATGTCTTCGCGGTACTTGCGTGGTTCCCGGTACAGCGTGGAGCGGCTCACGCCGAGTTCGGCGGCGACTTGCTCGGGGACCGCGCCGTCCTTGATCCGCTGAGCGCTCCCGCGCGGGTGGTCGCGTTGAGCTTCGCCGGACGCCCGGAGCCCTCCCGCTACCAGGTCGACAGCAACCGCCTCACCTGCCTGGGGCTCTGCGGCATCAGCATCGGCCGCAACAAGGTAGGCCTCATCGAGGCCTGCGTCGGAGACCTTGGACGTGACCTGCCCAGTGCGGAGCGCGCCCACTGGCTCAGCTTCAACGAGGCTCCGAGCGGCGGGCTGGACGAAGACCGATTCCGGCGCGACATCCTCGGCCAGTGGCACGACGGTCCCCCCCGACCCTGCCCCTGCCGAAAACCTCATCCACCGAGGTCAGGCTGCATGTTGGTATTCGTGGAGAATACCGCCGAGGCGGTCGCGTCGTCGTATGTCCAGGCGGGTTATCCCGTGCGGATCGGTGATCGGCGTGGGCAGCGGGTACAGCGGACGGGCGTTGGCGATGCCCTGATGGGGTCGGTGCCCGTTGTAGAAGTGTTCGAACTCGCGCAGGGCGTGGATCAGATGTCGCTGGTTCCAGATCAAGGTGCGGTCCAGCAGTTCGCGTCGGCAGGTCTGCACCCAGCGTTCCGTGATCGAGTTCATTCGCGGCATCTGGACGCCACTGAGCACGACCTCTATCCCCGCATCCCGCAGGACCGTGTCGAACAGGTCGGAAAATTTTCCGTCCCGGTCCCGGATCAAGAACCGCGCCCGGCAGCCTGTGTCCTCCAAGTCCATGACCAGATTCTTCGCGGCCTGCACCACCCAAGCGCAGGACGGGTGCGCGGTCGCACCCAGAATGCGGATCCGGCGACTGCCGTGCTCGATCACCGCGAACACGAACAGCCGCGCCCCGAACAAGGAGACCGTCTCCAGAAAGTCGCAGACCAGCAGGGCCTCGGCCTGGGAACGCAGGAAGTCCGCCCAGGTACTCGAGCTCCGTTCGGGTGACGGGTCGAATCCGGCGTCCCGCAGGATCTCCCAGACGGTGGAGGCGGCCACTTTCACGCCGAGGACCATCAGTTCGCCGTGGATGCGGCGGTAGCCCCAGCTGGGGTTCTCCCGTGCCAGGCGCAGGATAAGAACGCGGATGGACTGCACGGTACGCGGCCGTCCCGGTCGTTTCGGGCGTGACGCGGCAGCGTGGCGGTGTGCGACCAGGTCGCGGTGCCAGCGCAGCACGGTGTCCGGCTGAACGAGCAGCCGTAGCTGGCGCAGTACGTCCAGCGGGAGCCGATGCAGCAGCGCCGCCAGAAACACTCGATCGCTCGGGCTGAACCGCACCTTCGCCTTGCCGAGTTGACGCTCCAGCACCGACAGTTGGTGGCGCAGGGCGAGGATCTCGATGTCCTTGTCCCTGACGCCCATCGGCAGCAGGCGCAGCATGGCGAACGGCGCTGTCAAGTTGTTGAGTATGTCGGTGCCTGACGGCGCGTTGGGGCATGGTGGGCTTGCGGTCCGGGCCTGTGGTCAGGCTGTGGTGGGCCGGCTGGCAGCTTGGGTGATCTGGTCCCAGATCGCGAAGCGGACGGTCATCTGGGCTCGGTGGTCGGAGGCTGTCATCAGGTGGCGGTGAGGGCGGAAGTGGGGCGAGATGCCGCTGAACGCGGACAGGAACCGCTGGGCCCCGCCTACGGAACGGAATCCCTTCATGGCGCGTTCACGCTGCCGCGTGGGCTGGTGGGAGTTCTCCGCCCGGTTGTTCAGGCCCTTGTGGGAGCGGTGTTCCACCGAGGACATGACCTCGCGGTGCGCCGCGCTGTAGGAGCGGAGCTTGTCGGTGACGACCACCCTCGGCATCGTACGGGTCTTCTTTATCAGGCGGCGGAAAAAGCGTCTTGCCGCGGTCTTGTCCCGCCGATTCTGGACGAGGATGTCGAGGACGTTGCCATTCTGGTCGACGGCCCGCCACAGATACTTCAGCTCGCCGTTGACCTTGATGAAGACCTCGTTCCGGTGCCACTTGTCCCCGGGCCGTGGCCGACGGCGGCGCAGTCCGTCGGCATAGGCCTGTCCGAACTTCAGGCACCAGCGGCGGACCGTCTCGTAGGAGACGATGATGCCGCGCTGCAGCATCAGCTCCTCCACCTCGCGGAATGACAACGGGAAGCGGAAGTACAGCCACACGCAGTGGGAGATCACCTCGACCGGGTACCGGTGCCCCTTGTACGACGGCGGCGTACTGCCCACGGACAACCCCCTCCACCATGATCAACCCGAAGATCATCCCACCCGTCAGCCAACGTGACAGTGCCGTTTCATGTACTGCCCGACGTGGCCGGGGCGTGTTCGGTTCGCTGGCGGCGTGGGTCGCACTCGCACGTGTGAGCCGAGGGAGCCCGGGCTGGCTGTGCCCTGGGGATGTGGCATTGCCGCTGCGCTGCAACCAACTAGACCGCCTACCTCCGGGCGGGACGCCACACACAGACGAGATGAGACCTACCTTCGACCGCTGATCATTTCGCCATCCGGCAGACGTGACAGGGCGGCGTCCCGGTGAAGAGCCGATGCCTGCATCACCGTCAGTTCACTCCAGCGTTCGATCCCGCTGTGGGCCTCAAGGACCTTGGCGAGCAACTCGTTCATGTCAGTCCCGGCTGCCTGCCGCATCGCGGCGAGGGGCGCTGGGGACTTCACTCCATCGGCGAGGATGTCCAAGATCGCACGCCGAGGGTGGTCTCCCGGAGGGCCAGGAGTGCCCAGGACCTGCATGACGGCGTCAATCACGACGGCGTCAATGGAGCACCCGCGCGGATCCGACACCCGGGCCTTTCTTGTCATGCCTGGACAGTACCGAGCGACTATTGGATCGGCAGGTCCAACTTGGCTGTTCAGGGCCCTTTGGCGGTCAGCTTAATTTCGGGGGCACGAAGTTCGAACCGTTGTGATCGAAGTCGTGCCTCCTGTCGATGACGAACTCCTCCACGGTCATGGGAGAGCGATTGCCGATGACCTCGATGAGGTTGTTCGTGCCCTGGAAGATGCCGTTCTGGTAGTCGATGGCGACATTGCTCAGGTGCTGGATCAGGTGGGACTCCCTCCTCAGGGAAGCCAGCCCGTCCGCGAACTCCTCGACGCTGACGGGTTCGTACGTGACGGGGATGTCGAGTGCGCGCGAGACCGCCTTGGCGATTCCGTAGTGGTCCATCTCCACCGGGCCGTGCAGGGGATAGGTCTGGCGATCGTGCGGCTCGGGCTTCTCGAGGATGGCGGCGATCACGTACGCCTGATCAACCGCGGCGACGGGAGCGTGACGGCCGTTTCCGAACGGAAGGCGGAGTACGCCCTCGTCTCCCTGGCGACCCCACCACCAGCCGATCCATTCGGTGAAGAACGTCGGCCGCAGGTGCGCGGTGAGTAGCGTCGTGCGGTCAAGCAGGCGCTCGCCGAGCCAGTGCTGGCGCGCTTGGTTGCTGACGGCTTCCCGGCGGGCAGAGATCTGCGACATGTTGACGACCGATCGGACGCCGGCCTCGGTGGCCGCCTGCGCGAACGTGACCGTGGCGTCGAGCAGGCCCGGGGCGATCGGGTAGCAGAAGTAAGCTCCGCTCACTCCTCGTAGGGCGGTGCTCACGCCATGGAAGTCGAGCAGGTCGCCCACGATGATTTCGGCGCCCGTGGCAGCGAGCTGCCGCGAACGGTCGTCCTCCCGGTGCACGAGAGCGCGTACACGGTGCCCTCGTTCCAGGAGCAGTTGCACGGTGGTCTTCCCTGTGTTCCCCGTTGCGCCGGTGATCAGGAAGAGTCGGTCATCGTTCTTCGCCATGCTCGTCGACCTCCTTGCGAATCACGCCCGCCTCGGCGGCGAAGTGGTGGCGCCGGGGGAATGGCGCACGTGTTCAGGAGCGCGCCGGGCGGACGGCCGGAGTGTTGTACCAGGGCGACCTGCGCGGGACTGGTGCCGGAAATCCTGACTTTTGTTTCCTATAGCCAGAAGCCTACACCTGATCTGGCTATGGGAAGCTATAGCCAGAGAGGGAGGCGGGTAGGAGGTGAGGAGTATGCCGATGCGCCTTGTGGGAGCTCTGGCCGATCGCACGCAATGGGTGGCGGACGACTGCTCGATCGACCGGACGATGCGGATCCTCGGTACCCGATCGGCCATGCTGATCATGCGGGAAGCGCATTACGGAACCACACGGTTCGACGACTTCGTACGGCGCGCCGGGATCACCGAGGCTGTCGCCGCGGCACGGCTTCGCGAGCTGCTCAAAGCCGGCCTGCTTGAGCGGCGCACGTACCAGGAGCCAGGCCAGCGCAGTCGGAAGGAATACGTTCTGAGCCAGGCCGGAGTGGACCTCCAGCCGGCCCTCCTGGCGCTCATGCAGTGGGGCGACCGTCACCTGCCCCGCCCGGACGGGCCACCACTGGTCCTGCGCCACGCCGGATGCGATGCACCGGTTGCCCTGCGGCTGGCCTGCGAGCAGGGCCACGAGGTGCAACCGGAGGAAGTCGCGGTGCACTCCAGACTGAGCTGACCACCCCTGGCTAGGAGTTGTCATCAAAGTGCCACGTCTACATCAGGAACGACGCGAGGGCGACGGCTTGGTGTGAGGTTCCACCGAGTGCGGAAGGTTGCC
This sequence comes from Streptomyces sp. NPDC088246, assembly GCF_044741025.1. NCBI lineage: Bacteria > Bacillati > Actinomycetota > Actinomycetes > Kitasatosporales > Streptomycetaceae > Streptomyces > Streptomyces sp. NPDC088246. The sequence goes on from NZ_JBIURV010000094.1 coordinate 11,891, forward strand.
GGGAGCCGGAGGCTCGAAGCGGTCGAAGAAGTCGTGCCTGGCGCGAGCTGCTGAGGGGCTGGGACGTGGTCAAGTCGGTGCCGATGCGTCTCCGTGGCATGGATGGAGCGATCATCGAACACCGTGCTTGGCCACGTCCCAGCCCCGACTTGCCGCGGTCTTCCACCGGAAACCCAGCCGCGAGAACGACGCAGCCCTGCGCTTTGCTCCGCCGGCCGGAATGCCGCAGCGCGGGTCCCGCACTGTCCAAGCCGTTGGTATCAGTGGACGATTCGCTCCATGATCCAGTCGACCAGTGGCTTGGTCACCTGGCTGTGCTCGGTGTTCTCGCTGTCGCACTTGAACTCGTCGAGCGCGCTCTTCTCGTCGGCTTCCTCGACCTTCTCGTACGGGTCGACGTCCCACTTGGCCGGGTCGTAGTCCAGCGCGACCGCACTCACGGAGGGGACGAAGCAGCTGAACTTGTACTTCTCCGGAATGTCAGCCCCGAGTGCCGCGGCGATCTTGCCGAAGGAGCCGAGGGTGCCACCGGGCGTGCCGTCTAGGCCGGGAACGTACGAGGTGAAGCCCCGTCGGACCTGGCCGGCGGCCCGCATCTCACCGATCGGCTTGCGCGTTCCGCCATCGGGCTGGAAGTTCGCCTGGGCGTAGACGACCAGTGGCACCTGCCGCTTGAACACCTCCGTGCCGGCCGGCAGGTCGCGGCCGGTGCCGTTGCCGGTGCCGTTGGCCACGCCCAGCTTGCGCGGCCGTCGCGGGAACTGGCCGAGGTCGCGCAGTTCGGCCAGGAACTGCGTGCGCAGTTCGCTGGAGGTGGCGACGGGGCCTTCGTACTTCGCGTCCGGGATCCATGCGTACAGCAGCTGCTGCGCGGCGGGGCTCCTGATCAGCTCGGCCTCCTTGACCTTGTCGGGCTCGGCCGGCAGCGACTCGAAGAAGTAGGCCATCTGCTGGAGGATCAGCGGGATCCAGGCGCCGTTGTGTGGGGAGTCCCAGGAGAGGTAGGTCGCGGTCTGGTGGTCCTGGTGCTGGTTCTCCATCTCGGCGAGGGCGTAGCGGGTGATGATGCCGCCCATGCTGACCCCGCCGACGATCAGCGGCGCAGAGCCCTGCCTCTCTTGGATGACCTTGTTGATGGCGCTGATCACCACCCCGGCGTTGGCCTGGATGTAGGTGTGGCGCTCCTCGAAGCCGACCAGGACAACGTCGATGCCCGCGGTGAGCAGCTGCTCGAGGAAGCCCACGTTGCTGCCCGGGTAGGGCGCGTTGAAGTGGGCGAACAGCCCCGGCAGGTCACTGCGGCCGTAGTTGAAGCCGTCTGCAAAGATGAACGGCTGCTCCAGCTCGTCGTGGCCGTCGGCGAGGTAGACCGCAGCCTCGCCGACGGCCACCTCCCGCCGGTACGGTCGGGCGGACCGAAGCGGCCAGGTATGCTTCGGCTGCCGGTCGCTGTCGCGCGCCACGCCCGTCGGGGTGCCGAACCAAGGGCCTTGCGGCAGTTTCTTGGCGAACTCCGCCACCTTGTCCGCCGAGGACTTCTCCTCGGCCTGCTTCCACGTCAGTTCGACGTCGATCCTGGCTTCCTGTGCCATGGGACAGCTACCGCCTCTGCGTAGGTGTTGTTCACGGGCCCGCCACAGCCCATCCCTGATCACGTGCGAGCGGGCGGGCAGTGCACGGGATTTGTCACAACTCCGGGCAGAGGATGGGATCCGCCACCTGCCCTCGCAGTGACCAACTACAACATTGCCCTCACTCAGCGTGTCGCGCAAAAGCGGCCCGCCTCGCCGCCCAGGCAGCTGGCCCCTTGAGCCGGCCGACGCAGGCGCTTACCGCGGCGGTGGGAATTACGCCGGTAGGGGTGGTCCTACTGGACGCCGGGTAACCTCAATGGCAGGGGCGAGCGCCGAACTGGCTATGGGACGCACGAACGCATGCCGAGGGAAACAGGACCGCGCAACCTCATACGCCAGACGGGTCTTGCCAGCAGTCGACTCACCGACGATGAGCACGAATCCGCTCTCCTGCACGGCCTGCCGCAGCAGGGGCTCGGCATCGCGTTCCACGTAGGTCGGCGCCAATCGGCGATCAAGATGTCCGTCTGCGGGGTGAACGCCGTGTTCACGCGGGTCCCATGACGCGTCACCTCTACTGCCTGAGAGTGACCGTCTGCTTGGCATGCTCTGGTCCCGTCACCGTTTCCGGATTGGGTAAGCCATTAGACCCAAGTATCTCCTTCCGAATTCCTCCCGACTGAGTCGGGGATACGACAAGGCGCCTCATGGCGCACTGAAACCGGTCGGCGACCTGGACGGCGGTGGGCGCCCCGATGCTGGCGCCCGGATGCTGGGTCAGCCAGGTCGCGAGCGTGCCCGCCTCGCGATCCGGCAGTAGGTCCACCGGTCTGCGGGACTCGACGTCGACCAGCACGGTCCCGTAAACGCGCCCCTTGCGCATCGCGCGCTCATCAACGCCGACTACCCGTGGGATCCGCGGTTGAGGCTTGGGGAGACCGTCGACCAGGCGCAGGACCGTGTTCCGACTGACCCTCACCCCGAGGACGTCGGCCAGCCGGGCACCCGCTCGGCCGGCCAGGGCGAGGCCGACCGATGTCCTCCTCGGCCATTGGATCAGGAAATGCCGCACCAACACAGCGCAACTGACGGGGCCCCAGATCACCGCATTGACTGCCCTCGGTATAGAACTCGAGCCGGTCTTCCAAGAAGCCGTCCTAGCCTCGCGCTTTCATGAGCACGCTCGTCCATGCCTTGATCAAATAAGCAGAGAGTGCCTCTGACCTGCAACGATGGGACTTGTCTAGGGTCCTGTTGGCTGCACGGGAAGAAGCACTCTCCAGGTGAGTAAGCGTATCGGGTTGTACCCGCGGGTCCGCGTCGAGGGCGGCGGCAGGGGAACGGTCTCGCAGGCCGGGTCGGTGCTCCTGGTCGAGACGGTCCGCAAGGCCGGTCTGGACACCGCGATATCGGCGGCGCTGGCGCCGTGGCGCAAGCCGCGGGCAGTGCACGACCCGGGCAAAGCGCTGCTGGATGTCGCGCTCGCGACCGCTTTGGGCGGGGACTGCCTGGCCGACGTCGCCATGCTGCGGGCCGAGCCGGATGCCTTTGGCCCGGTGGCTTCCGACCCGACGGTCTCCCGTCTCATCGACGCTCTCGCCGCGTCCGGGCCGAAGGCGCTCACCGCGATCCGCACGGCGCGAGCCGAAGTGCGCACCCGGGTCCGGGAGTTGGCCGGTACGAGCAGTCCGGCCGCCGACAGCAGCGTGATCGTGGACATCGACGGCGTGCTGGTCCTCGCGCACTCCGAGAAGCAGGACGCCACACCGACCTGGAAGAAATCCTTCGGCCATCACCCGCTCGTCGCGTTCGTCGACCACGGCCAGAGTGGTTCCGGGGAGCCGGTGGCCGCCCTGCTGCGGCCCGGGAACGCGGGCTCCAACACCGCAAGCGATCACATCACCACCACCCGACTCGCCCTGGCCCAACTCCCCAGGCATCTGCGGCGGGGCCGGCAGACACTGATCCGTACCGACTCCGCCGGCGGCACCCATGCCTTCCTCGACTGGCTTTCCACACCGGGCCGGTGGCTGTCGTATTCCATCGGAATGACCACCACCGACCCTCCACCAAGCCGTACTGAAGATCCCGAAGAAGGCCTGGACACCGGCCTACGACGCCGAAGGCACCGAACGGCCCGGCGCCTGGGTCGCGGAGATCACCGACATGCCCGACCTGACCACCTGGCCCAAGGGAATGCGGCTGATCGTCCGCAAAGAACGCCCGCACCCCGGCGCCCAGTTGCGCTTCACCGACCTCGACGGACTGCGCCTCACCTGCTTCGCGACCAACACCAAGGGCGGCCAGCTCGCCGACCTCGAACTCCGCCACCGCAGGCGGGCCCGCTGCGAAGACCGGATCCGACACGCCCGCGACACCGGCCTGCGTAACCTGCCCCTGCACGACACCGCACAGAACCAGATCTGGCTCGAGATCGTCTCCCTCGCACTCGACCTGCTGGCCTGGATGCCGATGCTCGCCCTGACCGGCGACACCCGCCGCTGGGAACCCAAAAGACTCCGGCTCCGCCTGTTCTCCGCCGCCGCACAACTCATCAACACCGGCCGCCGCCACTGGCTCCGCTTCACCACCCGATGGCCCTGGACCAGCGTGATCACCCGGGCAATCGACCGGCTCCAAGCCCTCCTGAACCCCGGCTGAACAGCCACTTCGACCGCCCCGACGACCCGCACCACCACCCCGGGAAAGTGGAACCCGGCGCCCACCCGACGCGACAACCGGGCCATCAGCGTGCCCACTACCAGCCCGAACCGCCGTGACGGCCCGCCGAAGAAACCGACGGACAGTCACGAAATTTCGAGGCTAGAGGCGCCAGACACCCTCGAGGACGACGATGACTGGTGGGAAGTAGAACTGCCGTGGGTATCACCTTCGCGAATCCCCTCCTACTGACCACCCACGATCAGCAAGCTCCAGCGATGAATGGCGAGCCACAGCCGCAGTGGGGTTGGCAACCCCCGAAGCTGCTGGACTTCTGGTTCAGGGCACCTGTAAGTCAGACACGGCAGCTGTAAGTCTTGATCGCTGATGCGACGGGCCAGCACCGCGTCGGCAGGATGTCGGCCGTCCGGCGAGGCTGTCGGTGATCCGTAGGCGATGTGTCGGGGGCCGCTGGAACCGTGGGTGTCGAGCTGTCCTGCAGGGCAGCCGCAGCCGCCTTCAACAGCAAGGGAGCCCCGCCGCGATGTCGTCCACGTCCTCCATCCTGCCCTGGGATGTTCAACGGCTGCCGCGTGCCGATGGCAGCGTCTTCCTGGTCACCGGCGGCAACGCCGGCAT
>NZ_JBIURV010000095.1:0-15513 GCF_044741025.1 Streptomyces sp. NPDC088246
CCCAGGTCATCGACTTCGACAGGGGGCACACAGCCATACCGGACCCGGGGGCCAGGCACCCCATTGCGGGGCCACGAAAACGGTAACGGGGCGGTGCGGTCAGACCTGATGGTGCCCGGCACCGTGCAGGGAGGATTCCGTGGCGTGCGCGGCGATCACGGCCGCCTGGATGCGGCGCTCGACACCGAGCTTGGCCAGCAGACGGGAGATGTGGTTCTTGACCGTCTTCTCCGACAGATAGAGACGCTTGCCGATCTGGCTGTTGGTCAGTCCCTCACCGATCAGCGCGAGGACGTCCTTCTCCCTCGGGGACAGCCCCGACAGCGCGTCGTCCTCCTCGGAGCCGGTGCCGGATTCCTCCTCACGCAGGCTGTTCATCAGCCGTGCCGTGGTCGACGGGTCGAGGATCGAGCGCCCGGAAGCCAGTGTGCGGACGGCGGTGACGAGGTCCGAGCCCTTGATCTCCTTGAGTACGTAGCCGGCCGCGCCGGCCATGATGGCGTCGAGCAGCGCTTCGTCGTCGTCGAATGAGGTGAGCATCAGGCAGGCCAGTTCCGGCATGCGCGAGCGCAACTCACGGCAGACCGTGATTCCGTCGCCGTCCGGCAGTCGCACATCGAGAATCGCGACGTCGGGGCGGAGCGCCGGGCCGCGGGCCAGTGCGTGGTCGGCAGTGCCGGCGTCGCCGACGACTTCGATGTCGGGTTCCGCGTCGAGCAGATCCTGCACGCCGCGCCTGACGACCTCGTGGTCGTCCAGCAGGAACACGCGGATCGGTTTCTGCGCCGAGAACCCCGTGTCGTCGCTCATGGTGGCCCTCCTCGCTGTCAAGGGTTGCGCAGTCCGCCTCGTCATGGTGAGTTCGCACAAGAGGAACACACCGGGGTCGAACCAGCGGCACTTCGCAGGCTGCCATTGTCGAGCCAGCGGGCCCGGCTCTCGGACGCGATCACGTCGAGCGGACTCCTGGCCGTTGACATGGAAGCTCCGTTCCTGGCCGGCGATGCACGCTCGCCCGCCTGCTCTGAACGATATGCGTGCTTTTGGAGGGGTGCTCGGCCGTGCTGCGAGGCAGTACGGAATCCACGCCGGGCCGGTACGCCGGCATGCCGATAGATCTCGCGGGCCGCCAGCAGTCGGAGCAGCGTGGCCCTTGAGCACGCGAATGCGGCGCCCGGTCATGCGGGTGGGGGTGGCGTCACCCATACACTCCGTGGCCCACCGGCCCACGGAGTGGCGCAGGCGAGTTCGTCCACCCTGCGCGAGACCTTCGGGATCGGTGACGGTTGCTGCCCTACCGACGAGAAGTACGCTCCACCCTTGGCTCAGCGCTTCGTCGATGTGATCCATTTCGAAGGCCACCGGGGGGTCCGCAGCGGTGGCGGGCAGCGTGTTGTGAGCACAGCGACAGGAGATCCGGTCACCATGCACGACGTAGTTGACCGGCAGGACAGCCGGCCCGTCGTCCGTCGTCACACCGATTCGGCCCACTCCCTGCAGCACGGATCGGTGGACAACGGCATCGGACCCGGTCCGCTCCAGTACGGCCAGTACCTCTTCGAGATGTTCCTCGGCCTGTTGGCGGTGTGTCGAGACCGGGGAGTCGGCGAGGAGCGGATGATCCGCAGTTTCGTGGGCGGGGCAGCGCCAGGCGCGTACGGCGATCAGCTCGCCGTGGCGCGATGTCGCCTGGGCGAGTGCGAAACGGGCGGCTGCCGACGGTCCTGGGGCGTCGCCGATCCCGACGACGATGCGGCCCGGCTTCGGCTGAGCGTTCGGCGCCGTTGCCGGGACCACCACGACCGGGCAGTGGGACCGGCCCGCGAGGGCGAGGCTGACGGACCTCAGGAGCATCCCGGCGATCCGGCCCCGGCCGCGGGAGCCGAGGACGACCAGGACTGCTTCATGGCCTTCGTGCATGAGCGCCTTCACCGGGTCTTCGGGCCGTATGCCGGCGACCACGCTTACCTCCGCATGAAGGCGTTGCGCACGTTCCTGTGCGGACGCGACGAGATGCTCGGCGAAGACCTGCTCGGCCGGACGCTCGGTGCCGAAGGTGGGACGCATGCTTTCGTGGCGCTCCCACAGCGACGCGTGGACGACGCGCAGGGGAAGCCCCGATCGTGCCGCTTCCGCCGCTGCCCAGTCCAGGGCGCGGAGACTGCCCTCCGATCCGTCCGCTCCGACGACTACGGGGAGCTGCATCGCGCCCACCGCCTTTCCTGTGCGGGTGGCTGCCTGCCTTGATGCATACGGTGCGAGTTTCTACGGTTCGATGGTCAGTACTTCGTCGAGGGGACGTCGTGGTGTACGCGGCCCGCTCGGCCCGTATCCCAGGCGGATGATCATCTGTGCGTGTCCCGTGCCGTGGACCGGGTCGCGCAGGAGCCACCGCAGGTCCGGCCATTCGACGGGCTGGGTCGCGAACGAGGTGGACACCTGGTGGAGCGTGGCGGTGAGCAGTACGCGCTCCAGCGCCTGTCCTGCGCTCAGCCAGTCCATGGGGTGATCACCCGGGGTGCTCAGCAGGGCCAGTTGCGGCCGCTTCTCGAACCGGACGCGTGCCCGGCCCGGGAGGACGCCGGTTCCCGCGAAGTCGCGGGTGGTGGCTCGTTCGGAGGCGTCGCGGGGGCCGAAGGCGTAGTCGGGGATTCCGTCGACAGGCGCCTCGGTCTTCGTGTTCCGGGTCCAGTGCTCCTGCTCCGCCTTCCGTGCCGGGTCCCCGCGGTCGTATCCCTCGGCGTCCCGGATCAGTTCGAGCACCGTCTCCAGATGCGGCGGCGCCAGGAACGCGAAGTCCGCGCCCTCGATACGGGCCGCGTCGGCGAACTGCGCACGGATGTCCTCGGGGATCGCCTGCTCGTCGAACGGATAGCGGCTGGTGTGCCGGTCCCGGATCGCAGGGTGGAGAGCGGCGAGCGCTTCGTCCGCGGGTTCCCGTGGAGCGTCGGGGCGGACGCCGAGGCGGACGGTGGCCAGTACGGCCGGGGCCGACGGTTCGGGCAGCAGCGCGGTGACCGCGTCCAGGCCGTGGTGGGCGGCGGACACCCGCAGGTTCAGCAGCGCCGCGCCGCAGCCCACGTGCAGTGCACGGGTGGCGGGGTCGGCCTCCGGCATCGCTCGGTCGAGGTCAGCCACGAGGGTGAGGGTTCGGCCGGCGCGTGTGTAGCGGAACTGCCAGGGCTGGGCGTTGTGCATGGACGGGGCGGCGGTGGCATCGGCGACGAGGCCGGCCAGCGTTGCGTCGTCGAGTGCTCTGGTGAGCATCGTAGGTCTCCCGGGGAGTCGGGAATGGTCGATGGCTCCAGCATGAAGCAGATGGCCGCCCTGTACGTATGGGCCGTTCGTCCCTCGCTCGGATCCGGATGGCTCCTCGGCAGGGGCACCCGTTCCCTGTCCAGGCGGATGCCGGGCCTTCGAGGTCTAGGCGGATGCCTGGCTTTCGAGCCGGCAGTCCACGCCGACGACGCCTTCCACGGATTGAGCGAGGCGGGCGGCGACGGGAATGAGGGTGGCGTCGCGGACGCGACCGGTGAGCGTGGCTACGCCCCGGGTGACGTTGACCTTCACGTTGCGGCGCGAGGCGGGGAACAGCCGGTCGACGACCTCGCGGCGTATCTCTGCGGCCAGCTCGTCGTCGGGACGCAGGAAGATCTTGAGGAGATCGGCGCGACTGACGATGCCCTTGAGTCTGCCATCGGCGTCGACGACCGGGAGGCGCTTGATGCGCCGGTCGGCCATGAGCCGGGCGGCCTGCGGGAGGGACGCGCCGGGCTCGATCGTGACGGCGGGGCTCGTCATCAACTCCTGTGCCCGGACCGAGCCGGCCTTGGCGGTGTCGCCCAGGCGGTGCATGTGGTCGATCATGCCGGGCCCGTGCTCGTGAAACTCCTCCTTCGGGAGCAGGTCGGCTTCGGAGACGACGCCGACGACGTGGCCCCCGCCTTCGACGACAGGCGCGGCGGTGACTTTCCACCGCTCCAGGGCGGCAGCGATCTCTTTGAATTCAGCGTCGGGGGTGACGGTGACGACGGTCTTCGTCATGACGTCGTTGACGGTGTACCGGGCGGAGGTCATGGCAGGTTCCTCGATGTGTGCGGTGGGACTGTCCACACGGACGGGAACGGACCGCGGCAGGATCCCGCCGTGGCGCAGCCCGGCGAGTTCGTGAAGGACGACCTCGGTGCGGTCGATCGCGAAGGCGGGAATGACGGCGGTACCGCCCCGCGCAAACGTACGGGCGAGTACGGCCGCGAACTCGGCCTGGGCTCTCTCGGGTTGGTGACGGCGGTCGCCGTACGTCGACTCCGTAAACAGCACGTCGGCGCCCGAGAACGGCTCCGGCGGCAGCAGCAGTGGGTGGCCGGGGCGGCCGAGGTCGCCGGCCGGTGACGGTCCGGACGCCGCCGAGGAAGCGCAGCAGCGCGGGTTTCGACGCGGGTGCCGCCAGGTGCGATTCCGTCTCGGACATCGCCGCCCCCTTCCGTCGGTGGCAGCCAGCTGTTTTCACCGTCACACTCCCGGCCCTGGGGAGGGATGAGCCCGACAGGCCCCGGCGGGGACCGACCGGCCCATGCGGAGCGGGCACGCGCCAGGTCAGCCTGAGGGGGAACCTCACCGGAGGAGACACAGGAAGGGGGGCGACATCGTGAAGGCACTTGTTTTCCAGAGCCCGGGGCGGACCGCATGGCAGGACGTTGCGGACCCCGCGGTCAAGGACGCCGCCGACGCCATCGTCCGCGTCGACGTCGTCACCATCTGCGGTACCGACCTGCACATCATCAAGGGCGACGTGCCCGAGGTGACTCCCGGCCGGGTGCTGGGGCACGAAGCCGTCGGCACCGTGGTCGAGACCGGGGCCGACGTCCGTACGGTCCGTCCCGGTGACCGTGTCCTGATCTCGTGCATATCCGCGTGCGGCCGTTGCCGCTTCTGTCGTGAGGGCCACTACGGGCAGTGCCGTGGCGGTGGCGGCTGGATGCTCGGCCACACCATCGACGGCACCCAGGCCGAATACGTACGGGTGCCCTTCGCCGACCTGTCCGTGCACCCCTTGCCGGCCGCTGTCGACAGCTATGACGGCGTGCTGCTCGCCGACATCTTGCCGACCGCCTACGAGGTCGGTGTGCTGAACGGCGGCGTGCGGCCCGGCGACACCGTCGTCGTGGTCGGCGCCGGCCCCATCGGGCTCGCCGCCATCGTCGTCGCGGGCCTCTACAGCCCGGGACGTGTCATCGCCGTCGACCTCGCCGAATCCCGGCTGGCCGCCGCGCGTTCCCTGGGCGCGGATGCGGCGGCGAGCGCGGCCGAGGAACCCGAACAACTCGTCGAGGACCTCACCGAGGGTCTGGGCGCCGACGTCGTCATCGAAGCCGTCGGCGTGCCCGAAGCTTTTGAGATGTGCACCCGCATGGTCCGGCCCGGAGGCCGCGTCGCCAACATCGGCGTCCATGGCAAGCCGGCGACGCTGCACCTCGAGGACCTGTGGATCAAAGACATCACCATCACCACGGGGCTGGTCGACACGTACTCCACGCCCATGCTGCTGCGCATGATGGCCGCCGGGCGGCTGCCTACGTCCGCGCTGATCACCCACCGCTTCGAACTGGGACAGATGGAGGAGGCCTATGACGTGTTCTCCCGTGCCGCGGACACCGGTGCGCTCAAGGTGGCGCTGGGAGGATCGCAGCGTCAGGTCTTCTTCCACCGCTGGGTGCCCGTTCGTACATCGACAGGCAGGTCGTCCTGCTCGTAGCCGAGCCGATTGATCACGTCCACGACTCCGTCGACGCTCCGGCACAGACGCATGACGACAGGGACGAGGCTGTGGCGAATCACGGTGCCGCTGAGGGTCACGAGACCGTCGGCGACCTCGACAGTCAGTGACGAGGGACTGAGCCGGAGCGTGTGCGTCAGAACATCTTCGAGGATCTCCTCCTGGATTGCGTGGTCCCTGCGCAGGAAGAGTTGCACGAGGTCGCTGCGGCTCAGGACCCCGATCAGTCGGCCTTCGCTGTCGACGACGGGGAGCCTCTTGACTTTGTGCTTCTCCATGACGCGGGCGGCGCGGACGGCGCTCCACCCGGGAGCCGCGGTGATCGCCGGGTGGCTCATGAGATCGACGGCGGTGTTCGCGCCGCTCCCGGAGTCGTGCCTGCGGAGCAGGTCGGCTTCGGACACGACGCCCACGGGGCATCCCTTCTCGTCCACGACGGGCACGGCGGTGACGCCGAACTCGTCGAGAAGCCGGGCGATCTCCTTGAACGTGGTGCCGCGCTGGACGCTGACGGCCGTGGGCGTCATGAGGTCGGAGACGCTGCGATGTCTCATCGTCGCTCTCCATTCACGCGGGAACTTCGGACTCGAACCGGGCTGCCACGTTCACGACTCCTGGCACCGTGCGCGCGACACGCACCGGCACGTCACTGAGTGATGGGTCGGGGATGGCGCCGTTCGGATGGACGATGCCGTCGGACACATGGACGTACACGGCTCGGGCCGCCCTGTGTCTCCGAGCCTCGGTATCGTTGTCGGCGCGCGGTAGGACTACCCGGGGTGCGCCGGGGACTGTTCGGCCCTGTTGGCCCGGTACGAACGGTGCTTTCGTGGAATTGGCGGAAGGAGCCATTGCGAGGATGCGGAGAAGCGGCTGATGGCCGTGCACCGCACGATCAGGAACCGCGAGAAGCGGTTGGCTCTTTCCGTCCCATGACATGAGCTTCAGGGGTTGCCGGCGTCACGCGCCGGATCGAGATCCGGCGGCAGATCGTCCACGGCGTATTCGAGGGACTGGTCGACACTGACGACGCCATCGACGGAGAGGCACAGGAGTTCGATGATCGCAATGGTTGAACGCTCCTCCACTCTTCCGCTCAGGTGACGACTCCTTCCTGAACGGTCGCTGTCACGCCCCCGGGTGTCATCCGGAGAGTCCGGCCCAGTACCTCGTCGACGATTTCTTCGTGTATGGCGCCGTCGCGGCGGAGCATGGGGCGCAGCAGATCCGAGCGGCTGACGATGCCCACGAGCGTGCCGGTGTCGTCGATGACCGGAAGGCGTTTGACGCCCCGCTCGTTCAGGAAGCGCGCTGTCTCGACGATGCTCCACGCGGGGCGGGCCGTCAGCACGGGAGTGGACATGAGATCACCGGCGGTGCGGGCGTCCATGGTGCGGTGGTTCACGGCCGCTGTCCCGCGCAATTGGTCACGGCCCTCTGCTTCCGGCAGGCCGGCCTGTCTGCGGAGCAGGTCGGCCTCGGAGACGATGCCGATGGGGTGGTGGTGGGTGTCCACGACGGGAAGGGCCGAGACGTCGTTGTAGGCGAGGCTCCAGGCGACCGTCTTGAGTGACGCTTCGGGGCTGGCCGTGGCCACGTCCCGGGTCATGACTTCGGCGACAGTGCGGTGCATCATGGTCCGATTTCCCTTTCGTGCTGCGGCGCCAGTCGTGGGCGGCGACGGCAGCAGCGCGGCCTCACTGCTCTGCGGACGGTCCGTGCGTGACTCACTGCGGGGAGGTGGGTACGGGGTCATCCACGTGTGCGGTCACATGGCTCACGACCGCGACCACCCCGTCGAGTTGTTCGGCGAGGCACGTCAGGATCGCGATCTGGCTCCGGCTCTTCAGCCGGCCTTCCAGGGTGACAACGCCGTCCACGACATGGACGGTTACCACGTCGGCTCTGAGCCCCATGGTGCCCACGAGTACGTGCTCGACGATGCGTCGTCGTATCTCCGCGTCGGGTCGCAGAAAGAGGCGTAGCAGGTCCCGGCGCGTGACGATGCCGACAAGTCTGTCCTCGTCGTCCACGACCGGAAGCCGTTCCACGCCACCGCGCATCATCAGCCGGGCCGCTTCCGGTGCGCTCTCCTGCGCGTGGACGGTCACCGCCGGCGTCGACATGACCTCGGCGGCGGTGAATTCCGCTCCGGACGGGGCCGTGGTTGTGGCATCGGCGTCAGGAGCGTCGCCCGTGACCAGATGCCTTGCCGCCTGCCGGTTCACCAGGTCGCTCTCGGAGACGACACCGACAACCCGGTCCTCGTCGTCGAGTACGGGCAGTCCACTGATGTCGTGCTGGGCGAGCAGTTTCGCGACCTCCTTGAAGGAGGTGAGCGGGACGACCGAGACGACCTCGTCGGTCATCAGGTCTCCCACTTCGATGTGCTTCATGGAGGCACCTCCTGCCGTCTCACAGCGATTCACCCGGACGCGATGCCGGTGGTTGTTCAGGAACCACGATCCGCCGGGCCGTATTGAGACGAGGAGGGCCGGATGGGTCGTGGCCGGGACCGGTCGGACCCGGTTCGGACGTCTGGGCACCTGGGCACGGCAGGATTCTCCCGACAGGGTCCATTGGGCCCCGGGGCGGTCCTGAGCGGCCCTCTTCCCGCAGGGGTAAGCGGTGCCAGCGTGAGAGCTGACCCTTCAGTGGCCTCGGCGAGGAGGAACCATGAACGGCACCACCGGCAGCCCGGAACTGGGATCCGTCATCGTCGGCGTCGACGGCTCCGGCCCGGCCCGCCGGGCAGCGCTGTGGGCAGCGGCCGAGGCCGCGCGTCGTGACAGTCCGTTGCGCATCGTCTACGCGGCTGACACGGACGGCCGGGTTCTCTATCTCTCGGCGGAGAGCATCGAGCGCGTTCGCAGCGCGGGCCGCGAACTGCTGCGGGAAACCGCTGCTGCCGTCGCGGAACGGTATTCCGGTCTGCACGTCACGACGGAGTTCAGCCGCAGCGCACCCGTCCCCAGCCTGCACCGGACCGCCGGCCTGCGCGGAACGGTCGTGGTGGGCAACCGCGGTCTCGGCGGGTTCAAGAGCCTCATGCTCGGATCCGTCGGCCTGAAGGTCGCCGCGGGCGCCACGACGCCCGTCGTCGTGGTCAGGGGCACCGACAACGGGGCCGAGACCGGAGTGGTGCTCGCCGCGGTCCGTGACGAGCACGACGCCGAATGCGCCCTGTACGCGGCGCGCGAAGCCGAGATCCGTAAGGCATCGCTGCGGCTGCTGCACGTGTGGAACATTCTCGAATCCGCCGGACTCGCCGTGACCATGCTCGACGATGTCGAAGCGATCGCCGGCGAACATGTCCATCACCTGATGGCTGTGACGAACCGGATCCGCGGTGAATTCCCGGACCTGGACGTGCAGGCGGACGCTGAGAAGAGCCTGACCGTGGCCGGGGTCCTGGTGGAGGCATCGCGCCACGCGGATCTGCTGGTGATGGGCGGACGGCGATCGCCCGGTTTCATCGGCCCCACTCTCGGGCGGGCGACGCACAGCCTGCTGCACCACGCGCACTGCCCCGTGCAGCTCATTCCGCGGCACGGTTCCGGGCATGGGAGTGAGTCGTGATGGCACCGGCGAACGCCATGAACTCGTCGTCGGTATCTACCCGGCCAGGAACTGGCACCTGGCATTGGCGTGGGCGGCGGACGAGGCGCATCGACGAGGGCTGGAACTCCCGGCCGGCCCGCAGGGCTCCTTTCCGGGCTTCCTCTCCGACCGAGCGCGGCCGTCACGAGGCCGCCGACATGGCCTCCGCCGCGGTCGGCAGCGCGGGCAGGGCGAGAGCGAACACAGACACCTGGCCACCGGGCGGGAGCCAGCCGGTCCGCACTCGCGCGGACCGGCCAGGTGCTCGCACACCATCGACTGCGCCAGGCCGACTGGTGGACCAGGTCCACCACCCTCGCTTCGCCGACCGCGAGCCGCCGCACGATCGCCAACCGGGCCGGGCCACCAGCGACCGGAACAAGGTGGCGGACGGAGCCGGCTCGACACGCCGGGTGGAAACGGTCACCGTCACATGGCGATGGCAGCGTGGAGCTGGTGCCTTGGCGTTCAGTGAGGGCCGACACGGTATGGCCGCATCATCTCGTTGTCCTCGTGTTCGAGCATGTGGCAGTGCCACACGTACTGTCCCGCCCGGTCGAAGGTGGCCTTGACCCGGGTGATGGCGTGCGGATAGGCGATCACCGTGTCCTTGAAACCGCTCTCCCAGGGCTCTGGAGGTCTTGCGTTGTGCCCGGTGCTCTGCCGGTCGACGACCTGGAACTGAACCTCGTGGATGTGGATCGGGTGGGCATCTTTGGTGGAGTTGTGTATCTCCCAGATCTCGGTCGCCCCGAGTGCCGGGTTCTCCGTGATGGGATCGCCCCATCCCATGGGGGTCCGGTTTCCGTGCCGGTCCACGGTGCCGAGCATCACCACGCGGGGACCCACACCCCGCAGGACCGCGGAGTTCTGCTCCTGCAAGGAGACCTGCCGCGTGTGGCTCGCTGAACCCAGCGGTTCGAACGGCGGAAGGCTGAGGTGAGCAGGGAGCACGGTCCTGTCAGGTGTAGTGAGCGGTCGTGCCACCGTGAATTTCATGACCTGTCCAGTGGTCCCGGGGGCCGCCGGCCGGAAGTCTGTGCCCGCTCTCCCACCCCTGAACGGCTCGTCGGGGCCCTCGTTGATGAGGTACAGATCAGTGCCGACCGGGATCGAGGTGAAGTCGACGACGACGTCGGCGCGTTCGGCGGGAGCGGTGAGCAGTTGGTCGCGCTGCACGGGGGCGGGCAGGAAGCCTCCCTCCGAACCGATCTGCCAGAAGGGGAGCACCGGGTCTGCGGGGCGAGGGGCCATCGGGTCTGTGACGATCTTCAGGATCAGGAAGCGTGCGTTGCAGCCGTTCAGAAACCGCAGGCGGTAGCGGCGCGGCTCGACGGAGAGAGCGGGCCAGGTACGGCCGTTGGTCACCATCGTGCTGCCGAAGAACTCCGGGTTCCAGATGGGGGAGATGTCACTGCCGGGGATGTAGGGCCCGGTGAAGTGGTCGAAGGATGCGCGGCTCGCCGGGTAGAACAGGCTGCCGTCGGGGGAGAACGACCGGTCCTGGATGACGACCGGGATCTCGTAGTAGTGCTTTCCCGGGGGGTCGCCGAGTTTCGGCGCCGGCCCCGGAAGCACACCGTCCGGGAGGTCGGAGGGCCCGCCGCGCAGGAGGTAGAAGCCCGCCAGCCCCGCGTAGACGTTCAGCCGAGTGACTCCCAGGGCATGGTCATGGAACCAGGAGGTGGCGGCACGCTCCTGATTGGCGTACTGGAATATGGCGGTTCCAGGCTCCCAAGTTACATCGAACTGGTTCTCGAATATTTTTCTGAACTGTTCATAGAAGGAGCCCGTCCGTGCGTATCCGTCGGGGATGTCGGAAGCGCGGGGCAGATACCACGCCTCGGGGTAGCCGTCGCTCTCCTGCGTGTTGTGCCCTCCGTGCAGGTGGGTCACGATCGGCACGGGTCCGGTATAGGGGCCGGGTGTCGAGGTGAAGGCCGGCCGCGCATCACGCCGTGAAATGCCGCCTCGGGGGTTGGCCCAGTGCAGTGTGGGGTCTACCGGCAGCAGGTGCGGTAGATGATTGCCGTGGCGGTCGATCAGCTGGTTCACCCACGTGACCCGTATGGCCCGGCCGAAGGTCGCCTCGACGGTGCATGAAGGATAGGAGAAGCTTCCCGGATGCCGGGTCGACCCGTATCCCCACACTGTTGTGGCGGGCATACCTGATGGCAGGATCTGCTGCCGCAACTGCCGGACACCGATCATGTAGTGGTCGACGCGGCCTGCCTCGTCCCTCTCGGCCCAGGGCATGACCGGCGGGACGGCGAGCTCGGTGACGTACTTGCTGATGCGCGTCGGGTCCAGGAGGCGGCTGTGGATCCCAGGCCAGGCCCGCGTGGGGGCAGACCCGGCCGGGATGAGGAAGCAGGTTCCGCCCGCGAGGCCGGCCTTGATGAATTGTCTCCTTGTGGCCATCTGAGTCCTCCTGGACACGGCCCCCCATCGGCTGCAGTCCCAGAAACCGTTCCAGTGTTTCCGACACAACGAAGAAGAGCCACTCGGAACGTCGCGGGTCAAGGCCTTCGTGCAGGCGCCGCGTTTCGGCTCGCCCGGTTCTCCACGCTGTGGCGTTTACGGCGCATGGCTTACGACGGTGGCGACAGTCGGCTTGATCAAGCAGCATCCCGCCTGCCCAGGGTGAGAGCGGTGCGGTACAGCTGGGGTCCAGCAGCTGCACTGTTTGCCGCGCCGAACCTCCCTTCGGGAAGCTGCCTCCAGACCGGGGACTACGCCGTCCGGGACACCGAGGCCGGTCTGGAGATCGAGGTCGACCCGGAGAGCCTGCGGAACTGGGTGAAGCAGAACAAGATCGACCGAGGTGAGGGCATCCCGGCGAGCTGACCACCGTCGAGCGGGACGAGCTCAGGCAGTCCGCAAGGAAGTCGCCGAGCTGTGCCCGGGAAGGGACGCGTATGGCGTCAAACGTTTGTGCCGGATCCTGGGCCAGGCCCGCTCGTCTTGCACACGACCCGCGGCAGCGAGTGCGAACGTCATGAAGTCCGCAGTGAAATAAGGAAGTTGAAGCTCCGCCAAAGCGCCGGACGGGACATCGTGCTACGCACCGCCGTCGAGAGTTCCGCCGCCGTTCTCGACTCCGAGATCGGCATCGACCGGCTGCTGCGGGACGCAGTGCCTGAGGGCACTTCAGCCAAGCTCCATGCGCACGTCCACGACGCCTTCGACCGCGCGAATGGCCCGAGCCAGAAGTGGCACCAGGGAACGGTTCCGGAGAGGTCCCCGCAGGGTGACGACACCATCCAGCACAGAGAATTCCACCCGGTCCTGGGGAGAGAGTTCGGCGACAACAGCGGATCGGATCTCCTCGTCGATCTCCTCGTCCGGGCGCAGGAATACCTTCAACAGGTCGCTGCGGCTCACGACGCCCTCCAGCATGCCGAGATCGTTCACGACGGGCAGTCGTTTCACTCGCTTGCGCGCCATGATGCGGGCGGCCTCGGCGAGCGTGGCGTCGGGGTGGACGGTGACGGCCGGACTCGACATCAGCTCCTCGGCCAGCACAGCGTCGGCTTTGGACGCCTCCTCCAATTGGCCGGGCAGCTTCGGGTCGTCCTGCCGGAACTCCTCCTTAGGCAGCAGGTCCGCCTCGGAGACGACCCCGACGACGCGGCCCTCGCCTTCGAGGACCGGCACGGCGCTGACTTTCCACTGATGCATCAGCTTGACGATCTCCTTGTACGAGGCCTCGCGGCCGATGGCCACGGCCGTGTGGGTCATGACGTCGCTGACGGTGTACCGGGATGCAGCCATTGGGGTGCTCCGTAAGTTGTGGGTGGTCCGGGAGGGCCGGATGTGACTTATGGGGTCTTGCCTTCAGTGGCTTGCGAGGAGTGGCAGTCCGGCTCTCTTGGGCACCCGGGCTGCTGATTGAGATGTGCGTTGTGGTCCAGCCGGCTGCCGACCTGGCGCTGCTGACCGCTCACCGATCCGATCTGGTGGCTGACCGGGTGCGGATGAACAACCAGGCGTAGAGATCGAGCAGACGGATCCGAGTGGCCTGCAACCGGTGGGCGAGAACCTGCCCGACCCGATGGCCGATGGCCGAACCGAAGGCGGGATCCGCGTCCATCATCATGCGTACGGTCGCCGCGTCGAACTCATGGGTACGGACAGGCGTCATCGCCTCTGCTCCGAGGTGCCAGATGTAGGGCTCGAACAGCCAGGCCCAGCCGACCAGTTCGCCGGAGCCGAGGCTCTCGATCGCTGCCGGGGAACTGCCCGGTACGCGGATGTCCAGCGTGACGGTGGCCGAGCGCAGGATCCAGAAGCGGTCGGCGTGGTCTCCTTCTTGGAAGAGACGGGTTCCCTGGGCGAAATTGACCTCCTGCCCGATCCCCATCAGGCGCGCACGGTACTGGGCAGGCAGGGCTGCGGTGGTGCGAGTCGGAGAATCGCTCATAGGTGGCCTCCTCTGTAGCCTCCGGTTTCAGCATCGCCGCGCAGTCGGTTCACGGACATGGGTCGAGCGGCCCCTGCCGCGGCCCCGTCCGGCCCTGGGCGGGCAAGCTTTGCGATCTCGGAGCGCTTGGCGCTCAGTCGGCCGAGTTACTCCTGGCGCCCGATCGCGAGTTCGGATCAGACGGCTTCGTGAGTGCCCCGCAGCAGATTTTTTTCGATGTATCGGCGGACGTCTGCGGTGAGCGAGCTGAGGCGTCGTGAGAGTTCCGCTTTTGGCGCGATGGGCGCCCTTATGGTGCGGGCCCCGGGCGGCAGTGCCGCGAGGTCGGTCATGAACCTTCGCCGAGCTGTGTCCAGCCCTGCACGTTCTGAAACGCGTCGCCCCTCCCGCATGACCGACTCCAGCAGCGGGACGCCATCCGGCGGCGGCCGCTCGTCGACGAGAGCTATGAGATCCGCGTATCCCGGTCTTCGGAACACCTGCTTGCGCCCCGGCGCCGTCACCTTGGCCGAGGACAGTTTCATCACGGGCCGGCTGTCGTACTCGACCAGCTTGTATGCGGAATCCAGGTAGGGGGCATCTGCACAGACGCCGATCCGGGTGCCGACCGCGTACGTATCGATGGGCGCTTCGGAGCGGACCAGACTGTCAACGGCAAACTCGTCGAGACCACCGCTCGCCACAATCCGTGTCTTCCGGAGGCCGGCAGCATCGAGGATGGTCCGCGCCTGCACGGCCAGGGCTCCGAGGTCACCGCTGTCCAGCCGGATGGCGCACCCCGGGCCGAGGCCCAGATCGCGCAGTACACGCGCTGCCGTCGCCACGCCTGTCACGGTGTCGTAGGTGTCCACGAGAAACGTCACCGGGCCCGGATGGGACCGGGCGAAGGCCCGGAACGCGTCCTCCTCGGCACCGAACGCTTCGATGTACGAGTGGGCCATCGTGCCGACAGCGGTCAGGCCCTCGGAGTGAGCCGCCGCCACATTGCTGGTTCCGGCGAAGCCGACCATGGCACCCAGCCGGGCGGCCTGGTGTCCGGCTTCGATGCCATGAGTGCGGCGCAGGGAGAAGTCCACGACCGGGTGTCCGTCGGCGGCCAGGACACACCGGGCGCATTTGGAAGCGACGGAGGTCTGGTGGTTGAGCTGGTTGAGTACGTAGGTTTCAACGAGCTGGGCCTGCGGGAGGGGTGCGGTGATTTCCAGCAGGGGTTCTCCGGCCAGTACGACGCGCCCTTCGGGTACTGCCCGGACTTCGCCTCTGAATTCCAGGCCGAGCAGCGGTGCCAGATCCTCGGGCTGTCGTCCCAGCACAGAGGCGAAGACGTCCACGTCATCTGCGTCCACACGATAGGCGGAGAGGAAATCGAGGACCGAATCCAGACCGGCACAGACAAGGAAGCCTCGGTCCGGCGGCAGATTGCGCACGAACAGACTGAACGTCGCCGAACGTGTCATGCCCTCGCTCAGATACGAATGAGCCATCGTGACCTCGTAGAGGTCGGTGCTCGTGGCATCCGACATCGACGGCACCTTCCTCCCCGTCGCGTCATCCCTTCCGGGACTGCCGCCCGCCCCCCCCCGTTACCGTTTTCGTGGCCCCGCAATGGGGTGCCTGGCCCCCCGGGTCCGGTATGGCTGTGTGCCCCCTGTCGAAGTCGATGACCTGGGGGGTGTTGCCGCCGGGCTTCGGGGCACCGCTTGACCGCTGATGA
>NZ_JBIURV010000096.1:0-15215 GCF_044741025.1 Streptomyces sp. NPDC088246
CGGTGTGTCCGTCGCGGAAGGTGCGCTCGACGGCGGTCCAGTCCCCGGGATGCTTGGGGTCCCTCCAGTTCAGGGCGCGGGCGGCGTCAACAGGGGTGTAGGCGTCCTTGCCGTAAGCCCAGGTACCGTGGCTCGGTTTGAGGGCCATCACGAACGGCAGTCCCGCCTTGTCGAGTTCCCTGCGGAAGCCGTCCTGGTCGCCGTAGGCGCAGTCGGCGGCCACCGCCCGGAAGGCCACCCCGGCGCCCTTCGCGCTGCGGGCCAGTTCGGCGGCGATCTGGAGCTTCGTGCGGAAGCCGGGGTCGCTCTTGCCCTTGGGGAAGTGATGGGCGGGGCTGTAGGGCACAGAGTGCAGCGGGTAGTAGAGGTTCTCGTCCGCCCAGCAGGTGGTCACTGTCACGATGCCGTTGTCGGTCTTGCCCAGTCGGCCCAGCCACTGCCGTCCGATGTGCGCAGTCGCCTTGCCGTCCTTGCGGTCGCCCGAGTCGTCGATCACCAGCACCCCGCCCGGGTGCGGCGCGGTCGCGGGGTCGGCCAGCAGCAGTTCCACCCGGCGGGCGTTGACCCGCTCGTGGTCCCACGTCGACTCGGACAAGAAGAACTGCAGCCGCTGCACCGAGGGGTGCTGGGCCCCGACGACGGGCTCGGTGCCGGCCAGGCAGGTCAGCGTCTTGTTGCGGTCCCGTGGCAGCAGCAGCCCGGTCAGGTACTCGCGGAACCCACGGCGCTGTGCCAGTGTGGAGAACAGGTCATCGAAGCGTGCGGCGTAAGCTTCCAGCGGGCCCGGTGCGGGCGGACACGGCAGACGACGGGTCATCACAGCCCCCAGGCGACGAGGCGACGTACCTCTGCTACCGGCCTACTACGACCCTGACCCCCCGTCAACAAACCACCGCTAGCTCGTACCGCGACCAGAACGTTGCTCCGTGGCAGGCGCCGATCAGATGGTTTTCCCGACCGTGCCCGGGGAAGTACGCCAATTCCCTGGCAACTGCAGTGCGGTGGTCCGCAGCGTCTCCATATCGGTGCAGAAGGTTTCCCCGGGCCTGAGCCAGTCGGTTTTGGTCGCTTCGTACTGGCCAGCGCGTGCTGTTGCTGTCGAAGTAGCCAGGGCGTCGGGCAGATCCCGTAGTCGGCGGAGTATCCGTGTTCCGTTGCGCTGGGCGACGGCAGAACGGGACAGCAGGTCAGCCATCTCACTGTCCGGGACCACGACATGGCAGTAAGGCACAGCGATACTCAACGCGTCGATGTCGTGGATGGCGTTCACCTTCCAAGGCTTGCTGCGGTTGCGGAACAACTCCACCTTGAGATCGACGGCAATCCGCAGGGAAGGCACCTGGTCGGCGAACGCCGTCATCCCTGGTCTGCCCGACAGCGGCCGCCGGGGGTCGAAGCTCACCGCACGCCGCAAGTCGATCCGGTATTCAGTGAGGAGTTTCCCGAAGACGTCCATGTGCTCATGGACGAGCTCACGCGCCTGCACGCGTACGCGCAATTCCTCGCGGCTGATGGGATCGCTCGCCAGGAGATCCGCGAAGAACTCCTCCCACGCGAGGCGGCTGCGGTCGGAGGCAGCAACGGTCTCGGGTCGATAGCCTAGGCGGCGCAGTTCCTCGATCTCGCTGTCCTCCGGGCCGGCCAGCACCTGGAACTCAACGACCTGGTTGACTGCGCGCAGCCATTCCTGCAGCCCCGGGACGGAGGACGGGTTTACCTGGCCCGAGGGGCTGAAGAGTTCCATAGAGCCAGGTTCTCCCTGAAATGCCCATATCACGCCTACCCCTAGCGGCTCAGGCGCAGCGGGTTGAAATGTCGGCCGCCCGAAACTCACATGCATGGCGTGCAGCAGTTGATGACGCAACAGCACGGAGTGTGACCGCAGAGTCCGGCAGTGAGACACCGATGCCATGACCCGTGCAATGTCGCGCCGCTGCCGAGGATCTGTGACCTGACTCGTCTCGAAGTAATGGGTACTTGAGAGAGGAAAGACCACACCTGCAGCGCTGGCCTCCCGCACAGCGGCAAGGACGTCCATGTCGAAAGGCTCCCGGGGCTGGCCCAGAGCAGCCTTGGCCAGACGGACCCACACCCACTGATCAAGATAGACCGACGGCACGGTCGTGCGTAGGTGCATCCCTCCCTCGCCCGCCGCGTTGGTTGAGCCCGCCCCCCTGCCCGCTGCGCGCATGCTACGTCCCACTTCCCCTCCGAAGCCCGTGCTTCCGGTAGTCCATCACGTGCCACTGACATTCGGCGGCAACCGCCTTGGGAGCGACGGAGGCGCAACCACTGCCCTGGCCCCTCGGTAGGTACGAGAAGGCGCATGCCTCGGTCATGATCGCCGGGGAGGCGCGCGGCCGATTTGTGGCGGCTACCGGAACCGTGCGTCATGCGGGTGAGGACAAGCGCTGGCCACGCTCGATGAGGAGAGGCTTCCGCTCGGTGAGGCCGGTGGTTGAGGTCGGGCCGTACCGTCCACACGGCGCCGCACAACCACACGGACTCCTCGGTACACTGCCCGCGGGCCGCGCGACCTACCGGCCCACCCTGACCGACCCGCCCGGCACCCGCTACTCGCTCAAGATCCGGCCCAAGCTTCCCGACGGGAAGTGGGGAGACTTCTCGGCCCAGCGCACGGTGGTCCTCACTGGCTGGCGGCCGGTAGTCCGGCCCCTCGGGGCGACAACTTTCCCTACCGGTCCGGACCTTCGCTTCCGCTGACCTGCCGGCCTGCCGGTTGGTAGCCTCAGGGCGAACGACGCACGGGGGAGGTTCGCATAGTGCCGCGGTTGGTGTTCGTACACGGAATAGGCGGACTTCGGGATGCCGGACGTGAACTGGCCACGTGGACGGGTGCCTTGGCAGACGGGATGCGAGCGGCCGGCCACACGGCACTCGCCAAGCGGCTGACCACTGCGGATGCGAGCCGTTGCGCCTTCGCCTCCTACGCCGACCTCTTCTCGCTCCCCGAGGCCCAGGGAGGCGGCGGGACGACGGCCGAGGGCGAGGCGAGCGAGATCCTCGAAGATCTCCTCGTCGAGCTGGTGGCCGCTCTCACGTCCGAGCACTCCGCCACCGAGGCGCCCCACGACGGCGCCTGGCAGGACCGGGAGCGAATCCTGGCCCACGCGCGCGCCGAAGCCGACACGTCCGGCCAAGCCCAGGGAAGCCTGTCGGTACTGCGCAGGGCACTGAACGTGGCGACCACCCTCATGGCGCTCAAGCCGTGGAGTGGTGTCGCACGCTGGGCGACACCCAAGCTGATGGTCAGAGACCTCGCCCAGGTGTCGCGCTACCTGGCGCGCGGGGAGAAGGACGCGTCGGGGCTGACCCTCGACAGCCGCGTACGGAACCGTCTGCACGAGGCACTCGGGGACGCCCCCACGGTCGTGGTCGCGCACTCCCTGGGGACCGTCGTCGCACTGGAGGCACTGCACGAGCATCAGGCGGTCACCCCCCTCCTCGTCACCCTCGGATCACCGCTCTCGATGCGCACGGTCGTCCGGCCCAGGCTCCTGCCGCAGCCGCCGCGCACACCCGAGCGCGTCGAACGATGGCTGAACTTCTGGGACAAGGACGACATCATCGCCGTCCGCCCCCTGCTCGAACGCGATGTGCTGGCCAACACGGCCGGGGTGCTTCCCCGCAGCAGTCGGATTGACTCGGACGGAATCTGGGTCCACTCCGCCGGGAAATACCTGGCCCAGGCCGCCGTCGCAGGCCCCGTCGCGGAAGCCCTCATGTCCGCAGAGGCCGGTCCGCCTCATGAGTGAGGGGCCCCGACGCCACCTTCTCGTCGTGGCACCTCAGTGCGCATCGATGCAGCACCTCTCCCGCCTCAAGGAGGCGGCCTCCGCGCTGCATGCCGCGCTGGCCCACCCGGACATGGGCGACTGCGCTCCGGGTCTCCCCGGCGGACGCTCCCTGATCGTCGACGAGCGGCTGACGAGCAACTGGATCCGGACACTGATCGGCGAGGCGATCCACTATGCCGAGGACCGGCGGGCGTCACTCGTCCTCGCCCTGCTGGGGCACGGATTCGTGCCCGGAAGCACGCACACGCTGTATCTGATGGGCGCCGACTCCACCGAGGACGCGACCGAACGGGCGGTCAACGTGGGCGAACTCCTCGCAGCCGCCGCGAACAAGCCCGACATCCCCAGCGTGCTCGGCATCATCGACACCTGCCACGCGGCCGGTGCGATACCCCCCGGTCAGGACCTCACGGGCGGCGCCGGCAACGGGCGCAGCCGGCTCGCCGTACTCATGTCCGCGTCGCTCACCCAGCCGGCGGTCGACCTCTCGTTCTCCAGGGCGCTCGCCAGCCTGATCAGGGAGGGCGTGCCCGGAGCGGGCCCCCTGCTGGGGGTGGACGACGTGCAGCGGGCGCTGCGCGGCTCCGTCATCGGACAGGACGTGACGGTCGCCCAGCATGACGGCGACCCCTTTGCGACAGAGCCCGTCTGGGTCACCCGCAACATGCGGGGCCACGGTACCGACCCCGGCGGGCTTCTCGGACGGCTGGCGCGCGAAGACCTCACCGAGGCGTTCGGCGCACTCGCCGCCGACGTATCCTCCCTGCGCGTGCCGCGCGACGTGAAGTCCGCGCTTGACAGCCTGGAGGTGCTCAAAGGTCTCCTCCCGTCCCCGGCCCGTGACCGGGCCCAGGAGGTCGTGCACTTCATGCTCACCGCGCTACGGACCGTCGGGTTCCTCCGTGACTGGCTCGGCAGCGAGCTGACGACGGCCCGTCTGCGCCAGGCCCTGCGCGCCGTGCTGGCGTCGGAACACCGCGCCCTGGCCTCTCCGATACCCGAGTTCACCGACATTGCGATCCTGGACCAGCTGGCCTTCGACCACGCGGTGACCCGGAGCAACGGCAAACCGTCGGTCGCCGAGTTCGTGGTGCGCCTCGCCCTCGCCTCTGGCATGGACCTGGCCTCCCCGGAACTGCACGCATGGGCGCGGTCGGTGGATGCCCAGCAGGAACTCAATGACGCCGTGACCAAGGTCCTCGACGACCGGGAGGACCAGCAGCTGAGGCTTGCCGTCAGCCTCGACTCCTCGCTGACCGGCAGCTGGCCGGAAGCCGTGAGCGCGTGGCTACTCCAGGACGGGGAACTGCTCGAACGGCAGGACTTCAGCTGCGCCACGGTAGACCAAGCAGGTGCGGAGGCCGCGATCGAGGCGGCGGCCGTCTGGGCGGAGGACCATGCGGAGGCGCTCGGGCGGCGTCTGAGATGGCTCGATGTCGCCGTGCCGAGCGGTGTACTGCTGGAGTGGCGCCCGGAGGAGGCCGGCGAGGGCCTGCGCTTCGGGGTGCAGTACGACGTCGTGTTGCACTGGAGCCGTCGGCTCGCCCCCGATCCCCTTCTGAGACGGATCCAGGGCGCGGTGAACGACCGGTGGGAGGAGATCGCCGCCTGCACCGGAGTGCCTGTTGACTGGCTGGACGTCTCCGACACGGCCGACCGGCCGCCGTTGCAGGGCAGGTTACGGGACGGCGTCTACCGACGGGGCATCGGCCTGATGCATCACACCGGACTCGACGACCAGCTGATGGAGATCCTCCTCTCCTACACCCCGGTGCTGCTGTGGCCCCAGGGGGCGGAGGGATTCCCCACCGACCGGCACAGCTGTCTGGAGCCGCAGTGGCTGACCATGCCGGAAGGGCTCGGCCACGCCTACCAGCGGCGATGGCGCGGCGAGTACGCCGGTCACTTCGCCGATCTCCGCGCGGTCTGGGACGACCGCGAGTGGCTGAGGTTCTGCCGGCTCGTGAGGGCCACCGTTCCTCCTGTCCAGAACACGATCAAGGAAGCCTCATGACGTGGAATCCGTACTACCGAGGCGATGGAGAGGTGAGGCAGGACACTCGTCTGCCCGACCCGCCGCCGTGGAGGACCTTCCCCCGCGTGTCGTCCGCCGGACTGTTCGAACCGCCGGAAGGACTCGTCGCCGCGGTCAACGCCGCCCTCGCCCTGCGCCGGCCCCTGCTGATCACGGGCAGTCCAGGCACGGGCAAGTCCACCGTGATCGAACAGGTCGCGGCGGAGCTCGCGCTGGGACCCGTACTGCGTTGGCATGTGACCTCGCGCAGCACGCTCGGGGACGCGCTGTACCACTACGACGCTCTCGGGCGCATCCACGCCCACCGGCTGCAGCAAGAGAGGACGCGCGCCGGTGAGCGGGATGCCGGCACCGATGACATCGCGGCGTTCATGACCCTGGGGCCACTGGGAACGGCGCTGTTGCCGTCGGACCGGCCGCGTGCGCTCCTCATCGACGAGATCGACAAAGCCGATCTGGATCTTCCCGGGGACTTGCTCGACGTACTGGAACGCGGAGAGTTCCGCATCGAGGAACTGCGCCGTGAAGGGCAGGAGCTCGCCTACCTGCGCATGTCCGGTGAGGATGCCAAGCACCCCGTACACGGCGGCCATGTGCAGTGCACCGAATTCCCCTTCATCGTGATGACGAGCAACGGGGAGCAGGAGCTGCCCGCACCGTTCCTGCGGCGGTGCCTGCGCTACACGATGCCCCGCCCCACACCGGAACTCGTCCGGGAAGTCGTGCGCAGGCACCTGCAGCTCGAGATACCCGAATCGGGTCCGCTCGCCGATCTCGTCGACGACTTCGTACGCCGGGTGGGCAACGGTGAACGAGTTGCGATCGATCAACTGCTCAGCACCCTCCATCTGCTGGACGGACCGGCGAAGATGGGGGCATCGGAGCGCAGCGGACTCATCGGACTGCTGATGAAGAACCTGTCCGGTGCCTGACCGGGCCGACGGGCTGGGTGCCGTCGTCGACTCACTGCTCGGTCTGGACAGAGAACTTGACGCGGTGTCGATCGCCGAGGTCCTCTGGTTCGCGGCCCAGGACGACAGCCGTTCACTGGGCGACGGTACGGAGACCTACGACGCCAGGAGCCAGGAGGACCCGGACGCCCGGGCGACGACCGCCGGGCAGTCGGCGGAGACGGACGAGGCCACACGGCGGAGCCCGCTGCACACACCCTGGGAGGACGGTACGCCCGGCCCGGGAACGGTAGAGGTGTCGCTGCCCCGGAACAGCACACTGCCGCGCGGCCGGGAGCTGGCGCGGGCACTGAAACCGCTGAAGCGACCATGGCCGCGAGGCCGCAGGCAGCGACTGGACATCCCGGCGACGGTGGCCGACTATGTGCGCGTCGGCGAACTCACCCCGGTGTTCTCCGACGAACCGGAGCGTTGGTTCGACGCGACCGTGGTCATCGACCGGTCACCCACCATGGCGGTGTGGGCCGGCACGGCTGACGAACTGGTGCGCCTCCTGGCCCGCACCGGTGTGTTCCGCACCCTGCGAGTCCGCGAGCTCTACGCGGACGGGTTCCTGGAGAACACACCGACCCTGCACGGCCCCCTGGGACAGCGCGTCGTGGAGGGCGGCGGGAGATCCGCCCAGCCGCGACGGCTCATGCTCGTCCTCTCCGACTGGGCGTCGGCCGCGTGGCGCGACGGCTCGCAGTGGAACCAGCTCCGTACGTGGGCTGCCGCCATGCCCACCGTCCTTCTCAACCCGTTGCCGTCGAAGATCTGGCGGCAGGCGGGCATGAGCCTGCCGGCCGTCCGCGTGGTCTCGCCCGGGACGCCCGGCGTGAACAACGCTCAGCTGCGGTTCGTCACCACACTCCTGATGAACCAGGCGTTTCCCGGGACCACCGACCGCGACTGGCTGCCGGTTCCCGTGAACTCCCTGTCACCCCACGCGGTCGGCAGCTGGGCTCGCACCCTCATGCTCTCGGATCCCGCGGGCTGCGAAGCCCTACTCCTGCCCGCGCCGGGTCTCGTCGACCAGATGGTGGAACAGGACGAGGACGGCCCGCGCAGCGGCCGGTCCCTGACGGATGCCTATCTGTACCGTGCATCTCCGGCCGCGGTCCGCCTGTCCGTGCTGTGTTCGCTGTACCCGCAGGTGAGCGTCGACATGCTCCGGGTCGTTCAGCAGAGCCTGGTCCCGGAGGCAACGCCCTCCGACCTGGCCGAGTTCGTTGTCGGCGGCCTCGTCACCGTCACCGAGGCCGCCCAGGCGGGCGGCCATCCCGTACTGCGGTTCCGGGACGGTACGCGCGAGCAGCTCATTCCCAGGCTCGGCGCCCGGGACGCCCGGCTTCTGCGCAGCGCCGTGGACCGGTTCATCGAGAACAACTCCGCCTCGCTCACGCGATTCCCGGCCGCCGTGTCCCGATCCGGGGTAGCCGGGGTTCCGGTGGACCCCGAACCCTTCGGCGAGGTGTCGGCCGGTGTCCTGCCGGCGTTGGGCGTCCCCGTCGAGACGCCCGTGCCTGCCGACCTCACGGTAACCTCCACTGCCGAGTCCCCGGTGAAAACGGTACCCGATCCCGGCGCTGCGGCGGCCGAGGAGCCGGGGGCCTTCGCCCCCTCCGCGCCGCCCCCGCGCGGAGGGAGGACCGACCACACGGCGTCCCCATACTTCTTCCTGAGCTACGCACACACCCCGGGGTACGGCGGTGAAACGGACTCGGATATGTGGGTCGAGCGGCTCTTCCAGGATCTGTGCGGTCATGTGACGGCCCTGGTCGACCTGCCCGCAGGCGTACCGGCCGGCTTCATGGACCGAGAGATACGCTCCGGCGAGGGATGGTCGGAACGGCTGGCTGACGTGCTGGCCAGCTGCCGGGTCTTCGTGCCTCTGTTCTCGCCGCGCTACTTCGCCAGCGAGATGTGCGGCAAGGAGTGGTACGCCTTCGAACAGCGGGCCATCCATCACCGCGCGCGTTCGAATCAGCCTGCGGAGGCGATCGTCCCCGCGCTCTGGGTACCGGTGCCTCCCAGCCAACTTCCGGACACGGCCGAGCGGTTGCAGTTCAATCACCGCTACTTCGGGGAACGCTACGTCAGCGACGGGCTCTACGGGCTGATCAAGCTCAGGGCCTTCGCCGAGGAGTACGAACGAGCGGTGTACGAACTGGCGAAACGCATTGTCAGCGTCGCCGACACCGTGCGGCTGGACCCCGGCAGACCACTCGACTACCGCCTCGTCCCCAGTGCCTTCGGGGCACCGAGCAGTGGGTCGGGCGACCGCAGGCCCATCCAGATCACCGTGGTCGCCCCCACTCGCCGCAACCTGCCCGAGGGACGCAACCCGGAGTGCTACGGCGACAGTGCGCAGGACTGGAATCCCTACTACCCGGTCTCTGCCCGGCCTCTGGCCCATGTCACCGAAGATCTGGTGCGTTCCCTCAACTACCAGGCCGTCATCACCTCGTTCGACGTGGAGTCCGGACGTCCGGGAGGAAGGCAGCTGCCCGACACCCCGGAGATCCTGCTCATCGACCGCTGGGCCCTTCAGGACGAGGACCGCAGGCGCAGGCTCGCCGCCTTCGACGCGGAGAACCAGCCCTGGGCGACGGTGGTCGTGCCCTGGAACCGGGACGATGGCCAGAGTAGAGCCGCCGAGGCCGAACTGACCGAGACGCTCGAACAGACGATGCCG
Organism: Streptomyces sp. NPDC088246; assembly: GCF_044741025.1. Classification (NCBI taxonomy): domain Bacteria; kingdom Bacillati; phylum Actinomycetota; class Actinomycetes; order Kitasatosporales; family Streptomycetaceae; genus Streptomyces; species Streptomyces sp. NPDC088246. The sequence goes on from NZ_JBIURV010000096.1 coordinate 9,502, forward strand.
ACCAAGATGCGGCAGGGACGGGTCTTCGCCCGCGCTGCGGCCGGGGGAGTGCCCAGTATGGAGGCGTTCGGCCAGGTCCTTCCCCAGGTGGTCGAGGTGGCCGCTCAGCAGTACCTGAGGTATGCGCTGGTCGATCCGCCGGCGGGCGGACGGCGCAGCGACGCCTCCCCGGTGACGGATCGCGGCACTCCGTGATTATTTCGGAAGAGCCTCGCCGCCGGAATGTCTCGGCGGCGGGGCGAGCGGTCGATACGCGGTCAGCCCTGCGCGGCGAAGCCCACGAAGGTCGCCGAGCCGCCGGAGGCGACGGACAGGACCGGCCCTGCCGTGTCCTTCGAGTCGCGAACGTGGACGGCACCGGGGCAAGCTGCGACCTCGACGCATTCGCCCCGGGCTCCGCTGCCGTGGCTGCTCTTGGACCACGCGAACTCAGGCAAGGTCCCCACAAGCGCTTCGGCGTTCAGTTCTCCCGGAAGCGTCTCGATGAGGGCCGGGGATTCCCGCGGAGTGAGTGCCTGGGGCCCATAGGACTCCGTACCGCTCCTCGAACTCGCGGACCGACTTTCGCTCCCCTCAGATTCGTCCTCACCGGCGGCAACGTCAACGACCGCACCCGTTTCGAGCAGGTCATGGACGCCATCCGTATCCCGCGCAACGGGCCGGACCGCCTGCGCACATGGCCCGACCATGTCCTGGGCGACAAGGGCTACAGCTGCCGCAGAATCCTGCGCAGATGCGGCATCGCCCACACCATCCCAGAACGCTCGGATCAGACAGCCAACCGTCGTAACGGGGGCCGCCGCGGCGGCAGACCACCCGCTTTCAATCGACAGCTCTACACGCACCGCAACGTTGTCGAGCGATGCTTCAACCGCCTGAAGCAATACCCGGGCGATCGCCACCCGCTACGACAAGACCCGCGAGTCCAACGAGGCAGCGGTCACCATCGCTTCACTCCTCCTCTGGATCCGACCCCTCAGAAGCGCGCGGAGCTGTCGTTGTGGGACCGTGGAGCTGTCACTGACAGCCCGAGCTGCCGCGAGGGCAAGAGAACAACCTGAGCGGCTCAACGCCACGCCCTGGGCCTGCACCTGAACGCCCCATCGAAGCGCGATGGCGCGCTGCGCCGGGCCGGCGTGGCCTCGGATAGGGGTACCTGTGTGTCCCTGCTGGCCGTGCCGTCTTCCTCTACGGTCCGCTGAGTCGCTGATTCCCGGTATGCAGCAGTTCGCCCTGTGGAGCAGATGGGTCCTCCCCGAGCGAGGTACAGGCAGCGAAGGATCCGCGCAGAGGACAGGGCTGCGCCTCCCGACCGCAGGCTGCGAACTCGCCGGTCCGGTCCGCAATTAGGCTGATGTATCCGCGGGGGCGGTACAAGGGTTGGCGTGGCGTCCGAGGGCGCCGGGGGAGGGAAGCGATGCGTCTTTCAAAGGTCAAAATCACTAATTTCCGTAACTTCCGGAATTTGGTGATTGACCCCTTCCCGACTCCGGCGGTGATCGTCGGGGAGAACGGTGTCGGCAAGAGCAACCTGCTGCACGCGCTGCGCCTGGTCCTGGACCCTGATCTGTCCAATCGGTGGCGCCGGCTCCAGGCCGATGACGTCCATGACGGCGCCCGGGCTCTGCACGAAGGGGTGGAGGTGAGCGTCATCGTCGAACTCTCGGACTTCGACGATGACGAGGACGCCATCGCCACACTTGACGGCGCCATCATTACGCAGGACGGCCAGCCACGGGTTGCCCGGCTGACCTACCTGTTCCAGCCGAACACTCCCACGGAAGCCGTCTTCGGCGCCGAGCCGATCCAGCCACTGACCGCGGACGACTACTCCTGGACGATCTACGGCGCCGACGATCCGGGCGTGGACATGCGCCACGCCAAGGACTACGTCCCGCTGTCCGTGCTGCCTGCCCTGCGGGACGCCGAGGGCGACTTCGCCCGCGCCGAGCGCAGCCCTCTCGTCCGGCTGCTGCGCGAGCGGCCCCCCTCCGCCGACATCGTCGCCTCCACCCTGGACGCCCTGAAGCAGGCCCGGAACCAGCTGGCCCAGGACCCCACCATGCAGCAGGCGGTGAACGAGCTTGCTGCCCGTCTGGCCGCCATGACCGGTCCTCAGCTGCCCCTGACTCCTTCGCTGGACTTCGCCGGCCGGGAGGACGACCTGATCCGCAGTGTCCAGCTCTTCATCGACCCCCGCCGCGGCATCCAGCACACCTCCACCGGAACCGCGAACGTGGTCTACCTGGCGCTGCTGCTCGAGCGGCTGAAACTCCGACGCCAGGCCAGCGACGGCGAGGACACTCTCCTGGCCGTGGAAGAGCCCGAGGCGCACCTTCATCCCAGCCTGCAGCGCAAGGTGTTCGCTCACCTGCTGCATGAACCCAACCGGCTGCTGCTCACCACCCACAGCCCACACATTGCCGCCGTCACCCCGCTGTCCAGCATCGTCCTGACCAGCACACTGGGCGACCACACCGTCGGCTCCGTCGTGCCGCCCGGCGTGCTCACCGCCATCGAGACGGCCGACCTCGAGCGCTATCTCAATGTCACCCGCGCCGAGATCCTCTTCGCCAGGGGCACCGTCCTGGTGGAGGGCGCAGCCGACGCCTATCTCCTGCCCGCCCTTGCCGAGGCAGCCGGATTCCCCCTGGACGACCACGGCATTGTCGTCTCCAGCGTCGAAGGCACCGACTTCGCGCCCTACGCCACCCTCCTCGGACCTCGCGCTCTGCAGCGCCCTCACTGGGTTCTCACCGACGGAGACGCCGCTGACGGCAAGTACCGACACGAAAAGGAGCCGGGGCTGTGGCGGGCACGCAAGCTGGCGAGCATCGCCGGAGAAACCGTACTGCATCAGGAACTCGACCGCGGCATCGATGCCATCACCGCCCATGAGCTGCCCGAGAGCGGCTCACGCCCCGGCCGGCAGCACGCCGTCAAGGCCGCGGCCCAGGTGGGTGCCTACGTCGGAAACCACACGCTGGAAACCGACATCGCTCCCATGCTGCATCCAGAGATGGCAGCGGCCTACTGCGCATTCCGGCAGCGCGAGAGCAACCGGGCCGTCTTCCGCGCACTCCTGGCCCCGTTCGAGGACGGCACCGCAACCGAACAGCAGCGTGACACCCTGGTGGACAAGATCGAGACCATCGGCAAGGGACGCTACGCCCAGCGCCTGGCAGCGCACATTGCTCGCGTGACGGACCTGCGCACCCGCGTCCTGGAACTACTCGGACGCACGGAAGGCCCCATCACCCGCGACGACCTTCTGGCGATCGAGGGCCCAGGAGCGATCCTTGGCCTGCTGGACGACCTCAGCCTCACCTTCCGCGACCTGCCGCTCTTTCCCGCAACCGCAGACACCGAAGCTGGCGCAGCGCCGACCGCCCACCTGGGCAGCAACGGATGACGGCCACCGACACGGGGCCCGCGCACCCGCCCCAGCCAATTCTGCTCCCGCCCGCCTTGGCCGCCGAACTCGCGGCACTGCACCCAGATCAACGCGACGCCGCCACCCACCACGGCAACATCGCCGTGCTCGCAGGTCCCGGCGCCGGCAAAACCCGCACCCTTGTCGCCCGCGTCGGATACTTGCTGGCCACCACCAGCCGCCACCGCGGCGTCGCCGCTCTCACCTACACAGAAGCAGCCGCCCACGAGACCACCGTGCGCCTGCAGCACCTCGGACTACGTCCCGGCCGCCGCCTGTCCAGCACCACCGTGCACGCGTTCTGCCTGCACCACATCCTGCGCCCCTACGGCCGCCTGATCGGCGACCCGCTCCCCGAACACCTCACCATTCCCGGCACATCCGAATGCAACCAACTGTGGGACACCGCCGCCTACCACTCCGGCCTGGGCATCAGCCCGAACAACAAGAGGACCCTGGAGCCCCTACGCCGTCTGATCGCCGCCGGGGAACCGATAGCCAACTACCATCACCAATACCCGAGCACCGTCCACCGCTACGAGCAACTGCTCCGGGACAACAACGCCCTCGACTTCGAAGCCATGACCATCCGCGCCCTCGCTCTGCTGCGCCAAAGCCGCACCGCGCGCGAACAACTCGTGGCCCGCTTCCCGCATTTCGTCGTCGACGAATACCAAGACCTCGGGCCCGTCCTCCACGCCCTGGTCACCACTTTGCTGGACGCGGGCGTGAGCATCACCGCCGTCGGCGATCCCGATCAGGTGCTCTACGCCTACCAGGGCGCCAGCCCCCGCTACCTCCAACAGCTCAGCAACCGAGCCGACTTCCGACCCCTGCCACTGAAGGTCAACTACCGCAGCGGAAGCGCCCTCGTGGCAGCCGGCCATGCCGTCCTCGGCGAAGACCGCGGCTACCACGCCGCACCGGACCGCGACGACATCGGCACGGTCACCATCCTCCATGCTGACGGTGACCTCGAAGATCACGCGGCCCGCACGGTCGAAGTGCTCCAGGACCGCCTGGCCGCCGGCACACCCCCTGAAGACATTGCCGTCCTCTACCGCTCCCAGGGACTCCTACTCAACGCATTGGCCACCGCAATACAGGCCGCAGGAATCCCGCTCGACAGGGAAAAGCAGCGCCGCCGCCCCAGTGGGCCCCTCGCCGACCTGATCGCTGCCTGCGCCACGCGACGTCTGACCGGGCCGCTGCCCGGCCCCGCCACCACAGACGTCACAGCACCGCGCCGCAGAGCGGCTGGTATCGCTCCTGCCCGAACCCTCCGCGACCTCGCCGCAAATTGGCACCGCCAACTCCACCTGGCCGACCTCAACGACCCAGCCAACACCCCCCGCACCCTGTCACGACGCCTGGCAGCTCTCCTGGACGCCCCCGACCGCGAAACCCTAAGCCGCCCCGCGAGAACCTTCCTCGCCGCACTGTGGGACACCCTCGGCGTCACCCGCCTCGCCGACAACTGCCCCGACCAACGAGACCGGGACACAGCCCAGGCTCTGGCCGACGCCGACGACCTCACCATGGCCGAACTGGCCGGAGGCCAAATCCCCGGGCACGTCGCCCTGACCACTTACCACAGCGCCAAGGGCCGCGAGTTCGGGATCGTCATCCTGCCCGGCCTCGTCGAAGGACTCCTCCCACTTCACTACCCCGGCAAGCTCCCCACTCCGCAAGAGGTAGCCGAAGCCCGCAGAGCCTTCTACGTCGCCATCACTCGCGCCAGGGACGAAGCCGTACTCATCGGAGGTAACTGTTACACCATCCCCGCCAACAAGTGGTACCCCGAACGCCCACGAGACACCAGGCGTTCCAGATTTGTTGACGAAGTCGAAGCCCAGATGCTGACCCCACCCCGCTGACCGCTGGGCCCGACGTGGTCTGTGCGCCTCGAAGGAACCGACACGGTCCCTACCGAGCTCGGTCCCGTCGAGGTCCCCGACGCTGTCCTGTGCCGGACCAACGTGGGCGCCATGCGCGAAGTCATGCAACTACTCGAAATGGGCCACCGCGTAGCTCTGGTCGGAGGAGGGGAAGCGCTGCGGGCCTTGGCCCGGGCCGCCAACGACCTCAAAGAGGGCCGCCGCACCTCCCACCCCGAACTCGTCCTCTTTCCGACCTGGGGCGAACTGCAGGACTACGCCGACCACGACCCGGCCGGCGGCGACCTTCAGCCACTCGTCGACCTCGTCGACACCCACGGCACCACCACCATCCTCCAAGCAATCGACCAGCTCGACGACGAACACACAGCCGAGGTGACCGT
>NZ_JBIURV010000097.1:0-15023 GCF_044741025.1 Streptomyces sp. NPDC088246
AGCCGCCCGGTCCGCGCCCTCCGAAGCCGCGCGACTGGCCGCGCGGTCCGCCGGGGACGCCGCCTCGGCCGCGTACTTGCACCCCATCGCCCAGGTCGGCCAGGTCGGCCACATCCTGCGGGCCTGCGCGAGCGCTGCGCGCATCGGGGAGATCGAGGCGGGCGGTGATCCAGCGGTCGGGGATGCCCTGCTGGAACGGTCGCGGCAGCGTGCGACACCGGTGCTCATCGATGTGCTCTGCCGCTACCCGCCCGCGACAGGCGGCAGCAGTCGTGTCGCCCGGCTGATGAGCACTCTGGATCATTCCCTGCGCCAGGCGGCTGACCGGCCGCCAGGGCACACCGCAGCGAGCGGTACCGATGTGCGCGGGAGGGAGTGCACGTCATGATCCTCCCGAAGGTCCGCGACCCACGCTTCGTGACGATCCGCCGTGGTGGGACCCTCACTGATGCGGATCACCGTCTCCTCGCTCTATGGGCTGCCGCCTGTGCAGAGCACATCCTTGGCCTCTTCGAGTCGGCCCAGCCCGGGGACCCGCGACCGCGCCAGGCGATCGAGCATGCCCGGGCCTGGGTACGTGGCGAGGTCAAGATGATGCAGGCCCGCGCGGCGGGCGGCCATGCGATGGGGGCAGCCAGAGACCTGCCTGGGGCAGCACGACATGCCGCGTACGCCGCGGGCCAGGCCGGGGCCGTCGCCCACGTCGCCGCGCACGAGCTCGGCGCGGCCGCCTACGCGATCAAGGCCGCACGTGCAGCGGCACCGGAAGGCGAGAGCGAGATCGCAGGACGACTCGAGTGCCAGTGGCAGCGCAATCAGCTCCCGGAGGCGATCCGCGAGCTCGTACTTGATGACCAGCGGCTGCGCAACGACATCTGCTGGTCGGTGTTCGACTGCTGAAGCCGAACCGTGCACGGCCTCTCATGGTTGGCCCAGCGGGGATCACCGGGCACCACCGTCCAGTTGTGTGGGAACGCGGGAGACGCGGAGCCGTTTGAGGTCGGGGATGTGGTTGTAGAGGGTGCCCACCGAGACGCCGAGCAGGGCCGCGATGGTCTCGATGCTGTTCTCCGGGTTGGGCAGCATGTCGCGGGCGGCGCGCAGCAGCTTGTCGTTGACGACGGTGGGCCGGCCGCCGACGCGGCCTCGGGCCCGTGCGGCGGCGAGGCCCTCGTTGGTGCCCTGCACGATCAGCTCCCTGATGAACTCCGCGAGCGCGGCCAACTCCTCGCCGCCCACCTCGCGCACCGCCGCGCGGATGGCTCCGGCACCCGCGGCCGCTACTTCGCCGCCCCCAAGAACCCTGCCCTCGGCGCCTTTGACCGCGCGCTGGTCGAGACGATTCAGCGGACCTGCCGCCGGATCGGCGTCGATCCGTTCTGGCTCCACCGCGGCTTCTGCGAAGTCGCCGGGATCGGCGGCGGCCCGGCGCTCCTGACCGACTGGATGGCCGCACACCGCATGGACGTGGTGATCCTCTCCGAGGACGGTCCCGACCGGTGAGCGACCGCTTCCGCCGGCCCCTGCGCTACCAGCCCCGGGGCTGGGGCAACGAACTGCGCCGCCGCTTGCACAACGCGGGCCTCTCCGTATGGGACTGCCGTCGCAGGTCAGGGGCGGACAGAGTCGACCGCGGCGAGCCAGGCATCGGCGATCAGCCTGTGACCGAGGGGGCTTGGATGGACCCCGTCCGGTGCCAGCTCCGCTGCCGCCCTCTCCTTTGCGGCGCGGAGCAGGGCGAGGTCCGCACGGACCACCTGGGCTTCGTTGGCCAGCGCGGCGCGAAGCACGGCGTCGGTACGGGGCGACAAGTCCTCGTACCAGTCGTTCTGGCCGGAGGTGACGGGGAGCAGAAAAGGGGTGATGACGACCAGTCGTGCGGACAGTTCGCGCGCGGTGTCCGCGAGGAGGCGGTCTAGGCATGCCTCGAACTCGTCGACCGGGCTGATGATCCCCCGGTCGTAGCGCCGCCAGGTGTCATTGATGCCGATCTTGACCGTGACCACGGTGGGCCGGTGCTCGATGACGTCGGTGGTCCAGCGGGATTCGAGGTCGTACACACGATTGCCGTTGAGGCCCTTGTTGATGACAACAGGGCCGGGTCCGGCGTCCGCCCGGGCGCGCAGGGTCCGCGCGATCTCCTGGACGTAACCGCTGCCGAGCGATGCGGAATGTGTGCGGTCGCGGCCCGCGTCGGTGATGGAGTCACCGATGAACAGGAGTGTGTCCTTCTCGTTGATGCGCATGTCTGCCGTCCTGGCGTCGGGGTGGTGTGGTGGAGTGGGGCCGCTCGTCAGCAGGTTGTGTACACCAGCTGACCGCCTCCTGTGGTCAACTACGCCGGAGAGCCGGGTCGGTGAGCCGCCGCGCGCCGCAGCGTAGCGGCCTCGCGCGCCAGCACGGCGGGATCGTCGCCGGGTACGAACTCCAAGAGTGCCTCAAGCTCCAGGCGCCGCTCCTTCAGCAAGTCGAAGACCCCGGTCCACAGGTCCTCACGGTCTGCCAGCCGCAGTCGGCGATTGCCCGGCCACCACGAAAAGACATGCACCGCGCCGACTCGGTCGCCGAGTTCGGCGAGCCCCGCCAGCGCCTCCGCGTCGGGAGCGTCGAGCGGCGGCTGCCAGTACGTGCGGAGATTGTCCGCGCCCACCTCGTCCAGTAGCCGGAGAGTCGAGTCGACGGTGTCGGTGAGGGTCATCGAATGGAACTCCAACGCGAGCTCCAGCCCGTGGTCCGCGGCGATCCCGGCCGCCTCCCGGAGGCCGGCCACGATCCCGCGCCGCTCCTGCGGCGTGGCGGCCCGCGACCCGACTCTGCCCGCCCAGACCCGCACCCGCGGTGCCCCGAGGAGCACCGCGGCGCGGGCGACCGCCGGGAATTCGGCCGGCTCGCCGGGGGTGGCGCGGAAGTACGAGCCGTACGAGCAGCAGGTGAGCCCGTACCTGTCGGAAGCGTCACGGGCCGCGCGGACGGTGCCGGGGTCCTCCGGAGGCGCATGCACGTCCGCTCCCCACTCGACCACCTCCAGTCCCGCGTCCGCGGCGCGGCGTGCGACTTCGGCGGCGGGCAGCCGCCGGAAGGTGACCGAGCACAGACCCAGCCTGGTCACGGTGCCACCCGACCCGGTCGGTGGACGGCTCGGAACGCGGTACGCCGCGCTACGCCCTGTTGCCTCACGGTCACGTCATTCCCTTTCTGCGGTCGCCTCGCGGCGGCACTTCTGTGGCCCTTCCCGGGGCCGTACGGCGGCGGCCGGTGGGCCGGGGCGGCCGATGGGCCGGGCGGACCGTCTCACCGGCCGCCCCGTCACCGGTGGCCGCTCACGATGCGTTCGGACCCACGTCCGCAGTCGTGAGGGGGTGGCGGAGGGCGGGCAGTGTCGAGTACTCGTCGGCACCGATGTCCCGCGTGCTGCCGCGCTGGTCGCCGTCGAGGTCATCGACCACTGCCGGGCTGCCCAGCGTGGCCGCGCCGATTGCCGGGCTTCCCGCCGACAGCCGGAGGACGCCGTCCGATCCCTGACCGAGCTGAGGGTCGGCCCGTGTGTAGCCTCCGGATGGGATATTGCCGTTGGAGGCCGCACCCCACAACATGTTGCTCTGCCAGGTGAAGCCGGTGGTAGCCCCCATCGCGACGAGGCTGCCGGAGTCGCCGACAAGCAGGTTGTCGGCGATGACGACGTCCCGTGGCTCGTACTCCCGGGTCTCGCCCGAGAGCATGCCGGCGTTGTTGAGCAGGGAGTTGTGCACGATCACCGCGCGGTCGCACGCGTCGTTCCCCCGCCTTTCGTCCGCTGTCTCGCCGGAGTTGTGGTCGCGGGTGGTGCCACTGCCGACCACCAGGGCCCGGCCCGACAGTCCGTTGAGGTAGTTGTTGACGATCAGGTGGTCGTTGCCGTACAGCCGCAACCCGTCGGTGCCGCCGATCAGGTAATTGCCCTCCACCGTGGAGTGGTTGCCGTGGCGTAGCACGATCCCACCGCGGCTGTTGCGGATGGTGTTGTAACGGACGGTGTTGTCGGAGGACTTCACCGAGATGGCCTCGGGGTCTCCGTCGCAGCGCTCGAACAGGTTGTACTCCACGACCGCGTGGGCACTGGACAGCGCCCGGCCGCTGACGCCGAGCCGGATCGGCTCACCGCCGTTGGCACCGGTGAAACTGTGGTCGGAGAAGTGGTTCTTGAAGATGTGGAGGTTCTGGGCCATGTCGGTCGAGCCGGGGCCGTCGACGACGATGAAGATGCCGGCGGTGGTCTTGTCGTGGAAGTGGTTCCGGTCGATCTTCGAGTCGTTCGCCCGCACGACGACCCAGTAGAGGCCGTCGATGTCCGCGAACTGGAAGTCGTTGCGGGTCAGCCGGATCGTCGAGCAGTTCGCCGGGATCTCCATCGTGGCGCTCTGGCGGAAGGCGAAGCCACTGACGGTGATGTTGCTCGAATTGTTGAAGACGAAACTGCGTTCGCCGCGCAGCACGGCGCCGCCGCGGGTCTTCGAGACGATGGTGATCGGTGCGGCGCCGGTGCCGTTCTTGCCGGAGACGTTGATGGCGCCTCCCGACGGAACGGTGTAGGTACCGTCGGCCAGCACGATCCGGTCGCCGGGTGCGGCGCCGTTGATCGCACTTTGGAGTTCGGCCAGGGAGCCGACCGGCGTGTCGACCGCCGATGCGCTGCCCGACAGCGTGGTGGTGAGGGGCACGGCGGCGAGCGCTGCCACCGCGGTGCTTCTGAGGAACGTGCGTCGTTGCATGATGGCCTCCTGTTGCGACAAGGACGTACGGGCCGGATTTGTACAGCCCCCGCGGCCGGACGTACCGGTGACCCGCGGTGGGACAGCCGGGGGGCGAACCGGGCCGGCTGTGCCTCTCGTGGGTGTGCTCAGCGAGCGTAGGGGCCGACGTCGGCAGGGTTCAGCGGCGGGCGCCGGGGCGGCCTGTTCGAGTACTCCTCCGCGCCCACGTCCCGGGCCCGCCCGCGCGGTCGGCCGTCGATGTCGTGGGTGACGGGCGGCCGCCTGAGTGTGCCCGCGTCGATCGCCGGGCTGTCCGGGGCCAGCCGGGCTATGCCGTCCGGGCATGTCACCAGCTTCGGGTCGATACGGGTGTAGCCACCGGCCGGAATGTTGCCGTCGGCGGCGGCGCCCCACAGGATGTTGCCCGACCAGGTGAAGCGCACGGTGTTCGCCATCGCGACCAGTTCGCCCGAGTCCGAGACGAGCAGGTTGTCGGCGACGGTCACGTCCCGCGGCTCGTGCGGGCGCTGGCTCTCCCCGGAGAGCGTGCCCTTGTTGTTCACGAGGGTGTTGTACGCGATGAGGACCCGGTCGGGTGCGTCGTTGCCGCGGCGCTCGTCGGCCGGCTCCCCGGGAAGGTGGTCGCGCTCCGAGCCGCTGCCGATCACCAGGGCCCGCCCGGACAGTCCGGCGAGGTAGTTGTTGACGATCAGGTGGTCGTTGCCGTAGATCCGCAGACCTTCCGTGCCGCTGACGAGATGGTTGCCGTCCACCCGGTTGCGGTTGCCGTGCCGCAGGACGATCCCGCCGAAGCTGTCGCGGATGGTGTTGTACCGGATGACGTTGTCCGAGCTCTTGACGGAAATCGCCTCGGGGTCGCCGTTGGCGCGCTCGAACAGGTTGTACTCCACGACCGCGTGGGCACTGGACAGCGCCCGTGGGCTGACGCCGAGCCGGATCGGCTCACCGCCGTTGGACCCGGCGAAGCTGTGGTCGGAGAAGTAGTTCCGGTACACGTGGACGCGCTGGGCCATCTCCTCCGTTCCCGCGCCCTCGATGCCGAGGTAGATGCCGAGCGTGCTCTTGCCGTGGAAGTGGTTGTGGTCGACCGAGCTGTCGTCCGCACGCACCATCACCCAGTGCACGCCCTCGATGTCGGCGAGCTGGAAATCGTTGCGGGTGAGCCTGATGTGCGAGCAGGTCTCGGGGATGTCCAAGGTGGTGCTCTGACGGAAGGAGAATCCGCTGACGGTGATGTGGCTGGACCGGTCGAAGACGAAGCTGTGGGCACCGTCGAGGACGACGCCGCCGCAGGACTGGGCGACGACGGTCACGGGCGCGCGCTCGGTGCCCTGCTTGTTCCGGATGGTGAGGGGCCTGTCCGACGGGACGGTGTATCTGCCGTCGGCGACGACGATCCGGTCACCGGGCCGTGCCCGGTCGATCGCGGCCTGGAGCTCGTCCAGCGAGCTGACGGCGGCCGGGGCCGCCGTCGCACTCGCGGTCAGGAGTCCGCCGGTGGGGACGGCGGCCAGCGCTGCCCCTGCCGCGGTGCCCATGAGGAATGTACGGCGTTGCATGGTGCCTCCGTGAGTGTGGTGGTGGACCGGGGGCCGGGCCCTGGCTCAGCCGTCGGCCCGGTCGGCCGGAGCGTCCAGGTACAGCTCGATGACGGGCACGGGGGTGTCGGGGCGCTGGACGGGGATCTGGAGCGTGAGCGTTCCGACGGGCTGCCCGCCCATCTCGGTGTTGAGCGCGGGACGGTCCGGGTCGATATGGACCTGGGTGATCTCGGACGCGTCGTTCAGCAACTGGGCGTAGCGCACCCGGCCGGCGAGTCCCGGCAGGTGCAGATGGCGCAGCGGCCAGGCGAAGAGGTGGACGTAGAGCCGGTCGCCGCGCTGGGTGTACCGGCACTCGGAGGGGGCGGTGTACGGGGACGGGCCGCAGCCGTGGACCGACCGCTCGTGCAGGTCCATCCACCTGCCGATTTCCCCGAGGACGGCGACGGCGCGCGGGTCGAGGTCGCCGCGGCCGGTGGGGCCGACGTTGAGCAGCAGGTTGCCGCCCTTGGACACCCCGTCGACGAGCATGCGGATCAGCAGGTCGGCGCTCTTGTAGTCGAGGTTGTCGCGGTCGTAGCCCCAGCTTCCGTTCAGCGTCTGGCACGCCTCCCACAGCACAGGCTGCCCGTCCTTGGTCATGGGACCTGAGGGCTGGTACTGCTCGGGGGTGACGAAGTCGCCGGGAAGGCCGGTCCTGTCATTGACGAGGACGTGCGGCTGGAGTTCGCGGATCGTCTCCAGAAGCTTCGGGGAATCCCAGTCGTCCGGGCCCTTGCCGCCCCACCAACTGCGGCCCGCGTACGAGAAGTCGAAGAACAGGTAGTCGACGCGTCCGAAGGACGTGAGCAGTTCACGGACCTGGCCGTGCAGATAGCGCTGGTAGTCGCGGATGTCGCGGTCGGCGGTCGCTGCCTTGAACTCCTCGTCGTCACGCTGCGGATGGGTGCCGTCCACGGGGAAGGACGGGTGGTGCCAGTCGATCAGGGAGTAGTAGAGGCCGACCTTGAGCCCTTCGGCGCGGCACGCTTCGACGAACGGCCCGACGAGGTCGCGGCCGTGCGGGGTGTTGGTGACCTTGTAGTCGGTGAGGGCGCTGTCCCACAGGCAGAAGCCGTCGTGGTGCTTGGTGGTCAGGACGACGTACCGCATGCCCGCCGCTCTGGCCTCCTTGGCCCACTGGGCCGGGTCGTAGCGGTCGGGATCGAAGTGGTCGAAGTAGACCTGGTATTGCTCGTCGGTGAGCTTCTCCCGGTTCTTGACCCACTCGTGCCGTGCGGCGAGGGAGTACAGGCCCCAGTGGACGAACATGCCGAACCGGTCAGTGGTGAACCAGGTCGTGTCCGGGGTCGCCGCGGGACCCGTGGTCGCGGCGGGCGCGGACGGGTACGCCCGTGGGGTGTCGGCGCTCGGGGTCATGGGGGCATCGCTCCTTGTCGTCGGCGTCTGGTGGTGCGTTCGGTGCGCGGTCGGCGCTCCGGTCGGCGCGACCGGAGGGCTGGTGGTGCGGGGTGGGTCGAGGTACGGCTGGCACGGGCGGGATTTGGACCGGTCGACGGACGTCCTCGCGCAGCCGGCCGCCGGGGCGAGGACGTGCCACGTGGGTGGTGTCGTCGCCACGCGTCGGCCCGCAGGCCGGGCACCGCACGCGCGGCCGGGCGGGCGAGCGCGTCGCGGGGCGGGCCTGACGGGCGGATGGCTCGCGGTGTCAGCCCTTCAGGGCGCCGGAGGACAGACCGTGGACGAAGGAACGCTGGAAGAAGAGGAAGACGATCACGGAGGGGAGCAGGGCCAGCAGGGAGGCGGCCATCACCACTCCGGGGGTTACGGCGGGGTCGATCCGCAGGGTCCGCAGCGCCAGCGGGAGCGTGTAGGAGGAGGAGTCGGTGGAGACGAGGAGGGGCAGCAGATACTGGTCCCAGATCATGGTGAAGCCGAAGACTCCGATGACCCCGAGCGCGGGCTTGCACATCGGCAGGATGATCTGGGCGAAGATGCGCAGGTCGCCGGCGCCGTCGATACGAGCGGCCTCCTCGAGTTCCCGGGGCACGTCCTTCATGAACTCGGTCATCACCAGGATGGAGAATCCCCAGGCGCCCAACGGGACGATCATTCCGGCCAGGGTGCCGATGAGGTTGAAGTGGACGACCGGCAGGTCGGCGAGGATCAGGGACAGCGGGAGGGCCAGGATCTCCTCGGGCAGCATCAGCGTTGCCAGGATGGCGACAAGCACCAGCGTCATCCCGGGGAAGACTTTCCTGGCCAGCGCGTATCCGGCCAGGACGGAGACGGCCACCTGGAGCAGCAGTCCGAAGCCGACCACGAAGAACGAGTTCAGCAGGTACGCGAGCACGCCCTGGTCGAAGGCGATCCTGAAGTTGTCCAGAGTGAGGCCCGAGGGGATGATGCTCAGCTGTGTCGGGTCCTTGACATGGCCGAAGGCGCTGACCAGCAGGGCCAGCAGGGGCCCGGCGAAGACGATCAGGACCAGCAGGTAGGTGACGGCCTTCAGGATCCGCCCGCCCATGCTCCTGCTCTCGGTCAGGCCCAGCGCGGTCTCGGTCGGCGCGTTCATTTGCTCTCCCTCCGTCGCAACAGGTGGACGACGACTGTCAGGATCAGCGTCGCGATGAACAGCAGGACGGCTCCCGCCGCGCCGACGCCGAGTCGGTTCTGCTCCAGCCCGAGCTTGTAGATCAGGGTCATCACGACCTCGGTGGAGCCGTCGGGCCCGCCGTTGGTGAGCAGGAACACCTCGGTGAACACGCGCAGTCCGCGGATCGCGGCGAGGATGAACAGGATCGAGAACACCGACCGCAGTCCGGGCACCGTCACATGCCATACCCGCTGCAGCCTGGAGGCACCGTCGACCTTCGCGGCCTCGTACAGACCGCGGTCCACACTCGTAAGCCCGGCGAGGAAGATCATCATGTCGTACGGGGCGCCCCGCCAGATGCCGGTGAGCATGATGGAGGCCATCGATGTGTCGGGGTCGTTGATGAATCCCGAGGGGCCGAGCCCCACCAGGCCGAGGATGGAGTTGAGCATGCCGTCCCCGGTCGGGTGGTACATGATCCGCCATAGCTCGGCGACGACCGCGATCGGCACCACTACGGGCAGGAACGCCGCGGAACGTACGAATCCCAGTCGCCGGCCCTGCCCTTCCATCAGCAGCGCGAGTACCAGGCCGAGAGCCATCGAGCCGGCCGTCTGCCCGGCGGCGAGGACGACGGTGTGCCACGCGGCCTCGCGGAAGCCGTCGGAGTGAAGCACCGTGGAGTAGTTCTCGGTGCCGACCCACTTGTTTCCGAGATAGGGCTGGACGTCCTGGAAGGACATGGTCAGCGCGCTGGCCATGGGGATGAACTTGAAGTACAGGAAGAGGAGCAGTGCCGGGGCCAGGAACAGCCACGGCGTCCACCACCGGCCCGCCCGGCCGTTGCGCCTGCGGCGGTCGGCGGCGGCCCCGCCCGCCGGGCGGCCCGTTGTCCGGGTGGCGGGGCCGGCCGCCGGGGGGACGGCCGGATTCGCCTGGTCGAGACTCATGACGCGGCGATTCCCTGTTCCTTGAGGATGTCGGCGAGCTGCTTGTCGAGCTCGCCCAACTTGGTCTCGATGTCCAGGTCGCAGTCGGCCATCAGTGCGTTGATGGTCTCCGCGGTCGTCTGCCGCACCGGGGTCCAGTTCGGGATGGACGGTGCGTACCGCCCGGAGTTCTGGTAAGCCGTGGCGTAGGTCGTCCAGCGGGGGTCGGGGCGGACCTTGGAGATGTCCACCGTCTTGTTGACGGGCAGTTGCACGGTGAAGCCGGTGTCGCCCTGCATCCCGGTCTTCTGGCCCTCGGCGGAGATGGCGAAGTCGGCGAAGGCGTCCTGGCCCGCCCGGTTCTCGGAGCCCGCCATCAGGTAGATGGAGCCGCCCTCGGCAAGCACGGTGGCGTCCTTCGGGCCCTTGGGCATCGGCACGACCTCGTACTTGTCCTTGCCAAGGGTCTCATCGAAGCGAGGCATGAGGTACGGGCCGACGACGAACATGCCGGTCCGGCCCGCCTCGAACGTCTCATTCGTGGGCGGGGTTTCCATGGTTACGGCACCGGGCTGGATGACCTTGTCCTTGCAGCCGAGGCCGCGGAACCACTGCACGGCCTCGACCGATTGCTTCGTGGTCATCGCGGGCTTGTACGTGCCGTCTCCGGTCTCGGTGATGAAGTCTCCGCCTGCGGCCCAGAGGAAGTTGGAGAAGTACCAGGAGGCGTATCCGCGCTTGGTGGACAGGGGAGCGGCGAGGCCGAAGGTGTTCTTCTTGCCGTCACCGTCGGGGTCTTTGGTGGTGAAGGCTTCGGCCATCGCGGCAAAGTCGTCCCAGTTCTGCGGGACCTGGAGCTTCAGCTTCTCCCGCCAGTCCTTGCGGATGAGCAGCGCGGACGCCTGCGCCGAGTACGGCAGGCCGAACTGCTTGCCGTCCACGCTCTTGCCGGAGTCCAGCGCCTGGCCGACAGCCTCCTTACTGCTCTTGACCTTGTCCAGGTCGATCTCCCGGAGCAGGCCTTGGCTGTGCATGGCACCGAGCTGCGTCACATCGTTCATGACGATGTCGGGGAGGTTCTTCTGCGCGGCCCGCTGCTGCAGCTTGGTCTCGAAGTCGTCGAAGATGGCCGTGACCTCGACTTTGTAGCCCGTGGCCTTCCCGAAGGCGGCAGCGACTCTGAGCGTGCCCTGCTCTCCCGGTCCGCCCGGTGTCGTCCTGACCCATAGCTCGAGCGGTGCCTTGGAGTCCTGCTTGGCTTCCACTCCCGCAGGCCCGGATGTACAGCTGGTGAGGACCAGTGCCGAAGCGAGAAAACCCGCACCGACCCACCGCGATTTTTGCATGACAACTCCCGTTTTCCGCATCACAGTTGGCCTGGAAAGCGCTTGCTGGGGACGCTAACGGGCACCGAATCGGCGGTCAATAGTCCGATGAATACAAAAATTTCGCGATGGCTCGCGAGATCGGCGCGGATACGCCTCCGTGCCCCACCCCCGCAGTCCGACGCCCCTGCGAGGGGGGTGGATGCCCCGAAGTATTGCCTGAAAGGGAGGGGGTTCAGTCACGCAGGGTGCCGAACGCCCAACATGGTGCACGATCGTGACAGCCGCCGGGGCGGCGAACATCAGGCGGCTAAGCTTCACTTGAGGGTTTTTCAATCATCCGATGTATCGTGCTGCAAGTGTGTTGTCGGGGCGCTGATCTCCGACATCCGGTCAGACATTTCCCCACACGCCCGACCCGGGGGCGCGAGTCGATTCGCTGACGGCCTGTCAGCGAAAGAGCTGAGGAGTGCAACCGATATGAACGAGCCGGCACCCAGACCGACAGCACTGCTGGTCATGGAGGAAGAACGCAGGGCAGACGTCTATCCCCGCGAGGTTCTGGCCGAAATCGACCGGCTCGTGCACCGGCAGGGCCCGCCTCTCACACGGCAGCAGCTCGACGAGGATCCCGACGTGCTGGGACGGATCGACGTCCTGCTCACAGGCTGGGGCGCGCCCGTCCTCGATGCCGCCTTCCTGTCGCATGCCCCTCGGCTGCAGGCCGTCCTCGTCGCGGCGGGCTCCGTGCGGCACCTGACCACGCCCGCTTTCTGGGCACGCGGTATTCCGATCGTCTCCGCGGCCGCGGCCAACGCCATTCCGGTGGCGGAGTTCACCCTCGCCCAGGTCCTCCTCGGGCTGAAGCAGGTACACCGCATCACCCGGGAGGTGGCGAGCAGCCGTCGCTTTCCTCACAATCCCGAGGTCCCGGGTGCCTACCGGTCACGCGTGGGCTTGATGGGGCTCGGGCACATCGGTCGTCTCGTCGCCGCCCACCTCAGCCGCTTCGACATCGAGATCCTCGCCATGGACCCCATCGCCTCCGCAGACACCGCCCGGCGGACGGGCGTCCGGCTCGTCGGCATTGAGGAGCTCTTTGCCACCTGTCACGTCGTCAGTCTTCACGCACCACTCCTGCCTGAGACCCGCGGCACGATCGGGGCACGGCTGTTGAACTCCCTGGGGCCGGGCGCGACGCTTGTCAACACCGCGCGTGGCGCGCTCATCGACGAGCGGGCCGCAGTGGAGGTCCTGCGTGCCAGACCCGACCTCACCGCGGTACTCGATGTCACGCACCCGGAGCCTCCGGCCCGTGACTCGCCACTCTTCACCCTCCCCAACGTTGTCCTGACACCCCACCTCGGCGGTGCCCTCGGGGCCGAGCGTCACCGTCTCGGACAACTTGTGCTCGACGAACTCCGCCGCTTCACAGGGGACCAGCCTCTTCAGTACGCCATCGACCCCACCCGCGCCGCGTCCCTGGCCTGACACCGCGGAGGTCGCAATGGCACCTGCGGGCCCGGCGTTCGGGCAGGTGCAGATGGTGAGCCAACGAACTTCACGATGCGGCAATGTGTACCACTGCAGCCCGGAGTACTTCGCGCTGGGCAGCAACGGCAAGTCCGCCGTTCGGGGCGTGCCAGTGGGGCGGGCTCACTCCTGCTCACTGCCCAGGAACGGTACCGGTCCCCGGCGGGGCCTGCCGTTGGCCGCCCGGCCGCACTTCCGCCCGGCCGGGGAACTGCAGGCCGGGCGGGAGCACGGACGGGTCAGGAGCCGGCGCCCTACCGGGTCGAGACGGTGACGTGCTGGACGCGCATCGGGTGCCCGGGCTCGGTGGCGGGGCCCACGGCGGCGCCGTCGTCGGTCGGGAGCATGCCGCCCAGGGTCACGTTCAGGATCAGGAACAGCCCGTGGTGCACTGCCCGGTCCCAGGTCCGGGCATCCATCTGGGCAGCGGTCACCCGGTGGTACTCCCGCCCGTCCAGATACCAGCGCACCTCCTCGGCACCGGCCTTCGAGTCGGCCTCGACCGCATAGGAATGGAACGCGGCACGGCAGCCGGAGCACGGTTGCGGTCCCGAGGTGAGGCCCACGGGTTCCTTGCAGGGGCCGCCCCGAGGACGCCGCAGTGCATGCTGCCGAAGACGGTGTCGCGTCCGTTGACGGACTCCATGACATCGAGTTCACCGACGGACGGCCACCCCGTGTACCCGTCGCGCAGTTTCGCACCCAGGGTCCAGAAGGCCGGCCAGTAGCCCGCCGCCGCAGCGCCGGTGACATCCGGCAGCGCGATCGACGCCTCGATCCGCATCACGCCACCCGGAGGCGGGGCAAAGTCCGCCCGCCTGGACTCGATCCGGCCGGAATACCACGTACCGTTCCTGCGGACGGGAACGATCTCCAGTGAACCCTTGCCGTCCAGCCGCACGTTGTCGGTGGAGTCGGTCATGGTCTCGATCTCCCCGGTGCCCCACCGGGGGGCCGGGCAGCCCGGATAGCAGGTGCCGATGTCGTACTTCCAGCGGCCGGCGGACGGGCGGCTGCCCGCCGGCCCGTCGAAGTCGTCGTGCATGATCCGGGTCCAGTCGTCGGCCTCCTGCGCGGGGCCACCGGACAGTGCCCCGGCGTTCGAGAGAAGCCGTTCGAGCCGGGGCGTCAGGACCACGGCAGCGACATTGGTCAAATGGGCGTCGTCCCGGTACAGCAGGATCCGGTCCAGCACCGCCGGGCAGGTCGTCCCCTTTGCCGGGCACAGCACCGAGTTCACCGAGACGGCCCGTACTCCCGGCAGTCGGCCGGCCGCGATTCTCCGCGCGCGCGGATCGGGCCACCGGGCCGAGGCGCGGTCGAATGCGCAGGCTGCCGGGTTCTCGGCGTGACCGGAGACGCAGGCCGGGATGTCGGTACCCGGCACCGGGGCGTCCTCCAGGTACACGATCGGCACCCCGAGCGCGCGCAGCGGCTTCAGTGTCTTCTCCCAGCCATGGATGAGGAGTTGCTGGTCATCGGTGTAGCGGTTGAGGGAGGCGATCACGATCAGGTGAGGTTTCGGTCCCTTCCTCAGCCGGTCCAGGGTGTCCGCCCGCCAGGTGTCGCACTCGTGATAGTCGCGGCCCAACTCCTCCGACACATCGCTGAAGACAGCTCCATCCGCCTCGAAACCCGAGTCCTCGGGCTACTCGTCCTGCTCTTCGCTCAGCCACTGACACGGATTTCACGCATGAGCATCGACGGCATCGAGATCACCGACGAGGACGTCACCGTTCACCTCACCGGCGGAGAACCCTCCCTGTCCCCCACCCCTTTGACCAGCTCTTTCGCGACTACCTGCCGCAGCGACGCCACACGACGACTGCCCGCAACAACCGCACCTGCCGGCTCTTCCCCGGCGCCGTCCCCGGGCAGCCAATGGCGACTGCAACCCTCCACAAAGGCCTTTGGGACAGCGGCATCCCTATCCGTCGCGGGCGGAACTCGGCCCTGCGCGATCTGGTCCTGGAGATGCCGCCGGCACTGGTAGCCAAGGCCCTCGGCTACAGCCCTCTCGCCACCGACCTGCACGCCGCACAAGCGGGACGCCCGTGGACCGGATACGCATCCGTTCGCCGCTACCACGGCAAACAGCTCCCGATCTTCTGAGTACCTGCGCGAGAGCTGCCGACTGTCTACCTGATCTGGGCTGAAGCCTGCACAACGAAGGAATTGAGGGACGCCCGTGCCTCGGCCGACCTGGTCCGCAGTTCTTCGCGGTCTGCTGCACGGTGAAGAGCACCGATCACCCGGGTCTGTCAAAAGAACGGTGTAACTCGGGTTGTTGAGGGTTACTGTCGGGCTGCGGAGAGTCGGCCGTCGAAGGTGATGTCGAAGGCGTTCAG
>NZ_JBIURV010000098.1:0-14242 GCF_044741025.1 Streptomyces sp. NPDC088246
CGGACCTCTTCCATCTCCTCAGGAGTCACAACTGAAAGAAGATCACAATCTATCCAACGAGGATCACTTGGGGTACCTAACAAAGCCCTACTAGGCGTTCTGTCCGATATTGCGGCGGACTTGGCGGAAGGCGTGACCGCGACCTGCGGACTCCGGTATACGCGGCAGGCCCCCGGGGAGAGTTCGCGGGGGCCGGCTGGTCGAGGAGTGATCGTGGGTTAGCTGGTCTCGCCGTTGTCGTCCTGCTCTGGCTCGGCCGCCGCGCGGCGACGGGCGGCGACAATAGTGCCGATTCCGACGGCGACGAGGAGTCCGGCGCCGCCCAGGATCCATGGGGTGGCGTCGGCGCCGGTGTGGGCGAGGGAGCCGGCCGGAGCCTTCGGCGTCGCGTCATCGCCTGGGTTGGCTGCCGGGACGGGCGTGGAGTCAGCGTCCGGCGTGCCGGTACCCGTCGGGGCGGGCTTCGCCCCACCGGAGTCTCCCTCGCTCGGCTTGTCCTCGGGGGTGGACGGGCTTTCGGTGGGCTTGTCTGTCGGCGTCCCCGACGGATCGGGCTTCGGGGTGGTCGCGGTCTTGGAGTTGGTGACGGTCACGGTGACCGGGGCGCCAGGACCGACGGTGAACGTCTTCGACGGCTTGTAGAGGTCGTAGCCCTCGGGGGCGTTGATCTGCTTGACCCAGAACTCCGTCTTCCGGCTGGACACTGGCAGCTCGCCGGATGCCGTGCCCTTGGAACCGGTCGTGAGGGTGAGCAGAGTCTTGTCGCCAGTGCCGATGTTCACGGTGGAACCGGGCAGGAGCTTGCCTGTCTTGTCGTCCTTGGCCTTCAAGACGACCTGCGCAGCCCTGAACGGGTCGGTGATCGTCAGCTGGGCGGTGGCGCCGGGGGTGACGATGACGTCCTGGTCTGCGACGACGTCGTGGAGCGGGCTGCCGCTGGAGGTTTCCTTGAGCCGGTACACGCCCGGGGCCAGGTCGGGGAAGGTCAGCTTCCCCTGAGCGTCGGTCGTCTCGCGCCCGGCCTCCTGGCCTGCGGTGTCCAGGAGGAGGAACGAGGCTCCTGCGAGGGGGTCGCCGGCCGGGTCCTTCTTGGTGATGGCGACGCTGCCGGCGTCGGGTGCGGGAGTCTCGGTGGGAGCAGTGGAGGCGGAGGGCGTCGGCTCGGCCGACTGGGCAGTCGCGGCTGGTGCCCAGGTGAGTGTGCCGGTCACTGCGGCGGCGAGGGCAGCGGATCGGACGGCGCCGCGGACGATACGAGCGTGCACGAGAAGGGGGGCTCCTTGATCAGGTGGTGGGGAGGTCATCGGGTCCGGCCTGGGCCAGGCCCCGGGGGAGGCGGGGCGGCGAGTGAGTAGCCGGGTGGCTGCTTGGCTGTTGCTGTCGCGATGTAGAGGTGACGGCGGGTAAGGAAGGGGACGACCTTGGCGGTGCGGTGCACCGGCTCGGTGGAGATCAGCGAGGCGGTGAAGGCCGCGACAAGTTTGGTGGGCGTCCCGAAGGAAAATCGCGCCTGCCAGTGCGGGTCGCTCTGGTAACCGCCCCAGGCCGTCCAGGCCGATCCGTCGGAGCCGTTGGTGGCGTAGCGGTGCCGCACGCCCCCAAGGCCCTCCGGCGCGCGGAAGGTCTGCGTGCCATCGGTCTTGACGTCGTGGCTCCAGCCACGGGCGAACAGCGGCACGTATGCCTCGTACGGTGCCGTCTCGTCCTCGTATAGCCAGTCCCGGTCGCTGTGCCGGTCAAGGTGGAGGTCGAGTAGTTCGGTGTGGACATCGTGCAGCAGCTCGACCGGTGTGGTGGCGTCCAAGGTGATCTGCCAGGCCGGCGGACCGAACGGGAATCGGTTCGCAGTGGTGGTCCACTGCCTCTTGCTGGACTTGTCGCTTTCGGGGGCCAGGCTGGTCCACAGCCGCAGGCAGGGGCTGGCGGCGAAGGCCGTCCACACCTCGGGCTGGTGCAGTGACCAGTCTTCGTCGAAGGGGAAGGGCCAGGCAGCACGGGGACTCGCTGGGCCGGGGCCTGCCAGGCTGCGGGGAAGAACCTTCACGGTCTGGGTGGGGTCGACGGAACGCTGTGCATAGGGATGGGGGCCGCGGCTCAGCGGGCGCGGCCACCGCTGCGGGTGGCCGGCGGGGCGGGAGTCTTGTGAGCGGTGCGGCCCGCAGCGCGGCTCGGCGTGGACGCGGTCCAGGCACCGGGGAACCAGACGGCGGTGTACTGCTCGATGGCGTCGCGCAGTCCGGTGGTGACGGCGCCCTCCCACGGCGGCTTTCCCGCCCGGTGGTACTTGTCGAACGTGCCGTACTGCTTGCTGTTCGCGGAGGTGTTGTGGGCTTCGTCGCGGCGGTGGAAGGTGCCGTGGTCCACGAATCTGAGTGCCACGGCATCGATCTCGCCCCTGTCTGCGTGGACGACCGCCAGGCGCAGGCCGCCGTACGTGTCCGCGTAGATGGTGCCGGTGAAGCTGATCCGCAGCCGCAGTGGTGCGCCGGGAACGGGGGTGGCGTAGTAGGTGTTGCCCAGCACGGTGCTGTCGGTGAAGGGGAGGGATAGTTCGGCGAAGAACTCGGGGGCTTGCAGGGACAAGAGGAACCTTTGGGTGGAGGTCGAGCAGGGGCTATCGGCGCGGGCCGGGCAAGGTCGGACGGCTGGTGGTGCTCCAGTGCGGGACGCTGGGGGCGGGGAGCGCGGCCGGGCTGTGGGAGACGGCCCGTTGGACATCGAGAGGGGGCGGACCCGGCGGGAGGATGGGGGTGAGCTGGGCCAGGCCCTCGACGTAGCTGTAGGTGCCTTGTCGCCACCGGGGAAGGGGGGACGGGTCGGAGACGCACTCGGTGACGGCTGTGAGCAGGGCGACAGGAGTGTCGGTGCTGACCGTCGCGTACCAGGCGGGCCGGTCGACGGATTCACCGGCCCACGGCTGCCATCAGGCGTCGCGGGTCGTCAGCTCGTCCTCCGGATCGAGGGCGCCGGTGGTGAACTCGATGTCGGCGAGCCCGTCGGGTGACGGGATCGCGAAGACGCCCCAGCGAGGGTGTTCAACGGACGGGGTGATTTCACGGGTACGTCAGCCGGACGCGGGCTCCGAGTCCGGGCGCCGGCGGCGCGAAGCCCAGTAGGTGGCCCCTCCCGCGACGAGAAGCGCGCCTGCGGAGCTGAGCAGCCACATGGTGGCGTCGGAGCCAGTGTGGGCGAGGCTGCCGGACGTTGGCGGGCTGTCAGGCGTTCTGGGCGCAGGCGGCGTAGTGGTGGCCGGAGTCGTCGGGGGTGTGGTCGGCGGGGTCAAGGTGTCGGCCAGCGTGACGGTGACGGTGGTGCCGGGCTTCGCGGTGAACGTGACCGGGGCGGCGTCGAGCTGGTAGCCGGCCGGGGCCTTGACCTCGGTGGCCCAGTAGCGGGTGCCCGCCTTGAGCGCGATGTCCAGCTTGGCCGTCGCGGTGCCGTCCTTGCCGGTAGTCAGGGAGAGCATCTGCTTGCCCGGAACGTGTCTCCCCGACGGGTCGATGACATCGGCCTTGATGTTGATTTCCGCTCCGACCAGAGGCTTGCCGGTGGCCTTGTCCGTCTTGCGGACCAGCAGTTCGGCCTTCTTGAACGGGTCGATGACCGTGACAGGGTTGGCGCGGGCGGTGCGTCCCTCAACGATGGTGATGTCCTGGTCCGGCACCAGCTCGTGGATGGTGTCGCCGGTGGAGGTTTCACGCAGCCGGTAGGTGCCCGGGGCGATGCCTTCGAAGACGAGTACTCCCCCGGTGCCGGTCGTTCCTTCGGCGATGATCTTGCCGGTCTTGTCCAGGAGCTGGAACACGGCGCCGACCAGGACGCTGCCTTCAGGGTCCTTCTTGTGGATCTCGACCCCGCCCGGAGCGGCTTCAACGTCCACGGTGGCCGTGTCCTCGGCGGATGTGGTGTCACCGGCCAGCAGCATGCGCTGGGCTGCCGGGTTCTGGGGACTGAGGACCTTCAGCTGCGCCCCGGGCAGACCGGTTGCCGTGGCCCTGACCTTGGCCGTTCCAGTGCCGCCAGCCGTGAACACCCAACTGCCGGAGCCGTTCTTGTCCGTGGTGACTGTGCCCGCAGCAGTGCCTGCCCCGGACTCGGTCAGGGCCACCGCGACGCTGGGAATGGCCTCGCCGGTGAGGGTAGAGGTGATCTCCACCGAGACGGAGACCTTCTGTCCCGCGTGCGTCGTGGTCACCGACGGAGTGATGCGGAGCGCGTACGGGCCCGCAAGGTGCTGTGCCTCGGTGATGTAGCGCAGCGCGAGGGTGCGTGCGGTGGGTGAGACCACCGGGTAGGTCAGGCGTTCCCTGCCTCGGGGGTCGTTGATGCCGTATGCGCCGCCCGCCAGCCATTCATAGACGGCGGCGTCCACTGCGGCGGCCTGCGCGTTGTTCCGTGTCTGCCCGTATCGGCCGATCACGTACGAGGCGTACGCGAGGTTCGCTGCGGGCACGGGCTTGCCGGTCACCGACGAGGTCCAGGACGTGACGGTGACCGGTTCGCTGTAGCGACCCGCATCAGCGGGCCCCTTCCGTTCCGGGTCTGCACAGTAAGTCTCGTTGGGGCCCCACACGCTGGGGCCGGGAGGGCCGTAGGCACCGATGTGGGAGGTGTCCGCGTTTCCGTCGGAGTCGGGGATCGTGTAGCCAGGGCCCAGTACAGCGGACGGCGAGGGGGCGGCCTGGGCCGGCGTCCAAGCCAGCGTTCCGGATATGCCGGCGGCTACAAGGACGGCGACCGAACGAGTACAAAGACGCATAGAGATCCTGAATCGAATGTGGGGTAAGGGGAGTTGAGAAGCCCTGTCGGGGGCAGTGGCTGGTCAGCGGCCGTGGCCGGGGCCGTACTGCGGGCCCGGCTGCGGCGCACGGGCAGCCGGCGCGGTGGAGACATGGATCCCGCACCGGGGTGGAAGGAGCGTGAGCGGGGGGTGTTGTACGGACGGTTGGTTCAGCGTCGGCGTGTTGGAAGGCTGCCGCCGGCACCGGCCGGCGGCAGTGTGCTCGTGCTCCATCGCGGAACGGTGGAAGTGCCAATCGCGGCCGGTCGGCGGGCGCTCCGGCGCTGGACGTCGCGCGGGGTCGGGGCCATGGGCCGCGGCGGGGCGACGGGAGTGAGCTGGGCCAGCTGCGCCAGTCGCGGGTGCAACCGCGCTTTGTTGCGGACGACGGGGCTGAGATCGACGAAGGTGGTTGCCATCGCGGCGATCAGGTGCTGCGGGGTACGGGCGGTGAAGGTCGCCTCGGCGCGGGTTCCCCATCCCGGCGGGCCGGCCCAGAGGAGGTATACGTCGTCGTGCGGGTGGGTGCTGACGACGTTGATGCTCACTCCCGCCAGCTGGTCCGGGGAGACGATCTCCACGATGCCGCGAGATGTCGGCTTGCGTTCCCAGCCTGCGTCGAGGAACGGCTGCACCGAGTCTGTCCAGCGGTAGGACCGAGGGGTGAGAAAGGTATCGCTGTCCTCGCTCCACTCGGCGGCTAGGGCAGTGGTGAAGCCGTGGACGAGTTCGGGGGGTGTGTTCTGGTTGATGCGTGCCGACCAGTGGAGTTCGGAGACGGGGTTCTTGCTGGCGCTGATCCTCCACACGTCGTAGTCGTCTCCGAACCACGCAATCGTGATGCGGTGGTCCGGTGATGTGACGAGGAGCTGGCACGGTCCGTCGTCGAGACTGTAGTGCGGCCAGTCCGCAACCGGTTCGAAGCTGGGATCGGCATCCCCTGGCAGCCCGGCGAGGTACCGCGGGGAGACGTAGACGTCTTCGTCGGGGCCGTCTTCAGAGCTGATGCTGCATCACTTCCTCAAGTGGAAATCCGGTTGGGGAGGGAGTCACGCATCCGGGGCGCTGGCGGTCCGTGTGTCCATGCGTGTGTCGACGGTGACCGTCACGTGGTCGGCGGCGAGGCGGAGGCGCTGCTGGGTGACTTCTGTCGTGGGTCCGGTGACGAGGATGTGGCCGATGCGGGCGGTGTCGAGGTCGCCGTCGGGCGGGAGGACGGCCCGGTCGCCGGGTTCGCGGAGCCACCGGACTTCTTCGAGCCAGTCGGTGGTGTTGGCGAACCGGTTGTCGATCGCGCGGTGGGTGAGGGTGCCTGTGGCGTCCGGGTACAGGATGCGGATGGCGGCTGCCTGGTGCCGGGTGGGGGTGAGGTCGGGGGCGGTGCCGCAGGCCAGGTCTGCTGCGATGCGGGCGAGGTCGAGGCCGGTGGCGAGCGCGACGAGGCGGCCGATGAGGTCTCCTCCGACGCGTGCGTTGACTTCGATGATGCGCGGGCCGCGGTCGGTCAGGCGCAGTTCTACGTGCTGGATGCCGGTGCTGATGCCGAGTGCGGCTACGGCTGCGGTGGCGACCGGTGCCACTTCTGCGAGCAGGGGGTCGCGGGCGTCGACCGAGTGGGCGATCTCCTCGAAGTACGGTTCAAAACCGAGTGTCTTGCGGGTGACGGCGACGGCTGCGGTGACGCCGCGGTGGGTGACGCATTCCACCGAGACCTCGGGTCCGTCCAGGTATTCCTCGACGAGCACGTCGTCGGACTCGCTGCCGATTCCGTGGGCTCCGGCGGCGGCGAATGCGTAACCGGCTGCCAGGTCCTCGCCGTTGTCGATGCGGATGACGCCGAGGCTGGCCGCGTTGGAGGCGGGCTTGAGGACGATCGGGTAGCCGATGGATTCTGCCGCGAGGACGGCCTCCATCAGGGACGTGGTGCGTATCGAGGTGGCGGAGCCGACGCGGTGCTCGGCCAGCACGGTGCGGGTGCGTCCCTTGTCGCGGCAGGCTCGCATGGCGTCCGGGTGGGAGCCAGGCAGGCCGAGGTGTTCGGCGAGCCGGGCCGTGGGCACGAGCAGGTATTCGTCCCAGGTGAGCACGCCGGACACGTCGTGACGGGCGCCGAGTTCACGGCCGGCGGCGACAACGGCGTCCGGGTCGGTGAGGTCGGTGACTTCCCAGTCGGCGATGAGCGGGGTCTGCCAGGTGGGCTGGGAATCGGTGACGACTACCACCTTGTATGACGTGGCCACCTGCTCAAGACAGTACCGGCGGTAGACCTCGTCTCCGGGGGAAACGACCAGGACGGTGGAAGTGGGGTGGGACAAGCGAGTGCTCCAATACAGAAGAGATCAGGTCAGAAGAGGCGTACGAGGCTGGTTTCACGGGCTGCTGCGACGGCGGACCTCGATCGCAGAGGCCCACTCGGGGTGGGCGGCGAGCAGCTTGCGCGCTTACAGCGCGGTGTAGTTGTTGTTGAGTCCCTGCACGCCGTCGGGTTGCCTCCAGCGCAGGGCTTCGAACAGCGCCTTCATCCCGACCCGCGTCGCTCCGGCGGCAAGACGGTCGGTGATGAGCTGTTCCAGTGCCGCGAATATCCCGGGGTGCTGTGCGTCGACGGCATGGAATTGCTCCGTGATCGAGGCGGCCGTGCGGCTGTGGCGGGGCGGAGCGGTCTGAATGGTGGGCGGGGGCATGAGCGTCGCGGGTCCTCTCGTGCCGGGGTGTCAGGCGGTCGGGGTGCGCAGGCCGGGAAGGGCGCGCAGGCGGGTGAAGGCAGCGGCGAGACCGACGGCCTGGAGGACGGCGGCGCCGGTGATGACATGGCCGAACATCGCGGGCGGAACGGCGGCTACGAGGAGGCCGGCGAGAGGGAAGGGCAGCAGCAGCACCAGGACTGTCACGGACAGCGTGCTGCCGAACACGGCGGGCGGGATGAGCTGCGAGCGCAGGGTCCGCAGGACAACGGACAGGGCCCCTTCGCCACCCGTGAGGACCGCGATGAGCACGAGGTAGCCGGTGTAGGTGTGGGCCTGGGTGACGGCGAGGGTGGCGGCTGCCGCGATCGTTGCGGCGACAGCGCCGACCGGCCACAGGCCCCAGCGGTCGATCGCGGTGCGGGCGGCAGTGAGGGCCAGCAGGGATACGACGGCCGCGGCGGACCAGATGAGTCCGGCGTCCGCGCTGGAGCGCCCGAGCTGGTTGACGACGATGACCGGCATCGCAGCCTGCAGCAGACCGGCCGCGAAGTTGGAGACGACCAGTCCGGTCACCATCCAGGCCAGGGCCGGCAACGAGCGCAGCGTCGCCCACCCGGTACGGAGGCCACCGGCGGCAGGACCCGTGCTCGTCTTCGGTGCGTGCGGCTGGCGGGGGGCGAGCGCGGCGCCGAGAAGCGAGCAGCACGAGAGGGTGACGAGCATCCCTGCCGGGCCGCCCCATTCCAGGAGCAGACCGGCCGCGAGGGGGCCGGCGAGCGTGGCGGTCTGGTCGATTCCCAGCAGCACGGACTGCACCTTGTGCGCTCGATCTCCGGCACGGCGGCTCGCCTCCGCGCCGGCGGTCTCGGCGGCGATGTAGCTGCATTCCGTCAGCACGCCGGTCAGTGCGGCGAGCACCATCACCGTGACCGTTGCGGTCGGTCCCGCCCCGGTCCGGGCGACCAGGAGGACAGCGGCAGCCAGCACGAGCAGAGCCCGTGCCAGGGAGGCGAGACGGAACACCGTGGTGGTGCCGTAGCGGTCGACCATCGTGCCGGCCACCGCGAACGCGGCCAGGCGCGGTATCCACTCCAGCGCGAACGCCAGGCCAGTCAGGGCCGTGGAGCCGGTGGTGGCCAGGACCAGCAGGGGAATTCCGTAGGTGGTCATGGCGGACGCGGCGGCGTCCGCGCCACGCGGTACGTAGATGCCGCGCACGAGGCCGGTGGCCGGATGCCGGGCGTGTCTCAGCTCGGTGTGCGAGGTCACGCGGCCGGCTCACCCTCGGTGGGCCGGGCTGCCTGCGGGTTGGCGCGCAGCCACTGCGTCAGCAGGTTCCACGGCCCAGCAAGGCGGCATCCGCGATTGGTTGCTGACCCACTTCTTCGGAGCGGGCGCGGCGTCCGAGCGTCCCCAGACCGGGTGCCGGGCAGCCTGCGCAAGAGGTTGCCCGGCGGACCAGGCGGACAAGGCCCCGAAGACGGGCGCCAGGCCGTCACCCGCAGCAGACAGGCGGTAGGGCTGCCCGATGCCGTCGGTGAGGACCAGGCCGTCAGCCACGAGCTGCCGAAGTGGCGGGTAGACGTTGGTCCAGTCGCTGCTGGGCATGACGATCCTGGCCAGAGCACGGCCGCTGACCTCTTCGCGTGACTTCAGTACCCAAAGGATCGCGGCGGCGTGCCGCCGGGTCAGCAGAGTGAGGCCGTCCTCGATCTGCTCGATCGCGGGCAGCGGGCGGTCCGCGTTCTCCAGATGGCCCTCGGCCCAGGTGACGATCAGCGGCAATACCGGCAGCAGCGCGGCGCCGCGGTCGGTGTGGCCGTAGGTGACGTGACGCGAGGTGTGCTCGGTGCGCTGGACGAGGCCGGCATCGCACAGGGACCGCAGCTTCGGATGGAGCTGGCCGTTCTGGAGCCAGGAGACTTTGCTCGCGATCTCGCTGTAGCGCAGCGGCCGACCGGAAAGGGCCAGCAGGATCCGCACGTTCCATCGCGGAGTGATCATTGCGAGTGCCTCGGTGACCCGGGCGATGTCAGCGTCGGTGTCGGGGGGCAGACCGGTGAGGGCCAAAGGTCCGGGCAGCGCTCGCGGCCGGAATAGGCAGGGCTGGCACGGCGGGTGAGGACGACGCGGGGGCCGGGGACGGCTCGGGGGCGGTGACGCGTCCGAGACTCTGGAGAACGGCGGAGGCCGTCTTGGTCTGGACGTCGCGGACGGCAACCGCCTCGGCGAGCCGGCGAGCACAGTCGAGAACGTGGGAAACCTCGTGTCCGCCGATCTGCCGCTCGGGGTGGACGAGCCGGGCGAGGCGGTCGCGGTGGAAGGCGATGCTCCGCTCGGCGAGGGCGAGGCCGTCGTGCATGTCGAGCAGGGCGGAGAGCATGCCGGGCGGCTGGTCCTGGGCGTGGGATTCGAGGTCGGCCAGCGGCGCGGCGTACAGGTCCTCGATCCGTCCGGCTATCTCGGTGGACGTGAGGTGGGGCAATCGGGGGCTTTCACGGTCGGCGGGCCCGGGCCGCCCCGGCACGCTGCGGTGCCGGGGCGGCGACGGCCGGGGGCAGGGTGGTGGTGGCCTTGTGCTGTGTCAGCTGGACGGGCCGGTGCTGCTGGCCGGGAGGCGGCATGGTGCGCAGCAGGTCATCGAGCGCGGCGCGGTAGCCGTCGCGGGCGTCGAGTGCCGCCTCCAGCCACTGCGCGTCCATCCGCAGGTCATCCGCCGACAGCTCGCTCATATCGCGGTCGGGTGCCGTGGCGTCGTGCACGCGGTCGCGGACACAGGCGACCTGCTCCTCGGCCAGGGCGAGGAAGGAGCGCAGTTCCAGGGCGCGGGTCACTGCCGCAGAGGCATCGGCACTGGCCGCCGTCTCGTACAGATCGGCAACGGGGGCACCGAAGATGTCCTGCAGCCGGCCGTCGACGGTGCTGGGCTTGAACTTGACGCTCATCGCAGCGCGCTCCTTCCGGGTCGCGGCGCCGATGCAGGTGCAGTCGCGGGGCGGTTCGGAGCGCTGGTCTGCACGGCCGGGCCCTTACGGGCGGTGCGGTTGAAACGGGCAAGCCGCTCGGCAGCGAGATCCTTCTTCCCGGGAGCGTCCGGGTCGAGAAGCCACCGCACGACCAGAGCCCGCCCATCCCGTGCGGCAACGGCTGCGTTGACGCGGTGGGCGAGGCCCATCGTCGGGTCGTCCACCTCGCTGGGCTGAGTTTCCAGCGCGGCAAGGAGGGAGTCCTCCGCGCGGTCGAGCACCGCTTGGGACTCGGTGAGAAGACCGTGCCACTTGACGACGTCGGTGGCACGGGAATTGGCAGCCGGTGCCACGGAGACCGCGGCCTTCAGCTGGTCCATGCTCATCCCGAAGTGAGCTTCGATCTGTTCGGTGAGCACGCCCACGACATCCTCTGTGCCGTCAACTATTTCGTCGGACAAAGGAAACTCCTCTCCGGAGGGGCACAGCGGCCCGACTGTTCACGGGACGGGATTCGACGAACGAGCGATTAACTCGGCTACGCCACAGGCGGGTTGTTGCCGAGTGCCTGTCAGTCAAGGCACATTCGGACGTCGCGATAGACGTAGGTTCCGGAGACCCATCCCTTTACGCCGGTGGTCTTGTCGGTGATGTAGAGCCAGTTCCCGCTCTTCTTGCCCACGGTGAACTTGTGGCTCTTGTAGAGCACTCCCAGCGCGGTGGACTTCGTGGTGGCCTTGGACCGGATGGTTACGGCCGTCGTGTGGACCGCGTACGGAAGCGGCGGGAGGGACGAGCAGCTGCTGGCGCTGGCGACAGTCGCCACGGTGGGTGCAGTCGCCGCGGTTGCGGTGGGGGCCGACAGCAGTGGCAGAGCAACTGCTCCGAGCACCGCGGCAGATATGGCAATTCGGGTTGAGCGCATGCGGAAGAAACCTCCGTGCAGGAAATGGGAATGCATGAGGAAGACGTCGGGGTTGTTGTCCCGGCGGCTGTACAAGAGTCCGGAGAATCGCCGGTTTGGCTAACCGGCGATCGTCGGCTATGTTTCGCCGCGCCAATCGGCCTTGTTGTTCAGCGCGATCGGCCGGGCGGGCGCGGAGAAGATGCCTTTGACGGGAGAGCCGGGCGGGTCGGCGACGCGGCCGGCCTGACTGGCGGGAGGGGGCCGGCCGTGCCTCTGAGCCGGTCGTCGCACCACTGGAGGGCTTCTTGGACCGTGGCGAAGCCGCCCTCGCGCAGGGTGTGGGTCCACGCGTCGGTGTCAACCTCCTCGACCACGACGCGAAACGGAGACGGGGCTCGCTCGTCGAGGGCGCGCAGTGCCACGACGGTGACCATGTCGTCCGGGTCGTCTCGGGTGTAGGAGTAGCCCATCGCGTAGTGGTCACCGTCGCCCACGAGTCGGTGCCCCAGAGCCCGCGTCGCCTCATCCGCCGGCGGAGGGCCCAGTTCGGGGTTGAGGCCGATGGCATCGGCTGGACAGCCGCGGTGGATCAGCCAGGACTGTGCCATCGCGGGCAGCGGCAGAGAAGCGCGCTCGAAATCAAAACTTCGCTTCTCTCGGTCCCGTTGCAGGTGGACGGCGACGTAGTGAGGGTCGCCGGGGTGGCCGTAGGTGGCTGTGCGGTCGAACAGGATGTAATAGCTGTGCTCTCCGTCGGCGGTGTGGTGCACAGCGAGAGGGACGAGCATGTCCTCGCGCACCGCGACCTGACGGTAGAACGCGAGAGACACCTGCTCGTCGGCGTCGAACTCGTCCAGGTCGAAGTCGACTTCAGGCACGCGCCCCTGGGCGGGCGTCGATGCGGTGGAGGACAACGAGGGCCTTTCTGTTGGGAGATCAGCGCCGCGGTGCTGGGGCGGACGGCCATGCCCCGGGCCGGGCTGCCGTCGTGGGCGCTTGGGGTGTGGTGAGCCGACGGGCGGCGGCCAGTGCGGCTCGTCCGGCGTCGGTCAGCGCGACCGGCTGGCCAGCATGCACGGGATGGCCGGTGTCCCGGGAGACCAGACCAGCGCCTTCCAGTCGCTGCAGCTCGGCGTGGGCGATGCGCGTCCCAGAGGCAGTGGTCACCGACATCCGATTTGTCAGAAGGTGCTCGTAGAGCTTGGCGCCGCCGGCGATGGCGAGCAGCGCCGCCCGGTCGGCAGTCGATAGCGGGTCTCCCCTGTCAACCGGTGCCGTGCCGGCGGCGGCTTCAATGGGCTCCAGGGCGGCGATCACCCGCTGCGCGGCACCGTCGCGCACGTCGGCGGCCTGCTCCAACTGGTCCACGGTGCGGTCGATGCGCCCGAAGAGGGCGCCATCGACGGGAAACTCCCCGCTGGACAGGCGGTGGAGGAGGACGCGGTAGAAGGTCACGCCGGTCTCGGCCCGGGCCAGCTCGCGGTGCTGGTCGACCAGGCCGGCAAGGGGCTCGTCGAGGACGCCGCGGTCTCGATGGGCCCCCAGGGTGTCGATGTCGTGACCGGTGACGGCCTCGATGCGGTCGTCGAGGGAAGAGACCGCACGCCGGACTGCTGCCGGCGCGGGATCAGGGGGCATAGG
Organism: Streptomyces sp. NPDC088246; assembly: GCF_044741025.1. Lineage (NCBI taxonomy): Bacteria > Bacillati > Actinomycetota > Actinomycetes > Kitasatosporales > Streptomycetaceae > Streptomyces > Streptomyces sp. NPDC088246. Next base: position 12,982 of record NZ_JBIURV010000098.1, read on the forward strand.
CGGTGGCTCCAGGCAATCAGTGGGAATGACGGTGCGCAGGGTTCTGCGCGGGGCGGGGCAGGCCCGGGAGCACTGAGGGCAGTGGCCTCGGCACCGGGCCGCGGGTCGTGAGCTGAGGGGAGCGGGAGCGGGCCGCGTGGGTGCGGGCACTCAGCGGCCGGCGAGACATCCCAAGGCGGCGCCCGACCTCGTCATAGACCTGATTGCCGGCCCGCGGCCGGACGGCGACGACGTGGATCTCCCGTCGGTGCGCAGACGTTTCCGGCGCCGTGCGCACGCCATAGACGACGCGCCACTCCTTCCTGGAATCCACGAACAGCTTGCGGTAGCCCTCCAGGTCGCCGTCGAGCCGGGTTCCGAACCTCTCGGCATTCACCACTTCCTGCAGGTAGGCGAGTGTCAGGTCCCGGATGTCGCCGGGGGCCTGGAGGAGATCGGTCAGGGCACGGGGGTCGAGGCTCAGGCCAAAAGTGGGCCGCTGCTGCCCGCCATTCATGACGTCGGCATCTCAGGCTCGCCGGACCCGTCCCGCTCCGCTTCGGTCGCCGTCCCCTTCTCCGACCGGGCCGAGGGCGGCGGGCCAGGCAGGATCCGGTGTGCCGGTCGCTCCGGGGAGGTCATGCAGGCCGACAGCGGCCCTCCTGGCGCGCGGATCGCAGCAATCGCGTGCGTGAGGAAATCCCGGTGCCACACGAACAGGCCGCTCAACCCTGCCTCGGGGTCCTTGTGCTGCTGGTACGCGAGCCACAGGGCGTGAAGCCAGGCGACGACGTCGTCGTGCTCCTGCCACTGCAGGCACCAGGGCGCCACCGTCGTCACTTCCGATCCGTAGACGGGCAACAGAAAGTCGTCGACCCAGTCGGACAGGGCATCGAGTTCGTCCTCGTGTTCCTCTCCGTCGAGCTCCAGGATGGGGCGTGGCTCTGGCGGGGCAGCCGGGGGCGGTCCGCCGAGCCCCGGCATCCCGAACGCCGCGAACGGTGAGGGACCGCTGGAGGCCGGCGCGGAGGCCAGATGGTCGAGCTGCTGCGACTGCTGCGCCGACTTCTCCATCAGCCGCCGGACGCTGGCCTCTATCCCCTCCAACTGCGGATCCGGAATCCGGACCGGGTCCAACTCCCCGCCGGTCGGGGGTTCTACGGGTTCAGACATGATGAGTGTGGCCTCCTAGACCCGGACTTCGCGGGTCACCGTTTCAGGTCTGTGGCCAGCGGGTTTGTCCGATGTCGGTGTCGAGGAGATCGAGGAGGTGAAGTTGAAC
>NZ_JBIURV010000099.1:0-13661 GCF_044741025.1 Streptomyces sp. NPDC088246
ACGGACCTCTTCCATCTCCTCAGGAGTCACAACTGAAAGAAGATCACAATCTATCCAACGAGGATCACTTGGGGTACCTAACAAAGCCCTACTAGGACACCGGGGCCTGAACCAAGGACGCGGGTTCACCAGACGGATTGGCCGCCGAGTCGCCGAAGGGCCGCTTCAGACCGCGCAAAGGAGACACGAGACCACCGATGGTCGTCATGTCGGATCATTTGAGCAGTCCAGGGAGCAAGGAGAAGCCAATGCAGTTGCGAAACGTCCAGCTCAATGACGTCGATGCATACGTCAGAATGCGGTGCGATCCCGCCATGATGGCCGACCTCGGCGGACCACTGCCACGCGAAGGTATGGAGGACAAAGTCCGACGCGACGTCCACAAGGCAACGGCAGATCGCGACTGGACCAAGATGATCATCCCTGACCCCGCCGCACCTGAAGTCGTGGCGGGAACGGTGACCATATGGTCTCACGACGCCGAGGACGGGCCCATGTCGGAGATCGGATGGATGGTCCTGCCGGAATTCCAGGGACGCGGACTGGCCAAACTCGCGGTCCGCACCTTGCTCGAACAGGCACGGGACGAGGGCCGCTGGGGGCTCGTGCACGCATTTCCGGCAGCGAGCAACGGCCCTTCGAACGGCATCTGCCGATCTCTCGGCTTCCAGTTCATCGACGAACGCAATGTGACATTCGCGGACCGAGTTCTACAAGCCAACCACTGGGCCATCAACGCCAGCACTGCCCTCACACGAAGGTGATGTCCAGTCACCTGGCTGCCAGGTGACGCGCAAAGCCCACATGAACCGCCCCGACACCTTGCCGACCAAAACGACACCTCACCGACAACCGCCCCGTTGGGACCACTCCCAGCGGGGCGTTTCGTCCTCGTTCGTCGGCATCCTCAGTGCCGCACCCGTCGGCATTTTCAGTGTCGCTCAACAACCACATGCCCGTGGGCAAATTCCATGAGGCTCACTGAGTAGGTGGGCACCCCGTCGTACGTGATGACGCACTCGCTCACCCACAGATCCCCGCTGCCAACGATCCGGTGGACAGTGAAGTGCAGCGACATCGACGTCATCGAGTTCCTGCGACGAGCCGGGCTCGATGACCCGGGTCCCCTTCTCGACGACCCCTCATGGGTGGAGTGGCGCGGGGGTCGGCCACACGAGTGGGCCGCCGCGTAGAGGGCTCTCCAGGGAAGTAGTCGGCGTCCGGCGAGCTCACCAAACGTCCCCTTGTCTCCCAGGTCAGGGCCCTGCGGGGCCGTCCTCGGCGATGGCTTCCGGTGCGACCAGAGGCGCGACCGGAAGCGCGACTTGAGGCGCGACCAGGAGTGCGACCAGAGACGCGACCTCGGGCCCTTACGGTGATCATCGTGACCGCCCGCCGCACCCTGGGCTCAGGCCCCGAGGCTCCCGCTCATGGCATCCGTGCCGCCGAGGCCGACCTTCTCGACGCACTGCCCGGCGTCCATCTCCCAGACCTCAGCGAGTTGCGGGCCCGTGGAGTGCTTGGGGCCCCTATCCCGGCCCCGCAGAGCCCGCGACGTACTCTCGGAACTGGCCGCACGGACGACGCACCATCCGATTCCTCGCCGTCATGAGTCACGACGACGACTGCAGGCCCCGGTTGTCGAGCAGGGCCTGACGCAACAAGGCGGACGCGCGGACCGCCGTCGGCCATGTGGTGCGCCAGCGTCTCGCGCACCACATGGCGGGCCTCCTCGAACAGCAGCTGCCTGTAAGCATTCAGCAGCTCGTCGACGACATCCTCGCCGACACCGCCCGGGACCGTCCTGCAGGACTCCAGTGCGGACACGACGTACCTCTCCAACACGTCCGCAGCATCAGCGAGCCGGACCTCGGCAACCGCCGCACCGTCCAGGCCGGCGGCCGTCGCACGGTCAGCGAGGCAGGCCCCGAGCAGTACTACCGCCCGGGTCCGGAGCGGGTCGTCCAGCAATCCCGGACGGGTCCGCCCGTGCCACAGCACCAGCTGGTCGGCCCCGGACACCGCGTACTCCCACCGGCTCTGCGGCTCCCTGAGCCCACCCGGTCTCTCCACCCCCGCGCTCACAGCCTCTGCCACAGATCCAGCTCGACGAGCAGCGACTCCAGGGTGGACTCCTGCTGCTATGGCACTTCCCTGCGACTGACGCGGCCGTCGCGCAGGCGGCCAGGAAGCAGCTTTACGGACGGCTGTCTGCGTCGTGCTGCCAGGCCACGCCGAGGGCGGTACCGCTGTACAGAGTGCGCGGGGTCTGGGAGGAGCCGGACGGCTGCCGGCCGAGAGCGTCAAGGATGCCAGCGAGCCGGGCCGGCTCGGGGGACAGCTCGGCCGGGTCGGGAGGCAGCAAGTCGCCGATACCGGCGGACTTGGACAGGCTGTCGGCGCCGTCGTCGCTGTACCAGCCGGCGACCAGGTAGCTGAGGGTGCCGTCGACGAGGGCGGGATCCCCGTTGCGGTACACCAGGGAGTCGTGGACGGAGAAGACGTCCTGGTTGTAGGGCTGGTAGGCGGCGAACGTCGGCAGGCCGGGGCCGACCGCAGTGAGGAACAGCCCCTCCGCGGGGCCCTCCGGTTCGACCCACGAGCCGACCCTCAGGTCGAGTCTCCTCCCCGTTGCGGCGGGCCCGGTCCGACTGTCGTACAAGGCGAGGCTCCGGGCGGTGCCACGCGCCCCCCACTGCGGACCGTCGTTGTCCAGGAAGTCACTGTGGACAACCCAGCCGGCGGCCTGGCGTGCGTTGGCCGGGCCGTGGTAGCGAACCACCAGCCAGCGGTTCGGCACCAGAGGGAAGTCGATCTGCCCGTTGTCGGGCTGGGTGAGGGCCTCGGGGAGCTGCCACTGCAAGAACACACCCGCATCGGACTCCTCGAAGCTCCGTGCGTTCGAGATGTTCGCCCGGTTGACGGCCAGCGCGTGGACCTCGATCGGCACAATCGGGTCGGTGTCACTCAGTGCGGACTCCTTACGAATGCGGGACGCAGCAGCGGGGGCTGATCATGTCCACCGCGGTGGCGGAAACGACCAACTCGATGGCTGGGGACGGCGAAGTGGGCTGGTCAGACATACTGGCCTTCCACTTGGCGGTGGCCTTCGCGGGGCGACCCGGAAGACAGCGACAGCTAGCCGAGCAGCTCGCACCTGTCGGCTGTCCAGTCAGCGAACAGGGTGAGCGCCTTCTCGGTTTCGGTGCGTTCGGGCGTATTGGAGGTGGCCGGCCACCAGCTCTCAACGTGTTCGGCGTCTACGAGCACGTAGGTGGCGTAGCAGTCGAAGTTGCCGGGGTCGTCGGCGACACCGATGCGAATGGGAGCGTCATCAGGCAGGTCTTTGATCGCTTCGCGAAGCTGCGCGGCGTTCCACGCATGCGGGGCGTGGACGAAGGTGTCGGCCATGGGCACAGGATGCAGGACCAAGCTGACAGTCCGGGTGATGACACGGCCGTACCCCGGGCCAGAGCGCTGATCCGGGGTACAGGGGGCTGGGGTGAAGAACCGATCACTGGGTGGCGAACCGAACCCAACCGACGAACACCGTACCGGTCAGAGGATTGCCGTGGCCCAGGAATCTCGCGGCGGCTCGCGAGGCGGGTCTTGCGCCGGACTTCTCTGCGGCCGTCAACCTTGTTCCGTGCCGGTCGGGATCTCTTTCCGCCTCGGAAATGGTGGTCCCACCGACGGGGGGTGGCAGTGGGGCCTGGGCCATTGTTGCAGGGATGGGTGGTGGCGGTCAGGAGGGTGGTGTGGTGTGGGAGTCCGGCGCGTCATCCGCATCCAATATTCGAACATACGTAGCATTAGCGCGTGCCCAAGAACAGCCCTTCGATTTCCCGCAGGCCCTGCGCGACGCCCAGCTCGCCCTCCACCAGACCCGCGCCACGTACGAGGAGTACGCCAAGACTCTCCCGTGGTCGGCCGAGCCGATGCCCGGATGGGAGGGCGACAAGCAGCTCCACACCTCCTACCGGTCCCACAAGGAGGACTCTCCGGGGTACACGGAGCAGCAGGCTACGGAGGTCCGACGCTTCCAGGCGGAGCTTCTCCGGCTGAGTATCGAGGTGTCGACGCACCCGTTCTGGTCGACGCTCGACGGCGGTGTGGCGGAGGCCCGGATGGCGCTGAAGCACGCCCACGAGCAGCCCGACGGGGAGGCGCAGCCGTGCCCGGCCCCGAGGGCATATCTGACCTGGACAAGAACCGGACGCTGGAGCAGTGGCTGGAGTGGCAGCTGCGTCAGGTCCGGAACCGGGTCCGGGAGCTGGAGATCGAGGAGCAGCAGGAGTTGCGTGCCCGGCAGCGGGCGCGGGCCGAGCAGTCGTGGAAGAACCAGCCCCGGCGGTCGGGTGAGATGGCGGTGCTGCACCGCGGAGGATGCGGGCTGTACACGAGCGAGCTCGGGTACCTCACCCGCCACGAGGCGATCATCGCCTTGGCGGAGCCGGACATCGAGCCGTGCCAGATCTGCACCCCGCAGACGGGGCTGGTGGACGAGTAGGCCGTACGGACCGCCCGGCGCGCTCCGGGGGTGCGGGGCTCGCAGGATCGGTTCTGTGGAGTTCCCGATCAAGGTGGCGCTGGCCAAGGCCGTCCCGACCCTGCCCAACGGGCCTGGCTGGTGGTACGAGCCGAAGTGATGGACAGGGTTCGATGCCGTCCGTTGTCCACGGTTGAACACACGCTGGGGGCTCCGCGTGTGCCGCTGGAGGAGGTCACCACCCGAGCACGGCCTTCAGCACCTGTGCCGTCGCCCGGGGGAATGCGGTGTTCCCGTTGTGGCCGCCCGGAAACTCGACGGGCTCTGCGCCCAGTCGCGCCGCCAGTGCCAGCGCGCAGCGATAGGTGTGTACCACCGACCGGGTCGTCCGGCCCGTCGCCGGGATGATCCGCGTTCCGGCCCGCGCTGCGGCCCGCACCGGCTCCGCCGGGTCGAGGCCGTCCGTGGTGACGGCCGTGAACTCCGTTCCGATGAAGAACCCGAAGTTGGCCTGTCGGCGGGGCGTCAGCGGCTGAGGGGTGAGGCCCTCCTCGGCCTCGTCGTGCGCCAGGTCGATGCCGAGGTGCCGGGCGATCGCCGGGAACGCCGCCGTCAGGCCCCCGGCGGCGTATGCATCCTGGATGGCCGTCAGCTCGGCCGCGTGCTCCGCACGGTCTGCCTCGGGCAGCAGGTTCGGCATCACGGGCTCGTGTGCGATCAGTGTGCTCAACATGCCCGGGTGGCAGGCCACGGCCTGGAGGCCGATCGCGGCGCCCATGCTGAACCCGGCCATCAGCGCCGGCCCATTGGTGACCTCGGCGAGCAACCGGGCGACGTCGTCCGCGTGGTCGGCCATGGTGACGGGCCGGGCGGGGTCGTCGAGAGTGCTGCGCGACAGGCCGCGGCGGTCGTAGGTGACGACCGTGAAGGTGTCGGCCAGGTACGGGACGAGGTCGACCGTGCGGTCCGCATCACCCTCGCCGCTCTGGGACAGAAGGAGGACGGGGCCGGTGCCCTCGACCTGGCAGTGGAGGGTTGCGCCCGGGACGGAGAGGGTGCGGATGGTGGCGGCGGTCGTGGTCATGGCGGGTCCCCCTTGCCGGCTGTCGTCGGCATCTCCGACTGACGCCACGACAGTAACGCATCGAAATAGATGCATCTATTTCGATGTACCCTTGCGGTCATGAACGGAGTCGAACTGTTCCTCCTGGGACGCACTCTCATGAAGATCGGCGACCAGGCGATGCCCCGGCCGACGTCGGATTCGCAGGGATCGATCCGCTCGGTGGTCGTTGTCCTCGGTGACCTCGTCACCCACCCCGGGACAACGGTCGGCGAAATCGCCGCGCGGACAGGCCTGCCGCAGAGTCAGGTCTCCACCGCCGTTGCCCGGTTGGAGCAGGCGGGCTCGGTCAACACCGAGCCCGACCCGGCCGACCGGCGTCGCCGACTCATCCGCCCCACTGCGAAGCCCTCCGCCCGGGTCGCCGAGGTCCGCGCTACCACCATCGACGACGCCCTTGCCATGGCCCTGTCCGGCCCCGACGGTACCGCCCCGGACCCGGACATCCTCCGCGAGGTCGCCGAGGCCCTGGACCTGCTGGCCCACCGATTGACGCCGCCGGTCGCCGCCCGTGCCCGCGATCTCGATGCCGCGGCAGAACCTCACGCCTAAGCGACGCCGTAGCCGCCCTCCGGGCTGATCGGCAACGACCGTCCTCCCGGCACATCCCCACAAGGCGCTGCCTGAGGAGGAACGGAAGAAGCTCATCTCCGAGCTCGCTCCCCTGGCCGAAGCCGCCGGTGATGGGGATCTCTGGGATCGGCCAGGGCTGTTCGTCGCCCCACTTGCTCCCTTCCTGAACCGAGTGGGGAGCGGAAGTGAGCGCCTCTCAGGTTGGCATGCCGGGTCGCCACCTTGGGCGAGCCGTTGTCGGCGCATGTGGACCGGCCACGCCAAGCTCAGCGAGCGCGATGTCAGTCGGTGGCCTGGTAGAGCGTGGTCCAGAAGTCGTGGATGAGGCGCGCCGAGTCCGGGGTGGACATCCCGACCTGGGTGAGCAGGATTCCGGTGAGCTGGTTGCCCGGGTCGGCGTAGGCGGTGGTGCCGGTACCGCCGTCCCAGCCGAACTGGCCGATGGGCGCGTAGTCGCCGCGACTGGTGCGCGCTGCCATCCCGAAGCCCCAGCCGCCCTGCTGGCCTTGGCCGACCGTGATGTGGGCGATGTTCCTGTACATGGTGTCCCGGGCGGCTTGTTGCGCGGGTGTGAGGCGGTTGGTGGTCATCAGCTCGACGGCGGGCCGGGACAGGATCCGTTCGCTGCCGTGCATGCCGTGGTTCAGTAGCATCTGGAAGTAGGCGTGGTAGTCGTCGGCGGTGGAGACCAGCCCGCCGCCGGCGCCCTGGAACGCCGGAGGCCGACTGGTCCTTCCGCCTTCGGCCTCGTCCCACACGAGGAACTCTCCGGTCTGCGGGTCGGGCCCGTAGAGGGGTGGCAGCCGGTCGATCTTGTCGGCGGGCACGTGGAAGGCGGTGTCCTTCATCCCCAGCGGATCGAGGATGCGTTCGCGCAGGAACGTCTCCAACGGCCGCCCCATGACCCTGGCGACCAGCACGCCGAGTACTTCGTTGCTGAGGTCGTACTGCCACCGCTCTCCGGGCTGGTACGACAGCGGCAGCTCGCCGAGGCGGCGCATCCATTCGTCCGGGTCGGGCGCCGGGCCGGACGCCACGCTGTAGTCGAGACGCTCGAACGTCGCGGCCCTGATCGGGGAGTCCAGCAGATCGAAATCCACTCCGAGCCCGAACGTGGAGGTCAGCAGGTCCCGTACGGTGATCGGCCGCCGCGCCGGCACGGTCTCCTCCAGCGGGCCGTCGGGCCGCTTCAGTACCCGCCGGTCGGCGAGTTCGGGCAGCCACGGGTCCACCGGCTCGTCCAGCCGCAGCCTGCACTCGTCGAGCAGGACCATCGCCGCCGCCATCGTGACCGGCTTGGAGGTGGACGCCATCCGGAAGATCGTGTCCCGGCGCATCGGCGCGCCACCGTCATGACGCATCGTCCCGATCGCTTCGACGTGCGTCCGACCGCCGCGGCTGACCAGGGCGACGAGCCCGGGAATCTTCTTGGACTCGACATGCCGTGCCAGCACGTCGCGCAGTCTTGCTTCGGAGAAGCCGCTGTTGTTCGTTCCCATGATGAATCTCCTTGTCCACCGTGTTGGACTTCACGGCGGCCTTGGTGGCTACCTGGCCACTTCGGGCGGCCATGCGAAGAGCCTGCACCCTTGACCCAAGGTCAAGGTCAACCTGTATCGAGATGACGGGGTGACCGGCACCGATCGCAAGCACCCCGGTCTGGACCAGGCGTTGGCCGCGGTCCGCGCCGGCCGGCACGCCGAGATCGCCATCGATGCCCATGTAATCCGCGCCGCCCCCGGCCGGTCCGACCGTCCCGGTGCGGTATGTGGTCGCCTCAGCTGCCGACCCCGGCAGCAGGGGGATGGGCCGGAACAGACGCGCGCTATCCTCACCCGTGTGATAGTCCGCAACCCCTGCCTCAAGGAGAGCGCGAAGGTCGCCGGCGCCCGCGGCTCGATCCTGCGCAAGGACTCCGACCGTCGCCGACGCGGCTCGCGAGACCGCGGCCGCCCACGATCTGGAGGTGCCCCGAACCGATGACAGACGGGCTCACCATCGGTCAGGCGGCCGCGTTCGTCGGCGTCACGATCAAAACCGTGCGGCACTATCACCGGCTCGGCCTGGTCGCCGAGCCGGAACGCGACGGTTCCGGCTACCGGCGTTACCTCTCGGCCGACCTGTTCCGGCTGGTCCAGGTCCGGACCCTGGCCGGGGCAGGTGTGCCGCTGGCCGAGATCGGTGACCTGCTCGACGCCGATCCCGAACGGTTCGCCGCCACCCTGGACGACGTCCATCGTCGGCTCACCGAACAGATCGAGGACCTGACCGCGCGCCGCGACAGGCTGCACCGTCTCGACCATGGTGACCGGGCCCTGCTGCCCGACCGGGCCTGCGCGGTCCTGGACCGACTCCCCGATCTCGGCTTCAGTCCCGACTACGTGGCCGGTCAACGGGAGGCTCTGGTGCTGGCACGGACGCTGGTTCCGGAGATCTTCGACAGCTTCCTGACCCGGCTCGAACATTCGCTGGACGATCCCCAGTCCGTCGAGCTGACCAAGCGCGGCTTGGATGCGAGGTACTGGGATCCGGACGACCCGCGGATCGAGGAGGTGGCGTTCACGCTGGCCGACAAGCTGCTGGCCAACCGCGCGCTGCTGGCGATGCCGACCGGGTTTCAGAACCAGTCCGACGCCGCCTCCCGGTACGGACTGGTCAACCACCACCGGGAAGACCAGGCACCGTCCATCGCCCGGTTGAACACGCTGGTCGAGGCGAACCTGCGCGCAGCCGGCATCGACATCCCCCATCAGTGACGGCCACCCAGCAGAACCGGTGCTGCGGCGGGACGCCCGCCCTGTCCCGCCGCGTCCGGACCGGGCCGTCTGTCGGGCGGCCCCTTCGCTGTGGCATCCGACCTCAAGTCAGCGCGCCGTCGATGGGGAGGCAAGGTGAGCAGGTCCGGGGAGACCCTGAGTACGAGGTGGGGAGATTCAGGGTGCCCCATCACGTGCGGGAGTTCGGCGAGCCGGTGACGATGGTGTGCGGAAACGAGCAGCGCGCACGCATGACGCCCTGCTCGCCGCTTGGACCGAGCTGACCGCGATACACCCGCCGGCCCGCCCGCTCGCCGACTTCCTCGCCCGCCACGAGGCCGATCCTGAAAGGTACTCCCTGGCAGACGCCAGGAAGGAGCATCTGACCCAGCCGCTGGTGCAGGACGTAGCCCGGCGGGCCGTCGCGGGAGACCCGCACTTTAACACGTCGTTCCTGCTCTCAACGCCCCGGTCGCATACTTCGCGCAGGAACACGAGGAAGCCCGGCTGTGGCCGGTCCGGTGCGCCGTGCCCGGCTTCACCCTGGTCACCCTCGATGGCTCGTGGATGGACGCGGACACAGACGGCCACTGGGAACAAGCCAACCGCTAACTCGACGGCCTCGACGCCGAGGCCGTCGTCCTCGACCTACTCTGTCACTCCTGAGTCGTCAGACCGGGCCGACCCAAAGAGGTCAGCCCGGCGGCTGCACGACGGGCGCCCATGATCGCCCGGACAGGCTCTAACCCCCCGACGGCTGCTCGCCAGCCTTCTCGACAGTCGCGGTGTACAGGGCCGTCCGACGACGGTGGAGTCCCCGTCCAGGGGACCGGGGACACGCCAGCCGCCCCGCTCCAGTACCCGGGTGGCGGCCGCGGGGCATCGCGCAGAGGCTCATCGCCCTGCTCAGCTGTCGAACCAGACGACGAGCCTGACCGCCTCGTTCCCGTGCAGACCCGCGAGAGTACGCATGACCGTCCAGACGGGCTCCCACTGCCCGTCCGGACGGACGACGTCTTTACGCCTGAGGCGGCCTATGCGAAACAGCCGGTCGCCGTCGGGCCATTGGGTGCCTTCGGGGAAGTGGAGGCCGGCCCTGGCGGCGATGTCCTCGGGGCAACCGCAGAGATCGAGGAACGCCTGCGGAGCCCCAAAGTGCCGTTCGAAAAATAGCCAGCCGCCGTCGGCGTTACGACGGTGCTCGTGTACGTAGGGGTCCGGCTGCAAGGACAGCTCATCCCAGTTGACCTTCTCGACTTCTGCCCAGCTGATCGAGGTTGCGCTGTGCCCCTCGTGGTCCTCGTACAGATCACGGACACGTTTCGACACATCGTGTGGAAGGCCGCGGGCGGCTGCGAGCGGTTCGAAGGCTTCATCGCTGAGGATCCCGAAATCGTTGCGGACCCCGAAGAGGCATCCGAAGGCGTCGTAGTCCCGCACATCGTTCAGGTGATCCAGATTGATGACGGCATGCCAGTACGAGTCGTTCTCATAGTCGCGATAGCCACGGCGGCATTCGATGAAGCCATGTATGTCACACCCCATGCAGACCATCTTCGTGATCCAGGACAGGCACCCGCCACCCAAAAATGAGCGGACAGCAGCCGGTCGCCACGACAGCCGGATCGCCCGCTGTTTTTCGACAGGGTGAACGGGAGCCACTTGGGCAACGGGATGGGAACGACGCCGACCCCTCCGACGTTTCCCGGCAGTCAACTGTGTTGAAGACGATGGGGGGCTAGCTGTGGCGATGTGGGCCATGTCGTTTCCGGCGTTCGTGTGTCTGCTGGCCTTGTTCGCCCTGGCAGAGAACACGTGGCGATGGATCACGGGGCTGGGCTTGATCCCGTGGCTACGCAGGCGCACGGGGCGGTCGTTGTCGAACACGGCCTTCGATGAATTCACGGCGGTCGTGAACGGAAACAAGACGGTGGAGCTGGAGCAGCGGCGGGTGGAGCTGCTGCGGCGGGACGACGCGAGCGACGGTGCGCCGCCCCGCTCCAGCATCGACCTGACCAAGGGCACCGCGTTCATCGTGTTGCCACAGGAAGCGGACGGCCTGTGCGCTGACAGGCGCGATGCCCTTGAGGGCCAGCGGTGAAACGCGAACCGGAGAGAACGGGCGCAGAACCGTCCACGCTGTCGGTGCCCGGCTCGGTGGTGCCGCCTTGGCAGTACCGCCGTGCCATTTGGATGCGCTGGAGCCCAGACTTCGTTGCGAGCCTGAGTGGCTCTGTTCATGAGAACGGACAGCACTTCGACGTCAGTTTCGGAGGCGGTTGGCCCCTCGGCCCTGGCCTTAATGTTCACGAGTTTGGACAGCGGCCTACGGCCGTGCGGGCTTGAGGATCGTGCAGATGTCGTCCGCGCCGCAGGCGTCGGGGTCGGTGGTTGCTGCGCGGGCTGCGAGGTCGCGGAGTGCTTCGCGGGTGGCGGCGAGCTCGGCCATACGTCGGTCGATGTCGTCCAGGTGCTCGTGGATGAGGTCGGTGACGTGGGTGCAGGGTGCGTGGCCGTCGTCGCGCAGGGCGAGAATCGAGCGGATCTCGGCGAGGGTAAGACCGGCACGCTGGGCGTCGCGGATGAACGCGAGTCGGGCCGCCGTGTCATCGGGGTAGTCCCGGTAGCCGCCCGGGGTGCGTGGTGGTGCGGGCAACAGGCTGCTGCCCTCGTAGAAGCGGATGGTTTTGGTCGTCAGCCCGGTGCGGGCGGCGAGGTCACCGATACGCATATCTCCAGGCTAGCCCTTGACCTTCCAGTGCGCTGGAAGGTCTACCGTCGGTTCGGAAGGCGGACGACGGTCTAGGAGGACAGGGCAGATGCGAATCACGGTACTGACGGTGGCGGATTGCCCGAACGTGCAGCCCGCGCTGGAGAGAGTGACCGCCGCTCTGGATGGACGACAGGCTCAGGTGGAGCTTGTTGAGGTGGCTGACGAGGGCGAGGCCGCCCGGTTGGGCATGTACGGGTCGCCGACGGTCCTGATCGACGGCACCGACCCGTTCGCGCCGCCCGGGGCGGTGCCGAGCCTCTCGTGCCGCCTCTACAGGGACGCCGATGGCACCGTGTCGGGCGTACCGGACGAGTCCGCCCTTCGGCAGGCCCTCGCCGGGGCGACCCCGCAGGCCCGTAATGCGGGGGCTTCGGACTGCTGCACCCCGCAGCCGCTGGACGTGGTCGGCCGGGCCGGCCGCGGGCGCCTGGCGCCTGCCGAACACGGCCTGCGCGCGGTGCACCAGCAGATCCTGCGCCACTTCGCCGCCACGGGAGCCGCTCCCGACGCGCAGATGCTTCAGCCGGTGGCGGCCGGGGCCGGGAGGAACGCTATGGAGGTGATTACCGAGCTGGCCGACGAGGACTTCCTCACCCTGGACGAGACCGGAAACATCCGCGCCGCCTACCCGTTCTCCGCCGCCCCCACCCGCCACAGGGTCCGCCTGGAAAGCGGTGTAGAGGTCTGGTCGATGTGCGCCATCGACGCCCTTGGCATCCCGGCCATGCTCGGCCAGGACGCGGTGATCTCCTCCGTCGACCCGGTCAGCGGCGACCCCATCACCGTCACCTCGTCCACCGGCACAGCGTGGGGGGAACCGGCCACCGCGGTGGTCTTCGTCGGGCAGCGTCCCGGAGGCGGGCCCGCCGCCTCGGCCTGCTGCGACGCGCTGAACTTCTTCACCGATGCCGCGAACGCCCGCGCCTGGACAAGTCAGCACCCCGACGTCCCCGGCCAGGTAGTCGACCAGCCGACCGCCGAGCGCATCGGCCGACAGACTTTCGGCCCCTTGCTCGCCCCTTGAAAGCCACGTGGCACGCGCCGACACGAGGGCATCTTGGTAGCGGATCCGCTGTGGTCACCCATTGCCGGTACTCGGTGCCTCCCGAAGACGTGAACAACCGCTGTCGTAGCTCATGAACAAAGCCACGCCGCCGCGAACAACGCGGCCGGAGCGGCGCACGACACATCCGTAGACACGGCAGCCGCATACCTGGCCAACCCTTGACCGCACATGCCCCGCTGCCGGCTTCAAGCCTGACGCGGCCGCCGAAGACGTGTCAGAGGGCGTTAAGTCCGTTTCTGGTAGCGGCCGCGTCCGGGTTGTTCGAGGAGTCCCTGGCGGACGAGTCGGCCCAGGCGAGAGCGGGTGACGTTGATCGAGGGCTCGTCGGTGGGCAGGCCGAGGTGCTCGTGCAGATCGCGGACGCGGAACACCTCCCGGGGTGCTCGTTGAATGTGGTCACGATGCGCTGGTAGACGGTGGCGGTGGCGGTTTCCGCGGGGGCCGCTGCGTGGTCGGGAGGGGTGAGGCCGTCGATGACCTTGCGGGTGGCGGCGAGCTCGGCCAGGCGGGCTTCGGTCTCGGCGAGGGCGGTGGTGAGCCGCTCGATCTGCTCGCGTAGGTTGTCGGCTCGTGCGGCGGTCTCGTCGTGTTCGGTCTGCAGCAGCCGCAGGAGTTCGCTGATGTTCACGCGGCCAGCTCGATCTCGTCCCGCCAGACGGGGCTCGGGACGGTGAGGCGCCGGAGCATGCCGGCGGTGGAGGCCCAGTAGACGCGGGAGGCCGCGTTGTCGGGCCGGTGATCGTAGTCGCGGGCCAGGCGCCGGTGCAGCATGAGGGTGCCGTTGACGGAGAGTCGGCCCGGGGCGCGGTGGCCGGGATTTCCCCGGCTCCGTTTCCCCGAGCCGCTCGCCGAACCGGACGTGCGACTCTCACCGCATCCGG
>NZ_JBIURV010000100.1:0-13548 GCF_044741025.1 Streptomyces sp. NPDC088246
CCTCCTGGCCACCTGGACCGGCGCCTGCTCGATATGCGGCCAACCCGCACCAACCCCCGAACCCCACCACAGGACCTAACAAAGCCCTACTAGCTAGGCGAAGTCCAGGTCGCGCAGGATGCGCTCGCACAGCTCATGTGTCTGCAGGGCGTCCCCGGCGCTCAGCACCTTTCCGGCGCGCACGGCGTCCAGGAAGGACAGCACGCTCTGCTCGATGCCGCGCTGGCGGGCCACCGGCACCCAGTCACCGCGCCGTCGCACGCTCGGCTGCCCCTTGTGATCGATCACCTCGGCAAGATTGACGACCTCGCGCTTGGAGTCCTGGCCGGAGACCTCCAGCCGTTCCTCGTTCGAGCCGCTGAGCCGGTTCATCGCGCCGATGGCGGTGAATCCGTCACCGGCCAGCTGCAGCACCACATGGTGCATCAGACCGTCGCGAATCCTGGCCTGTACGACGGTGTGCTCGATCGGCCCCGGCGCCAGGAAGCGCAGCGTGTCGACGACATGGATGAAGTCGTCGAGCACCATGGTGCGTGGATCCTCGGGCAGGCCCACCCGGTTCTTCTGCATGAGGATCAGCTCGCGCGGGTGCTCGGCGCACTGCGCGTAGCCGGGCGCGGCCCTGCGGTTGAAACCGACGGCAAGGCTCACCCCGCGCTCCTCGGCAAGGCTCACCAGCCTCTCGGAATCGGAGAGTTCATAAGCCAGGGGCTTGTCCACGTACGTGGCGACGCCCGCGTCCAGCAGGCGGCCCACGATCTTCGGGTGCACGGCCGTCGCAGCGTGGACGAACGCGGCTTCCAGGCCTTCGGCGAGCAGCGATTCGAGGTCGGTGTGACGCTGCCCGGACGGGATCCGGTGCCTCTCGGCGACCGCGGCCAGGGTGGCGGGGGTACGGGTCTGCAGATGCAGTTCGATCCCGGGCAGGGTCGTCAGAACCGGCAGATACGCCTTCTGCGCGATGTCGCCGAGCCCGATGCAGCCGACCTTCACAGGGGTCTCCCTCTCACTGTTCAGCACCGACCGGCGCGGTGTTCACCGGTTGAGGGTGCCCCGTCGAGCTCTTCGAGCCGATGTCTGCCGCGGTGACCTGTGCGCTTCCTTCGTCGGGGCAGCATACGTGTGCTGCGGCGGCTGCCAGTCCGCGATGCCGTCGAAGGTGCGCAGGACGAGAGTGGGCCCGAGCCGCGAGACGGTGGACATCAGGGCGTCGCGCAGCGCCACAGCCGGGGCACTGGTCAGGCGCATCAGCCGGGAGGCCTGTGCGGCCTTGCGGACGATGGCCGACGTGCGGGGCAGCCGATCGGCGGTGTACGCCGCCAGACCCGCGCCGAGGTCCCTGCCCGGTATCACGTGATGGGCGAGCACGATCGCGTCCTCGACGGCCTGGTTGCCGCCCTGGCCGAGGCTGGGTGCCATGGCGTGGGCGGAGTCGCCGACGAGGACGGTGCGGCCCCGGTGGAAGGAGGGCAGGGGGTCGGTCAGCTGGTACACGTCGTTGCGGAGCACCTGTCCGGACTGGGCAGCGGCGATGATCGAGGGGATCGGGTCGTGCCAGCTGCCGAACCGGCGCATCAGCTCCGCCTTCTCGTCATCGGCAGCACGGTCTCCGGCGGGGGCGACGGCAGCCCCGTAGGCGTATGTGCGGCCGTCCTTGAGCGGCTGGGTGCCCCAGAGTGCGCCGCGCCCCCAGGTCTCATGCGGAGCGAAGGGCCGCTCGGGCGCGGGGACGACGATGCGCCAGGTGGTGAATCCGGCGTACGACGGTCCGGGGTGGGACGGGAAAAGTGCGCTGCGTACACCCGAGTTGATGCCGTCGGCACCGATGACGAGGTCGGCGCCGATGTCCCCGGCCGCCGTCCGGACCACGGCACGCGCACCGTCTATGGCGCCCGGGTCAAGCAGTTCCGCGGCGGCATCGGTACGGACGGTGGAGTCGGGCAGCCGGCCGACGAGACGGTCGACGAGGGTGGCCCGGTGCAACAGGACAATCGGACCGCCGAACCGCCCGGTCGCGACAGCGCTGTTCGTACGGGAGAGCCAGCGGCCGCTCGGGATACGCATTCCACCCTCGCCCTGCCAGGCGGCGAGCGACCTGATCTCGTCGCCGAGGCCGATGACGTCCAGGGCGCGCTGCGAGTTGGGCGCGAGGGCGATACCGGCACCCACGGGTTCCAGGGAGGCTGCGCGCTCCAGGACCGTGACCCGCCAGCCGCAACCATGCAGGGCCACCGCCGCAGTGAGGCCGCCGATTCCGCTGCCGATGACGACGGCATGGCGTTTCTCCATCACTCCTCCTCGAAACTACATCTGTAGTGACAGGTTCACCATACTACAGCTGTAGTTCCGAAGGTAGGTTGGCCCCATGTCCACACGCACCACCGGCACCTCCCGGGCCGATCTCATTACCGATGCCGCCCTCGCGCTCCTCGCCGAACGCGGGATGCGCGGCCTGACCCACCGCGCGGTGGACGAGCGCGCCGGACTCCCCCAGGGTTCGACGTCGAATTACGCACGCACCCGGCAGTCCCTGCTGGAGGTGACGGTGCGACGGCTGGCGGAGCGCGAGGCGCGGGTGCTCACCCCCGGTGAACTCCCGGTTCCGGGCGCCGGCAGGACGGACGCCCCGGACGCCGGTCCGGAAAGCGGTTCGGGCACCGGCACGGAGGCGCTGGTCGCCGGTCTCGCGCTGGCCCTGCACCGGTATCTCACCCGCCACCCCGAACTGCTCATCTGCCGCTACGAGCTCGCCCTCGAGGCCACCCGGCGCCCGGAGTTGCGGGAGTTCTTCGACGCAACGGGCCGACAGTTCCGCGAGCCTGTGATGGCGCTGATGACGGCGGCCGGGTCGGCCGAGCCCGAGCGGCACACCCTGTCCCTGGTGGCCTGGTGCGAGGGGCTGATGTTCTCGTGCGCCGCAGGGTCGTACCACCAGTCCGTACCGACCGAGGAGGAGCTGCGTACCGGCTTCACCGAACTGCTGCGCGGGATGCTCGGATCGCAGGCGGCATTGCGCTGACCGGCGTCACTCGTGCGGGCCAATCTTGGCTTTCCGGCTCACTCGAAACCGGGTCCGCACAGCAGAGTTGATCAGGTGCAACGAACCCGAATCACCGTGAAGCTCCTGGTCGGCGTGGCGGTCACGACACTGTCCGGCTGTGTGTCCGTGGCACCGCAGCCGGACGTTCCGTCCCGGCCCGGGACCAGCCGGCCCGCCCAGGACCTGGCGCCACAGATCGTGCGGCCGCCGGTCCACGACAGCCTGGGAGCCGTACCGGCCCCCGCGCCGTCCGCCTCCGCATCCGCCCCGGCGCCCGGCGCACCGCCGGACACCCGCCGCGCCGCGCCCCGCGCACCACAGCAACGGAAGCACCCCGGGGCGGCGCGGCCTCGGCCGCATCAGGCCCCGCCCGCCGTGACCGCGCCCGTCCCGGCCCTGCCGGACCCCGCCACCGGGAAGGACGTCTGCGCACTGGGACGGGGATACGGGCACTGGCCTGCGGGCAGCCCGCAGTCCCGGATCTGCGAGCACACCTACGGCCGCTGAAAGCGGCCGTAGAGAGCCGAGCGGTGGCCCGTCCGCCATCGACGGGCCACCCCTCACAGCTCCCGCAGCCTCAGCTCCAGCCGCGCGATCGCCGCGCGGACCCCTCCCCCGTACCCGTCATCAGCCCCGTCGTCCGCGAGCACACCGGAGGCGGCGCGCGCCCGGTCCAGATGGATCCGGGCCGCCTCGGGACGGTGGAGCTTCACATAGTCCACCGCGAGATTGAGATGGAGCGAGGGATAGAACGCCCGCACCGCGAGCGCATCGGAGTGCTGTACCGCGCGCTCGTCGGTCAGGCTGCCGGCCGCGGTCAGCGCCCTCAGGTCCCAGGCCAGCTCATCCCCGGGGTCGTCCTGCGTGTCGGCCATGTAGTGGGCGAGGGTGCACCGGTGCAGGGCGTCCCCGTCCTCGCCGATCTCCGCCCAGAGCTCGCCGAAGCGATTGCGGGCCTCCTCCCGGTCGCCGCCGTGCAGCAGCATGATCGCCTGGCCGATCCTGGTCATGACGGCATCCTTCGACGCCTCCCGCTGCTCCGTCACTGCGGCCTCCCTGTCCACGTCCACCCGTTGCCGTTCGACGCTAACCGCAGCTGCGGTCAATCCCGCTGAGGCTCGGGCGGGCGTCCAGGACCTGTCCACCGCGCGCCCACCCCCGGCCCGGACCTGTCCGCCGGGCCCCGCCGCCGGCCCGGGCCGAAACCGCAGCGTCAGCCCAGGTCGGGGATGCGCCAGTCAATGGCCTCGTGCCCCTGCGCCGCCACCGCCTCGTTGATCTGCGTGAACGGACGGGAGCCGAAGAACTTCTTGGCGGACAACGGTGACGGATGCGCACCCTTCACCACCACATGACGCTCCTCGTCGATCAGCGGAAGCTTCTTCTGCGCGTAGTTGCCCCAGAGCACGAAGACCGCCGGATCGGGCCGCGAGGCGACGGCGCGGATCACCGCGTCGGTGAACTTCTCCCAGCCCTTGCCCTTGTGCGAGTTCGCCTCGCCCGCGCGCACCGTCAGCACGGCGTTGAGCAGGAGCACGCCCTGCTCGGCCCACGGCATCAGATACCCGTTGTCCGGGACCGGCAGGCCGAGCTCCTCCTTCATCTCCTTGTAGATGTTCCGCAGGGAGGGCGGCGTCTTCACGCCCGGCCGCACGGAGAAGCACAGCCCGTGTCCCTGCCCCTCCCCGTGATACGGGTCCTGACCGAGGACGAGAACCTTCACCTTGTCATAGGGCGTGGCGTCCAGGGCTGCGAACACCTGGTCGCGCGGCGGATAGACCGGCCCCTTGGCCCGCTCCTCCTCGACGAACTCGATGAGCTCCTTGAAATAGGGCTTCTGCAGCTCTTCGCCGAGGACGCCGCGCCAGGACTCGGGCAGCAGGTCGGTGTCGGTCACGTCAACAACCTCCGGTAAGTAATCAGTTCTTCAACCGAGAACCTACCGGGGGCCACTGACAACGGACCCTACGAGCCCTGCCGGGGCCTACCAGCTGGCCTTGCGGTACAGCTCCCACACCTGCATGACCGTCTGCGGGTCCAGGGCGCGCTCGCCGCCACCGATGTCCTCGCCCGAAGCGACGTACAGCTTGCCCTGCCACAGCGGCAGCAGCCGTACGTCGTCGACCATGATCTGCTGGGCCCGTTCGAACTGCTTGCTGACCGCGCCCCGGTCGCTCTCCTTGCGGGTCTGCGGCAGCAGCTGCTCGGTGATCTCGCTCTTCACGTACGGCGTCCCGGTGATGCTGTCCTTGCCAACGAAGGGCGCGATGAAGTTGTCCGGGTCCGGGAAGTCCGGGAACCAGCCGCGGCCGAAGACGGGGTACTGGCCCTTGGTGAAGCCTTCCTGGAACTCCTTCCAGGGCTTGCTCTTCAGCGTGATCCGGAACAGCCCGGAGGCTTCCAGCTGTCGCTTCAGCTCGTCGAACTCGGGGGCCGTGGACGAGCCGTACCGGTCGGTCGTGAACCAGAACGTCATCGAGACGGGCTTGGTGATGCCCGCCTTGGCGAGGATCTGCTTCGCCTTGCCCTTGTCCGAATCACCGTAGGCGTCGAAGAAGCTGGTGGTGTGTCCGGCGATGCCCTTGGGGACCATGGAGTACAGCGGCTCGGCCGTCCCCTGGTAGACCTTGGCCACCAGGGCGTCACGGTCGACGAGCTGGGCGATGGCCCGCCGTACGGCCGCGTTCCCGGCCGCCGGATCCTTGGGGTTGAAGACCAGGAAGCGGATGTCCGCGCCGACCGTCTCGACAATCTGCAGATTGCTGTTCTTGTCCTTGTTGTCTTCCAGGCTGACGACCTCCTCGGCGGTGAGACCGCGGTAGATCGCGTCGATCTCGTTCTTCTTCAAGGCCGCGACCACGGGGGCGGATTCCTTGAAGTACCGGATGGTCACAGCGTCGTTCTTACGGTTGGCGAAACCCTTGTAGTCCGGATTCTTCACCAGTTCGGCCCGGTTCCCCGGCTTGTACGAATCCAGGAGATAGGGGCCGGATCCGGTGACCTTGCCGTCGCTGCGGAGCTTGTGCTTCGAATAGTCGCTGGGCGCCACCAGCGACATCGCGGGCGTGGCGAGGATGAAAGGGAATGTGGCGTCCGGCTCGGTGAGATGGAAGACGACGATGTCGTCCCCCTTGGTCTCGACCCGGTCGAGCGAGCCGAGCATGCCGACAGGGCCGCCCTTGACCTTGATGGCCGTGATCCGGTCCATGGAGTACTTCACGGCCTCGGCGTCGAGTTTTTCGCCATTGGAGAATTTCAGGCCCTTGCGGAGTTTGCACCGGTAGGCCGTGCTGGTCGTGTCGGTGAACTTGCACCATTCCGCCGCATCGGGCTCGGGGCTCGTGCTTCCTGTGGGGAAACTCACCAGAGTCTGGAAGACATTCCGCATCAGTTCCCAGGAGTTGTCCCACGCCGCCGCCGGATCGAGGGTGGAGGGCTCGCTGGTCGTACCGACGACTATCTTCTGCTCCGTTTTCGAGCCGCTGTCGGAGAGAAGTCCGCAGCCTGCCAGCAGAGAGAGGGAAGCAAGGACTGCAGCGGCCTGCAGACTGGCCCGGTAGAACACGTGAACGCTCCTCGATCAGCCATGGGTCGGCAGACCATACCGCAGTGCCCCGTCGGGTCAATCCGCAGGCCCGACGGGGCACTTGAGTCAATCAGGCCCAAACCCGCTCAGGCCGCTCTCAGCTCACGCCCGCATTCAGGAAGATCCCGCCGTCGACCACCAGGGTCTGTCCCGTGATCCAGTCGCTCTGGCTCGATGTGAGGAACGCGGCGGCGCCGCCGATGTCCTCGGGGACCCCCAGCCGGCCCAGCGGATAGGCCGCGGCGGCCTCCGCCTCGCGGCCCTCGTACAGCGCCCGGGCGAACTTCGTCTTCACGACCGCGGGGGCGATCGCGTTGACCCGGACGACCGGCGCGAACTCGTGCGCCAGCTGAAGGGTCAGGTTGACCATGGCGGCCTTGCTCATGCCGTACGCGCCGACGAAGGGTGAGGCGGAGATACCGGCGACCGAGGCGATGTTGACGATCGCCCCGCCGTTCTCCTTCTGCCAGGCCTTCCAGGTCTGCTGGGCGAAACCGAGCGCCGAGATCACATTCGTCTCGAAGACCTTGCGGGCGACATTGAGGTCGAGCTCCGCTATCGGGCCGAAGACCGGATTCGTACCGGCGTTGTTGATCAGGAAGTCGACACGGCCGAACACCTCCATGGTGCGCTCGACCGCCGCCACCTGGTGCGCCTCGTCGTGCGCCTTGCCCGCCACGCCGATGACACGGTCGGAGCCGAGTTGCTCGACGGCCTCCTTGAGAGCGTCCTCGCCTCGCCCGGTGATGCACACACGGTCACCGCGCGCCACGAGCGCCTCGGCGATGCCGTAGCCGATGCCCCGGCTCGCGCCCGTGATGAGCGCGACCTTCCCACTGTCCTGCACAGTCATGATGTCCGTAACCCTTCGGGTCAGTTGAGCGGTCCACCGGCGACGTACATGACCTGACCGGAGACGAAGCCGGCCTCGTCGCCCGTGAAGAAGGCGATGGCGTTGGCGATGTCCTCGGGGCGGCCGACGCGCTGCACCGGGATCTGGGTGGCGGCAGCGGCCTGGAACTCCTCGAAGCCCATGCCGACCCGGGCCGCCGTCTGCGCGGTCATCTCGGTGACGATGAAGCCGGGTGCGACGGCGTTGGCGGTGATGCCGAACTTGCCGAGCTCCTTGGCGAGGGTCTTGGTGAAGCCCTGCAGACCGGCCTTGACAGCTGAGTAGTTGGCCTGGCCGCGGTTGCCGAGCGCCGAGGAGGAGGAGAGCGAGACGATACGGCCGAACTTGGCGTCCACCATGTGCTTCTGAACGGCCTTGGCCATCAGGAACGCGCCCTTGAGGTGCACGTTCATCACGGTGTCCCAGTCGGACTCGCTCATCTTGAAGAGCAGGTTGTCGCGGAGCACGCCCGCGTTGTTGACGAGGATCGTCGGAGCGCCGGCCTCGGCGGCGACCCGCGCGACCGCGGCTTCCACCTGGGCGCTGTCCGACACATCGCAGCCGACGGCGAGGGCGGTGCCCCCGGCGGCGGTGATCTTCTCGACGGTGTCCTTGCAGGCCGCCTCGTCGAGGTCGAGTACGGCGACGGCGCGGCCCTCGGCCGCCAGGCGTACCGCGGTGGCGGCGCCAATGCCCCGCGCCGCTCCGGTCACGATGGCGACGCGCTGCTCGGTGGTGGACATGCTTGGTTCTCCTCGCCCTTGGATCGCGGCTCAGCGGACGTCGGGGAACCCCCGGCACGGAACCTTCGCGTGCGCGGAACCTTCCCGATAACTGAGCAACCGCTTAGTACCTTCAGCAGACGAGACGCTAGAAGCCCTGGCACTCGGTGTCAACGGCCCACGGCCGCAGGCGCTCATGTCACACCCTGCGGCGCCGCTGCCGCAGTGGCTGCGGACGGCGCCGCAGGGCGGCGGATCAGCGCACCAGCAGGTCGAGCAGCCGTTCGATCTCGGCCTCCGGGTCGGTCGTGAGACCGCTGTGCACGGGGCTCGGCTGGACAACGGTGGAACGCGGGGCGATCAGCCAGCGGAAGCGGCGGCCCGCGTCGTCGCGGGCCGCCTGGCCCGCGTCCGTACCACCGCGGCACACGCCCTCGACGGCATGCAGGGCGGCCCGTACACCGACCACATCGGCGGTCGGGTCCAGCGCCTTCAGCTTGGTCTCGTCGAGATGGGTACGGGCGGCGACGAAACCCTGC
Organism: Streptomyces sp. NPDC088246; assembly: GCF_044741025.1. Classification (NCBI taxonomy): domain Bacteria; kingdom Bacillati; phylum Actinomycetota; class Actinomycetes; order Kitasatosporales; family Streptomycetaceae; genus Streptomyces; species Streptomyces sp. NPDC088246. The sequence continues at coordinate 8,780 of NZ_JBIURV010000100.1, forward strand.
GCGTGGCAGTAGACGACCACGCCCGCGTTGAAGAACTCGCCGCGCTGCACTCGCGGCACCACGCGCAGCACCGCGTACTCGAAGACATCGCGCTTGGTCACCGCTGGCCGTCCTTGTCGTTCTTCTTCTTGGTGGGATGCGGCCAGGGAGTGAGGTGCTCGGTGAGCCAGCCGGGGGCCTGTGACGGCTTGGGCTCGGTGGGGCCCTCCATCGTGATCCGCTCATGAATGGTGGCGGCGCGCGGCAGCAGCGCTTCCACATAGGCGCGGCGCAGCTCGTCGGTGGAGTCGAAGCCGGGCTCGTCCACCAGCCACTCGTCGGGGACGTCGGCCGCGACCTCGGTGAGCAGTTCCTCGGTGACCAACGGGGCGAGCTCGGCGGCGGCCCCCGCGATATCAGGTGCGAACGGGGCCAGCGCATGGTCCGAGGCGTTGTACGGCTTGGCGGCGGAGGCCTGGGCGCCGGGCCAGTTGTGGTGCCAGATCATGGTGGCGCCGTGGTCGATGAGCCACAGGTCGCCGTGCCAGATCAGCATGTTCGGGTTGCGCCAGGACCGGTCGACGTTGTTGATCAGCGCATCGAACCAGACGATACGTCCGGCTTCCCGGGAGTCCACCTGGTAGGCGAGTGAGTCGAAGCCGATCGATCCTGGCAGGAAGTCCATCCCGAGATTGAGCCCACCACTGGCCTTCAGGAGTTCCTGCACCTCCTGGTCGGGCTCGGCGAGCCCGATGACCGGGTCGAGCTGGATCTGTACGAGGTCGGGGACGCGAAGGCCGAGCCTGCGGCCGAGCTGTCCGCAGATGACTTCCGCGACCAGAGTCTTGCGACCCTGGCCGGCGCCGGTGAATTTCATGACATACGTGCCCAGGTCGTCGGCCTCGACGATCCCGGGGAGCGAGCCGCCCTCACGCAGGGGCGTGACATAGCGCGTCGCCGTGACCTCTGTAAGCATTTCGCCAGGCTATACGGCATGGACGCCTTGCGATCCACGGAACGTCGCACCACCTCCACAGAACGGGGAATCGCCGCGATCAGCCCTGGGGAGAATCTGGGGAGTTTCGGCCGACGGCCCACTCCCCCACGGCGCCGATCAAGCCATCGATGGCTGCTCGTCCCTTGTTCCCGGCCTCCGGCATGAAGTGCGCATAGTAATCAAGCGTAACGGTCGGCGACCTGTGGCCCATCCACCGTGCCACAGTGACCACGTACTCACCGGCCTCACCGGCCTCCAGCATGATGGAGGCGTAGGTGTGCCGCAGTACGTGGAACCCGTCATTGGGCGCCGCCTCCCACTGCCATTGCTTCGCTCCCGCTCTGCGCGGAGGAATGATGCCGGCCTCAGCCAGCGCGGGCTTCCACGTGTACGTGTTCCACGTGTTCACCGCGACGGCATTGTGGAAGCGCGTTGTGAGCAGCAGAGGAAACCTCTTCGTCGGTACGTCACCCCCGGGCCTGCCCCACGGGAGTTCCGCTTCCACGGGGGGATACTCAGCCATGTGCTGTGTCAGCGCTTCGGCAACAGAGGAAGGCATGTCCACGATGCGCGACATCTTTGACTTCGGGAGCGCGTAGTAGAGTTTTCCGTCAATGGTCTTCACCTGCCTGCGCACGTCGAGTGCCGCATCAGGCAACTTTCGCCTCGTTGCATCGTGCCGGTCGATTCCTGTACCGGGCGACACCGGACGGCGTTTCTACGGTGTAGAAGTCATTGCACGACCTGTTGGTGAGCCGTCGCTCAGCTTGCCGCTGGACGACGGCCGACGAGTCCGAGCAGCCGCTCCAGGGCGGGAGAGCCCGCGGAGACCTCGACCGCCGGGGCGAACGGAGTCCTTGCCCGGTCGTCGGACGGTGCTCCGGTCGGGATCTGCGCCGCGACCTTGAGTGAGTAGCGGACGAGGTCGGCGCCCGGATCGTAGGCAACGCCGATGGTCTGAGCGACGTCCCAACCGTGGACTACGCAGTCGAGCACATGCATACCGAGCGCGACCCGGCCGGGAAAGAACCCGAACTCCCTGATCTGGAGCGAATGGTCCAGGACATCCTCGGCGAACGCCCTCGTCATGGCGTCGGCCGAGTCGAGGTACGCCTGGTAGGGATCCCCACCCAGGTTGCCCTGGTCCCAGGCCCGGAGGTCACCGGTGACGCCTGCTGCGGCGGCTGCGAAGCCGAGGTTCTCGCTCACTTGGTGGCGGAGCAGGCCGTGCAGTGTCCAGTCGGCACACGGCGTTGGAAGACGAAGCTGGTCCGGGCCGATCTGCGCGATCACCGCTCCCAAGGTGGCGAGGGCACGGCGGTCCAGTTCCCTGATATCCATGGCCGCGACGTTAGCCGTGCCCCCCGTTTTCGGGCCATTCGTTTTCGGAGGCGCCTCAGCCTGTCCCGATGCCTGTCGGGGGGCGACCGTTGCCTGAAGCGCACCAAGTTTTGGCTAGTCGAGCACGGCAGCGACGGCTTCGATCTCTACGAGCTGGTCGTCGTAGCCGAGCACGGTGACTCCGATCAGGGTGCTGGGGACGTCGTGGTCTCCGAACGATTCCCGGACTACCTCCCAGGCGGCCACCAGATCTGCCTGGCTGGTTGACGCGACGAGCACTCGGGTGCTGATGACGTCCTCGACCGATGCACCAGCCTCGGTCAGCGCAATCCGCATGTTCTCAACGGCTTTCGCCGCCTGCCCCGCGTAGTCCCCGATAGCTGCCGTGGACCCGTCTTCGTTCAGTGGGCATGCCCCGGCGAGGAAGATCAAACGTGATTCGGCCGGCGCAGTGGCCGCATACGCGTACTCGGCGACGTCGGACAGCGAGCTGGAACGAATCAGGGTGATAGCACGAGCCACAGCAATTCCCTTCGGTGCGTGTGAGACCCAGTCATGCTCTCAGGCGCCGACGCACCACGCCGCATCAATTACCTGCCGGCGAAGCCGCATCAGGCAACGTTCGCCCTGTCAGGCTTATGACGACCGGGGTCTTGTCCGGTGTGAGGACTGTGCAGTCGTAGGTGACGATCAGGACCCGGCGCCCGGGGAGCGGCTCGTAGATCCAGGTGTCGAGGAGGTCTCCGGCCTTGACCTCCCAGCCGGTTTCCTCCCTCAGCTCTCGTTCCACCGTTCCTTCGAGGCTGTGGTCGGCGGGGCTCGATCCGGCCGGCGGGCCGATCTCCAGGCGCCGGCCGGGCAGTTCCCACTCCTCGCGCTCGTTGCGCAGCGGAGAACACGCAACCGGTGGTCAAGGGCAACGGCCTTGACCGATACCGGCCACAGCGACGGCTGATACGGCATACGGATTCCCAGGGTGCGATGGGTGGACCCGGTCCCCGGAACGTAGCAGGCGGCCACAGGTCTCCGGAGCTCGTACCCGAATTGTCTGAGTCGACAATCTGTCGCTCTACCAGGCCCCGTGCTCTTTGGACCCTGGTCGAACCGTGTCCGATTCGCAGAGGAGCACTTCAATGCTGACGTGTGCGCGCACTACCGGACTCGAAGCCCATTACGTCCAGCTGCAGGGGAAAGGGCCAGCGGACTGGTTGCCGGACAGCTGCGCGAGCGCGGCCTGGTCACGGTGGACGGGCTGGAGTCCCGGGAATCGGTCCTCGCATTCGCCCGGCACGTCATGATGCTGGTGCCGCACCGCGACAGTGATCCGGACTCCCTCACGACGATCCACGACATCGGGCGAGGAGCGCGGCGGCCGGGTCTGGCGGGGCTCGGTAACGGCGAGCTGCTTGCCCATACCGAGCGGTCCAGTGTCCCTGGGCCGCCCCGGCTCATGCTGCTGGTCTGCCTCCGACCGTCGGCAACTGGAGGCGAGGTGTTCCTCACCGACGGGCAAGCCGTTCACGATCACCTGAACGCCGAAGCCCCGGAGGCCATGGAGCTCATGAGCCTGCCCGGGACCGCTTTCTACGGCGACGGCGGCGGACGTCCCGCGCAGATCTTCACACGTCACCCGCGCGGCCGGGCTTCGATCCGGTACCGGCAGGACGAACTCGCCCAGTTCAGTCCTGCGGTGGCACGCTTTCTGCCGGATCTGAGAGCGGCCATCGCAGCGCACCAGTGCGCCATCACCCTGTCGCCGGGACAGTGCTACCTCATTGACAACCATCGCTGTCTCCACGCCCGTTCGGCATTCAGCGGACCACGATTGTGCGTGCGTGCCCTGGGAGCACCGCTCTTCCCTCTACCTCCGGGCTTCGCCGCAGGCTTTGCTGACCGCATGTCCGCGACTCGGACCGTTGCTCCGGGTTCGCCGGCGCAGCCCTCCCGCGCAACCGTGGATGTCACTGAAACGGGGGCGGCGCCAGTGGTCCCGTCCGGGGTCGGCAACGACGGGCGACGGCCCCGGCCTGGCCCGCGGCGTACGCGGCATGCCGTGCTGCCCCACGCAGGTCTCTGGCTGCCCCCATCGCATGACCGCCCGCCGCGCGAGCCTGCATCATCTTGACCTCGCCACGCACCCAGGCCCGGGCATGCTCGATCGCCTGACGCGGTCGCGGGTCCCCCGGCTGGGCCGACTCGAAGAGGCCAAGGACGTGCTCTGCACACGAGGCAGCCCATAGAGCGAGGAGACGGTGATCCGCATCAGTGAGAGTCCCACCACGGCGGATCGTCACGAAGCGAGGGTCGCGGACCTTCGGGAGGATCATGACGTGCACTCCCTCCTGCCCACATCGGCGCCGCTCGCTGCGGTGTGCCCTGGCGGCCGGTCAGCCGCCTGGCGCAGGGAATGATCCAGAGTGCTCATCAGCCGGGCGACACGACTGCTGCCGCC
>NZ_JBIURV010000101.1:0-13451 GCF_044741025.1 Streptomyces sp. NPDC088246
GAGCATCTTCGCCGTGGTGCTGCTGTGCGGGCGCCGAGTGCGGCGCGGCCGGAAACTCGGCCGCTACCCATACCGTGCCAAGCCCAATGGCACCTGCGACAACTGGTGGTAGATGGGTTTTCGACTAAGGGCGTCCGCCAGTAGGTCAGCGGATGCGAGGGCTTCGAGGGCGGGTGTCCCAGCGGTAGAGGGGCCAGGCGCGTCGGATCGAGGAATAGTCAAGACCTGTGGATCATGTCAGTCGCGGTGGCGTCGCTGGCGTAGTCGGCGACTGGCGTCAGCGCGGACGCGTCGGGTTCTTCCGGCCTCGGCGAGCAGGGTGAGGACGGCGGGTGAGGGCAGGGTCTCGACGGCCTTGCGCTGGAACCAGTCGGATCCGGTGGTGACTTCCTCTGGGCCCCACGGCTCGCCCACGGTGATTGACCGCAGCAGGGTCCATTCGCGCAGACGGCGGGCGAGGAACTCCCGCTCCGCGCTGATCTCGGCCATCGCGCGGGCCCAGGCGGTGAACCCCTCGTCGGTCAGCAGCTGCGCCGCATGACGGTCGAGGTGGCGGACGATGGCCGACTGCGCCATCGTCGTGTCCGGGTCGCGCAGGATTCTGGTCACCAGATCGGCTTCGTCTTCGTCACGGACGATGGCCAGCTCGTGCAGGTAGCGGGCGAATCGCGGGTGTTCGTCCTCGGCGGAACGGGCATCGGCGTCGTTGAGGCCATTCACGCGGCGGCCTCCTCGGGGCGCTCGACCAGGTGGCCGCGTTCAAAGCGAGCGCCGGCCCGCACCAGCGCCACGAGATGGGGTGCGTTGACCGCGCGCCAGCGGGCCTGAGCGGATTCGATCAGCTTGAAGACCATGGCGAGGGCGGCTCCCCGGCTGCCGGCGCCCTTGGTGACCTTCGTCCGCAACCGGACCGTGGCGAAGGTCGACTCGATCGGATTTGTGGTGCGCAGATGGATCCAGTGCTCGGCGGGGAAGTCGAAGAACGCCAGCAGCTCATCCTCGTCGTCCGTGACCCGCTTGACGACCTTGGGGTATTTCGCCTGGTAGGCCCGCTCGAAGTCGCGGACGGCCCTGACCGCGTGCTCCTTGTCCTCGGCGTTGTAGATTTCCTGGATCGCGCGCTTGGCCGCGGGCTGGGCCGACTTCGGCAGCGCGTCCAAAACGTTGGCCGTTTTGTGAACCCAGCACCTTTGCTGGCGGGTTTCGGGGAACACCTCGTTCAGTGCGTTCCAGAAGCCGAGTGCGCCGTCGCCGACGGCCAGGACCGGGGCCCGCATGCCCCGGCGGGCGCAGTCCCTCAGCAGCCCGGCCCATGCTTCAGACGACTCGCGGTATCCGTCGGTCATCGCGATCAGTTCCTTCGTGCCGTCGGCCCGCACGCCCATCAGCACCAGGACCGCGGCCTTCGCCTCCTCCAGGCGGATGCGCAGGTGGACGCCGTCGGCCCAGACGTACACGTAGTCGGTGGTGGACAGGTCGCGGTCCATGAACGCCCTGTGGTCGGCCTGCCATTGGACGGTCAGCCGCGTCACGGTGGCGGGCGAAAGGCCGGCCGAGGAGCCGAGGAACTGCTCGAGCGCGGGTACGAAGTCGCCGGAGGACAGGCCGTGCAGATAGAGCAACGGCAGCACCTCGCTGATCTTCGGGGACTTCCTTGCCCAGGGCGGCAGGATCGCCGAAGAGAACCGCTTGCGTTCGCCCGTGGCCTCGTCGATGCGCTTGTCGTTCACGCGCGGGGCCTTGACCTCGACGACCCCGGCCGAGGTCGTGACCTTCCGCGGCTGGTGATGGCCGTTGCGCACGACCAGACGGTGACCGCTCTCGTCCCGCTCACCGGCCAACTCGGCTATGTAAGCGTTGACTTCCGCCTCCAGGGCGGCGGCCAACATCCGCCTCGCGCCCTCACGGACGATCTCATCGATGAGGGAGCCGTTTGGCGTGGAACCGTCAGGATTGACTACGGTGAGCATGGGCGTGCCTTCCCGACCGGCGCTGCGAACGCCGGCCTACTCGGTGACCTTCAATCGATCACTCGGGAAGGTACGCCCCTCGCGTGCCACCCGAGCCCCGATCCACAGATCTTGAGCATTGCTCCGGCTCCGACGTCCCCCGTCAGCAGGTGCAAGCGTCACCGGCACTCCTGCTGCGTGGCTGACCGGCGTCAATCGCCCCAACGGCACAGTTCTCTATTCGCACGGTGCCCCCCAATGACGCTGTGGAGAACGAAGTAGATCACCCGACGAATACGGATCGCAACGGTCCGTCCGAAGCTGGAAGGGTGGATGCAGCCACCGGTCCATCAGGCAACTCCGGCCGTCTGCTGTACTCCGTTCTACTTGGGCCCGCTCGCATGCAGTTCGCCACCGTTGCTGCCGCGCACTGCCCGGCAGTCCGCGCCCGTCGGCGAGAGCGTGCACCAACCAGTTTGAACGTCGCGCCCGAGGGCAGCGGCACGATCCCGCCCCCGTGCCGCTCCGACAGCAGCTGCCCGGTGTGTAGGCCGCAGCCGTCCCAGTGTCACGCCGCAAGAGCACTGCTCCACGCGCCCGCGGGGATAGTTTCGAGCGTGCTTCGTCTATGCCGGAATCGTCGCATTCTGTGGCCTCGTACTATCCGGTTCAGCGGCCGCACGACGGAGGCGTCAAGCTCACTCCACCCCCAGCTCCTTCAGCGTGGCCCGCTGGTCGGGGGTGAGCTTGTCGCGGCGCTACGCCTCCTGAGCCTGCTCTTCCCCCCTGTACCTGAGGGGGCGTCAAGCGTGCCCGCAATTGCCCAACGCTGCCTTGGCCGTAGCCGCGTTGACCTCCGGCAGTGTCCGGTGCACACCACCACCGCGCTGCTCTCCCGCTCCCTGCACTCGCCACGTCTGGCTGGAATGACTCTTCCGTGGCTTGATTCGTTCAACTGTATGAATTTTTCAGCGACTTCCGACGTGCACATGACGGACTGTGTGTATCTTGTGACAGCTCGCATGGGGAGTGTGGGCTTCATGGGCTTGCTGTGGTCCATGTGTTCGTCCTGGGGAGGGCGCGGTGCGCATGCGCGGCGAACGGTTCGGGGTACGACTTTCTACGCGCTGGCGGTCGCTGACCGTTGGTGCCCTTGTGTTCGCGCTGGCAGGTGGCACAGTCTCCGCCCAGGCGGCACCGGACCCATCTCGGTCACCTGTTCCGGCCCCGTCTGCGACGACCCCTGCCGATGGGGCACCATCGGAGCTCCTCAGTACCCTGCCAAGTGGCAGCCCGTCCTCCTCAGCGCTGCCCTCAAAGCCTCCGCAGCCCAAAACGGCCGTGCCGAAGGCGGAGACCGGACCGGCCGCTGCGCCGACGACCAGCGACGCGGTGTACGCATACGACGCGGCCGGGCGTCTGGTCGGAGTAACCGATCCGGGCGGTAAGACCGCCCGCTACCGCTACGACGAGGTCGGCAACCGCCTGGGTGTGGACCGATTCGCTTCCAGCACGCTGTCCGTGCTGTCGGTGGTACCCGTGAGAGCTGCGGCCGGGGCGAAGGTGACGCTGTCGGGCACAGGTTTCTCCACGACAGCCGCGAACAACGCCGTGTCTTTCGGCGGCAAGACGGCAGTGGTCACCTCGGCGACGGTTACCCGGCTGGTGGTGACGGTGCCGACGGGCGCGGTCGACGGCAAGGTCTCGGTGAAGGTGGGGGGTTCGAGTGCGCAGTCGTCGGAATCGTTCGCGCTCGCCCCTTCGGGACCGGTGGTTTCCAAGATGGAGCCAGTATCGGGAGCGCCCGGCACGCAGGTAGTGCTGTCGGGTTCGGGGTTCGCCTCCGCCGCAACGGACAATGTGGTGCGCTTCAACGGCGGGACGCTGGCCGAACTGGTCGGTGCCACGGCCACGTCGGTGACGGTGAAGGTACCCGAAGGAGCTACCACCGGCCGCGTCCAGGTGGAGACGCCGGGCGGAACTGCTACGGCTCCGTCGGACTTCACCATGACGGCTGGCAGCGATGACGGCACGTTCGAGACCACGGTGCGCACCTCGGTGACGGACGACAACCCGCCGACGGTGGCAGTCACGACGCCGGGCAGGCGTGCCCAGGTGCTGTTCGATGCCGAGCAGGGTGACGACATCGGCTTCGGGATCAGTGCGTCGACGTTCAACTCGAATCTGGTGCTGCGCCTGTACAACCCGCAGGGTGTCCAGGTGGGTGGCACTGGTTCGGTGGATAAGAAGGGCGGCGGCTGGCAGGCCCACGACCTTGCCATGGACGGTACGTATTCCCTGGTGGTTGATCCAGGCGCAGGCAACATCGGTGCGGCCACGGTGACGGTGTCCAAGGCGTCCGGCGGCGTGCTGGACCTGTCGGCGCCGACTGCCGACACGCCGATGCTGCGGGTTGGTCAGGAGGGGCACTGGACGCTGTCCGGTGGCAAAGGCGAGTCGCTCAGTATCGGTATCGATGCGACCGGCATGGCGAAGGGCGCGTCCATGCGCGTGGAGCTGCTGGGGCCTGGCGGGAAGTCTGTGGACCTTGCCTATGTATCTGGGGGATTCACCGGGCAGTTGGATGTGGATGCGTTGCCCACCTCGGACCGCTACGACCTGTGGCTGGATCCGGCAAATGGTGCCACTGGTACGACGAAGGTGACAGGTTCGCATTATGCGGATGCTGGGCAGCTGGCTGTCACGGGCCCTGACACAGAACTCACCATTGCCAGGCCAGGCCAGAACGGCATCGCTCACTTCTCCGCCCAGCTGGGCCAGCGCATCTCGGTGGGTGCCAGGTCACAGGGCTTCCCGTCGTACACGGCGATTGAGGTGCGAGGACCAGACGGCAAGGTGGTCGACAGCAGTTTCATCGTGTCGGCGAACGCCAGCAGCGAGTGGGACAGTCCTGCCCTGACTGCGAGTGGCACCTACACACTCAAGGCGGTTCCACAGAATATCGGCACCGGCAAGCTGACGCTGACGCTGTCGAACCCCACGACCACCCCCGAGCTCACCACAACCGGACCAACGGCTGATGTGACCATCGACCGGGCCGGGCAGAACGCGGAATCGACCTTCCAGGCCGCGGCGGGAGACGATCTCTCGCTGGGTTTCACCAGCAACACCTTCAACTCCTTGCTGTCTGTCACCGTACTGGCGCCTTCGGGCGCAAAGGTGCTCGACGATGCCACCCTGTTGTCCGGTTACACACGTGCCTTCAAATTGCCGGACCTCCCTGAGACCGGCCTGTACCGCGTGGTGATCGACCCCTACCTGGGCGCTACCGGAACTGTGCGGCTGACGCTGTCGGCGGACGTGGTGAGCACACTGACGATCGACGGTGCTGCACAGCTGACCAGTATTGCGCGACCGGGACAGCAACTGCGGGCCGAGTTCATCGCACCGGATGCCAAGGTATTCGGGTTCGCCCTGACCGACATCACGCTTGCCGAGTCCGGTGAGGCGTATCTGGTGGGTCCCGCGGGTGGTACGGGAACTTACCTGGGCTATGTCTCTGCCAGCTCGCCTGTCGCGTTTTACATCACGGGAGTGACCCCGGGCACCCAGTACGCGGTGACGATCACGCCTGACCATGCGGCCACGGGCGCGGCGAAGCTATGGCTGTCGAATCCGGTCACCGCCGGCACACTGTCGGCGGCTCAGCCCACGGCCGGCGGAGACATCACCCGTCCCGGGCAGCAACTGGAGTTCACCTACAACGCGGCGTCCGGAGACGGGGCGGCCGTCGTCTTCAGCGACAGCACCCTGACCAAGGTGGCCAGGCTGGCGCACTGGGCGCCCGGTGCCAGCGCGGACGAGAGCCTGGGCTACCTGTCCAGCACGACGTTTGACGGGGCGCTACGGGCTCCGTTGGCTGCTGGCACCCACAGGGTGCTCATCCAGCCCGATGAGCCCGCGACCGGTCACGCGACGGTCACCCTCCTGCCTGACGCGGACGGAGGCGCACTGATTGTGGACGGCGGTAGGAAGACGGCCTCAATCACCACCGCCGGGCAGAACGCCCACTACACGTTCGCCGGCACCAAGGGGCAGAAGCTGACCCTCGGTCTCGATACCCCGCCGGGTGCCTGGGAACTGTCGCTGTGGGGGCCGGACGGCAAGTGGCTCTACGACGCGTCCTACATGGGCGACACCACGGTGACCAAGGAGCTGCCAGCGCTGCCCGCCACAGGCACGTATACGCTGACGGCGAATCCGTGGTCTTCCAAGACCGGCACATTCAATCTGGGGCTGACGACCACACTTACGACAGCCCCAGCAGTCGGCAAAGACAGGGCAACTCCCAAGTCCGGGCCTGGTGCTGCGGCGAAGAAGACGACGCCCAGTGCGGGGATCCTGCCCCAGGGTGCTGACGCCTGGCAGCCGGGCAAGGCGAACCTGAAGGGCCGGGACTGGATCACCGCCCGGGGCAAGGCACCGAAAGCCCCCGCGAGGCTCAGGGCCCCACTCGGCACAACGGCACTGACCGGTCGGGTACTGAAACTGGACGGTAAACCGCTGGCCAAGGTCACCGTCCGGGTCGATGACCAACGTGGACGCACCGACGCCAACGGCCGCTTCCTGCTGACCGGCATCCGCAAGGACGCCACCACCCTGGTCGTGGACGGCGCCAGCGCCAACACCGAGCAACGCCATTACGGCCGTTTCGACATCCGCATCCACCCCAAGGCCGGCCAGAGCACCGACCTCGGCTTTCCGGTGTGGCTGACGCCTCTGGATACCAAGCACACCGTGTCCTTCAAGGCGCCGGCGAAGAAGGACATCACACTCACCACCCCGCAGATACCCGGTCTCGAGGTACGCATCCCCAAGGGATCGGTGGTGCGGGACGAGAACGGCAAGCCGGTCACCGAGCTGGGGATCACGGCCATTCCGATCGACCGGCCGCCTTTCCCGCTGCCCAAGAACAGTGTGGTCCCCGTCTACTTCACGGTGCAGCCGGGCGGCACCACTGTGTTCCCCAAGGGCGCGCAGATCGTCTACCCGAACTACACCCACGAAGCCCCCGGCGCCCGCGTCGACTTCATGGACTACGACCCCAAGGGCAAGGGCTGGCACGTCTACGGCCACGGCCAGGTCAGTCCGGACGGCAGGCAGGTCGTCCCTGATGCGAAGACCCGCGTCTGGGCCTTTCACGGCGCCATGTTCAACATCACTGACCTCGTGCCGTGGGACCTGACCGGGCTCAAGGACGTCATCGACTGGCTTTCGGGCGACCCGGTCGACCTGGCTACCGGCCAGCTCACCGACTCCCGAACCGACTTGGGTGCCTCCGACCCGCTGGGCTCGGCCGAGGTGAACCGGACCTACTGGCAGGGCGACACCCATCCGCGAGCCTTCGGTATCGGCCGAGACCTGTCCTACAACGCCTTCCTGCACTCTGAGAAACAGTACGAACAAGTCGACCTGTATCTGCCCGGCGGCCAGAAGATCCACTACACCCGCACATCGCCAGGTGTCGGTTACGCCGATGCCATCTTCGAGCCGCTCGACACACCGACCGGCTTCCGCGGCTCGAAGATCCTCAATAACAACAACCAGTGGGAACTGCGCTTCCGGGACGGCAGTGTGTGGGTCTTCCCGCAGTATTCGCCGCTGAAGGAGATCCGCGACCGGCATGGCAACGCGCTCAAGCTGACCCGCCTGGCTGGCAACAAGGGCGAGATCACCCGCATCACCACCCCGGGAGGCCGCTGGATATCCCTCGCCTACGACGCTGAGCACCGGGTGAAGACGGCAACAGACAACACCGGCCGCACCACCTCCTACACCTACGACACCGCGGACCGGCTGGAGACGGTCACCGACCCCGCAAACAAGGTCAGCCGCTACACATACGACGGCACGTCGAACCGCATCAAAACAGCTACCGACGCCCGCAACATCACGTACATGACCAACACGTTCTATCCAGACGGGAGGGTCAAGGACCAGGTCCTCACCGAAGACGCGAAGTACTCCTTCGCCTATACCCAGACGGGCACCGGCCAGATCACCTCAACCGAGGTCACACAGCCGGGCGGCGCAGTACGTCGGGTCGAGTTTGACACGGCTGGGTTCGGCGTCCTGGACACAGCCGCGTACGGCTCGTCACTAGCCCGCAAAACGCAGTATGTGCGCGGTCCGAACCACCGCATCGATGCGGTCATCGACCCCTACGGACAACGTACTGAGCTGACCTACGATGCCAACGGCCATGTGACCCAATCCGTCGAGCAGGCAGGAACCGCCAACGCGCGTCCCTCGGGCACGGTCACCTTTGACGGACCCTTCGACCAGCCCACCAAGGCAACCGACCCGCTGGGCAATCCCACCGTCTTCGGCTACGACGCCCAAGGGAACCTGCAGACAGCCACTGACCCCGAGCGCCGCAAGACCACCCTCACCTACGCGCCAGACGGTCAGGTCAAGACCGTCACCGACAACGCCGATGCGGTGACGGAGTACACCTACCGCAACGGCGACCTGGCCTCGGTCAAGGACGCTGAGGGGAGGGTGTCGAGCCAGTTCACCGATGCTGCCGGAAGGGCGTCCGCGCTCACCGACACGGCCGGGTCACTCACCACGATCGTCTACGACAAGCTGAACCAGCCCCGAAAGGTCACCGACCCCCTCGGCCAGTCGACGGGCTTTGACTACGACGACAACGGCAACCTCACCACCCTCACCGACGCCCGGAACAACGCAAGCAGTTGGGCATACGACAACGCGGACCGCCCGAAGTCGGCCACTGACGCTATGGGTGCGCAGGCCACGTTCGAGTACGACGCGGCCGGACTGCTGAAGAAGGCGACCAGCCGCTCCGGGAAGATCGCGACCGCGACCTACGACCTTCTGGGCCGGGCCAAGACCGCCCAGTACGGCGTCGACGTCGCCGGCCAGGCCGAATCCAGTGTCAGCTACGACTACGACGGCCACGACCTGCTCAAGCAGATCACCGACAGCCAGGCCGGCAACCAGTCCTTCACCTATGACACCTACGACCGGCCCAAGACAGTGACCGGCCCCAACGGCACCGTCAGCTACGACTACGACGCAGCCGACCGCCGCAAGACCATGACCGCAGGCGGTCAGACGACCAGCTACGGCTTCGACAAGTCCAGCATCCTCACCTCCGTCACATCAGGAACCCAGGAAATCGGCTTCGGTCTGGACGCGGCGGGCCAGGAGAAGACGGCCACGATGCCCGGCGGCATCATCCGCACCACCGGCTACGACAAGACCGGCACCATCAAATCCATCACCTACGCCCAGGGCACCAGCAGCATCGGCGACCTCAACTACACCCGCGACGAACGCGGCCTGCAGACCGGCCTGACCGGAACCCTGGCCAACGTGGCGCTGCCCGCTGCCGAGGACGGCACGGCCTTCGGCAAGGACAACCGCATCACCACCTACAGTGGCCGCTCCTTCACCTACGACGCCGACGGTCAGCTCAAGACCGACGGCATCCGCGACTACACCTGGAACGCTCGCGGCCAGCTCACCGGCCTGACCAAGGCCGGACAGAACAGCAGCTTCAGATACGACGCCCTGGGCACACGCAGCACCAGAACCGTCGACGGGACAACGAACAAATCCCTCACCGACGGCAGCAACCCGCTGCTCGAACAGAACAGTTCGGGCGACACCACCGCGACCGTGGCCACCTCCGGGCTGGATGAATTCCTCACCCGCACCGAGAACGGCACCACCCAGATCTACCTGACCGACGCCCTCGGCTCAGTCATCGGCCTCGCCAACAGCGACGGCACCATCGCCACGAAATACACCTACGACCCCAACGGCCAGCCCACCGTCTCCGGAGCAGCCTCCTCCAACCCATACACCTTCACCGGACGCGAAAACGACGGCACAGGCCTCCTCTACTACCGCGACCGCTACTACGACCCCGAAACCGGCCGCTTCATCTCCCAAGACCCCATAGGCCAAGCCGGCGGCACCAACCTCTACCAATACGCCCTGTCCTCACCCACCACCTACACCGACCCCACCGGCAACAACCCTCTTCTCGTCGGATGCGCTGTCGGAGGCCTTACTGACGGTGCGCTGGACTGGGGGATGCAGCGCTTGGCCGGCCGCAAGGTTGACTGGGGCCAGGTCGGTCGTGCAGCGGCCATGGGTTGCGCCTTCGGGATGATCGGTGCTGGTCTCGGTGCCAAACTTGGGGGGCGTGCCAGATATGAGTTCCAAGGGGAAGGGAACGTCTGGACAAGTGATCTTAGTCATCTGACAGGTAAATCTGCGAGAGTGAGAAATCGAGCAATTAATGCAATTATAAAAGAGGATTTCCCGAATTTGCGTTTCACGTACCCCCCGCAATACAGTCCCTGGGTGAGCACTGGAATTGCGAAACCTAACGTGGGAACTCAAGTTGGATGGAAGAGGTTCTCCAGTCGAGCGGATCTGCGCAATACGTTGGTTCACGAAGAGCTGCACCACCGATGGTTCGCGCGTGGTATCTCGGCCGGGCGTCATCATCCCCGGGATCGATCCGGGTTGTATGAGAAGTTCTACGGGACGGTTGCGAGATATGAATCAATACGAGGTTGGAAATGAAGGAACAGGTAGTACGGCTCCAATCAGGGTGCGCTGAATGCCATGACAATATTGAGGGGTGGGCGGTGCAATCGGTTCGAGAGGGGAAATTGGGCTGGGAGGTCGAATGGGCTTGTGACATGTGTGGAATTGTGCATGATGAAGGTTGGGGGCCGCCTCCCGAATGGATCCGCCAAGCTCTTCTTGAAGAGCATGGCCACTACCGCCTGACCCTTGAAGCTGGGGCCAGGGTCGGGGGGGCGGTACTCAAGGCGTTTCGGCACGTTTTCGGGATGTCGATCAGAGAAGCGCAGTCCGCAGCAAAGGAGCTCGCTGTAAGTGGGTATCGAGGAACCGGAGTAGAGGTCTCATTTTTGGGTGAGATAATTGAGAAATCTGGAATGAGTGTTTCTGTTAATGCGTGCGGAACCTAAGCCTCTTTGATTCCCGGGTTTCGTGAATTGGGGAACTTTTGGTGCAGGGGGGTGGTAAAGGAAGTGTTGGCTACCTGCTTTGGGTCTGACTCTAATAGTCTCGATCAGGTGGCTAGGGTTGAAGCTGTGAGCTGGATGATATGCGTGGTGGAGACGCCGATGCATAAAGGTGCCGGACAATCGTCCCTCGGATCCGGTCTATTTTGAGAGTCGGGCGTAGTCGTGGTAGCTGGAGGGCTGTTGAGGCGAAGATCTGTTGTGGGATGTTCCGCGGCTGCTGCTGGACTGGCCTTGACCGGGGGCGGAATAGTTCTCGGGGGTCGGGGTGATGCCTCGGAAGCAGATTCGGACCCGATTGTTCCCCCTCAATTGCGGGGAACCGCCCCAGCCTCACATGCGGTAGCCATCGTCCTTGATACGCCAGATCAGACCAACGGGTTGTGGCACAAGGAATTGCGTCGCGTACTGCAGCGCCTACGCATCCTGGAAGCGGACGGGTTGGAATCTTGGATTGGGTTCGGGGCGAGTTTCTTCCGAGGCGACACCGGCAAACCGCGGCAATTGACTGCCATGCCTGTTTTTAGTGGTGATGTACTGGATGCCATGCAATCGCACGGGGATCTGCTAATTCAGATTACTGGGAAAAGTAGCAGGGTTACCCGAGCGGCCGCCGAAAGCACATTGAGAGAGCTGTCCGCATGGCGGGTTCGTTGGAGGATCGAAGGGTTCCGAGCTGAAAACAGAGTCGAGGCCGGCCGAGGGCTTGCACTCAATCCTTTCCACTTCACTGAGGGGTTCGGTAACCCTGAGGACACCCGGGGGGCCACCGACCGCGCCTTGATAAGAGCTGACCAGGAGGAACCCGACTGGGCTGTCGGTGGCAGCTACCAGGTCATACGGGTGATCCAGTTCGCGACCCAGCTGTGGGACAAGGACTCCGTGCGCGAGCAGGAGCGCATCATCGGTCGTCGGAGGGATGGGCGTTGGCTTGATGGAGCTCCGAACGGCGAACGGCCTCATTTCGCCGCTGATCCCCAGGGCAGGCTCACACCGCTTGACTCGCACGTGCGCCTGGCGGCTCCCGACCGGCGCAATCCGCCACCCATCGTGCGTCGCAGCTACAACTACGACCGTGGCAACGGCGACAGCGGGCTGATCTTCTCCTGCTTCCAACGGGACCTTGCCAAGGGCTTCGAAGCCGTGCAGAAACGCCTGGAGGGCGAGGCCATGGCAAAGTACATCCTCACCACTGGCGGCGGGTACTTCTTCGTGCCACCACCCGGCGACACCTGGATTGACGCACTGTTCCGAAGCTGAGCCTCAGCTGGCCTCGTCACAAGGCGTGCGTGACCGATTGGAACTCTTACGAAAGGGTCTCCGAGGTGGTTGGGATCGCTCCTCGACTGAAGGTCTGGGGCCGAAGCCGTGGGATGTTGATGACGAACTGTGGGCGGTGTGACCGAACCGCTGCTGCCGAAGGTGGAGCGCAAGGCCCGGCGCCCGGGCCGTAGGCGGCATCCGGATCGTCTGGTGTTCCAGGGCCTCCTGTTCGTGCTGCACACCGGGATCGCTTGGGAGTACCTGCCGCAGGAAATCGGCTTCGGCTCTGGCATGACGTACTGGTGATGCCCGGCCCTCGCCCTCGAAAACGCACTCATCCACTGGCGACGCCTGAACCCATTGCCCCGGCTCTGCCCGACTGCGTACCTTGATCGGCCGAAGCCGCCCGCCAGGGCCTGCAAGACCGGATACGTCCAGGCGTCCGGCGGCCGGAGCGGCTCACTCGGCCTCACCCGGCATCCGCTGCGATGTCATCCAGCGAGCCAGCCACACCGAAGAACGTTTCTACGGTCCGCCGCCGACATCGCCCAACGCGTGGACCAGACAGGCTGTGACGTCGTCGACGCCATTCACCAATGGCTCATCGAATCCAGCTGCGTTCATCCCGATGTCCACATCACCCACCTCGAAATCCGCACCTGGCGCCCCCGCTGGCCACGGGCCCCTCCACGGCATTACAGATCTGCAAGAAGCGGGAGGACAAACCCGACGGCCGCTCTGTGAAAATCAGCCTGTGCCAGTCGGCCAGGACTGCACGAGGATCACCTCCTGTTGATGGCGGTCCGCCCGGGTTCCGCCACCACGCTGGGGCAAGCGTCCGCAGGTGGGGTAGGCGGGTGAGTAGCAGGGGAGGACAGCGTTCGGGTGCCGGGCACCGACAGCCACGCCCGGATGTTCCGCCCCGGCGACCGGCCCCGGCAACGTGAGGTCCGCGAGGCCGACGAACGCAACTACATCAACGACACCGACCTGAGCAGCATGCTCACCCACATCGAGCTCCTCGGCTTGCCAGCCGAGCAGACTCGCACCGTCGTCCGCAACGCCCGCCAGGTCGAGCTGGCCGGGCCCGGACATCCCGCAGTCATGCGGGCCTGGCTCATCCAGGCCATGACCGGACGCCGGGCCAGCGAAGTGCTGATGATGGACTTCGAACCGCTCTCCG
>NZ_JBIURV010000102.1:0-12533 GCF_044741025.1 Streptomyces sp. NPDC088246
ACCCGCGCCGCATACGCACACGCCAGATCCGCGGTCAACGGCCCCATCGACCACCCATCCGCAGCAATATGATGCAACACCAACACCAACACCGACTCGAGATCCCCGTACGGGACGACCGCGGCATGCACCGGCGGATCAACCGCGAGGTCGAAGACGTGCGTGCTCGCCCTTGCCACCATGGCATCAGCCTGCTCAGCAGCGCACTCGAGCCACGACGCCGTCAGTGAGCCCGGACCGCCCGGGAGTATCCGCTGGACAGGCTCTCCGTCCACCGTGGGGAACACCGTGCGCAGCGCCTCGTGCCGATCCACCACATCGGACAGCGCGGCATCGAGCGCCTCCCGGTCCAGCCGGCCCTGGATCCGCGTCACCAGCGGCACCGTGTACGTCGAGCTCGGGCCTTCAACCCGGTGCAGGAACCACAGCCGCCGCTGCGCCGGAGACAGCGGCAGGAGTACTCCGGGCCGCGGCTCGATTCGGGTCGGCCGCGCACGGGAGCCCGCCGATGTCGTGTCGAGAAAGGCCCCGACTCCGGCAACGGTCGGCGCGTCGAACAGCGTCCGCACAGCGAGGTCGGCCCCGAGCAGAGTACGAATCCGGTTGATCAACCGAGTGGCAAGCAGGGAATGGCCGCCCAGTTCGAAGAAGTTGTCGTGCACCCCGACCTGCGCGACACCGAGGACGTCGGCGAACACCCCGCAGAGAATCTCCTCGGCAGGTGTACGTGGGGCGCGAGAGCCGGCGCGAGCAGCGAAGTCGGCCTGGGGCAGGGCCCGTTTGTCCAGCTTTCCGTTGGTGGTCATTGGCATGTGGTCGACCACGACGAACGCGCTGGGAAGCATGTGGGCCGGTAGCAGCCGCCGCAGGCGGGCTTTGGCGGAGGCGACGAGCTCGGCCTCCTCCAGACGTCGCAGCGGATTGTTGGTGTACGAGTGCGGCGCCGACGACTGGTCGCGTGGTACGTACAGCTGATCCACTGGAGTAGGTCGTGCCGGATCGTGGAACAGTGCGTCCATGCTGCCGTCGTCGGCGGTGCCTGCCCAGGTGGTGAGGACCGCGAAGCCGAACGACTCGCCCAGAGCGTGCAGTTCTTCGGGATCGGGCGCGGTGCCCGGAGCAGTCAGCAGAACGGCGGCTTCGGCAGGCGAGGCGCCGGCATCCAGCGCCCGGCGCGCGCTGATCTCCCCGTGCAGCCGACCGTTGGGTATCCCGAGCACGCGGACCGGCGTGACGGGACCGGCGGCCAGAACAGCCGCGAGCTGATCGCGCGTGCTGATCTCGGTGCCCCAGCGCAGTTCATGGTGAGCAGGCTCAGCGATTGCCGCGACGGGACCCCGGCGCAGTACCACGTCATAGCGGTGACGGGTCAACTCATTATGCAGTGTGCCGCGTTGCAACTGTATATCCACGGCGTCGATGCGAGGGTCGGTGCGACGGATCGCGGCGAACATGTCCGGGTCGACCAGCAGTTCCTTCTCTCCTGCTGTGAGTTGGTCGACCGTACGTGCGATCGACGCCGGGTCGGCCGGCAATTCTTTGGCGGTCAGCGCGATCGCCGTGTGCAGGGTTCGCATCAGGCGCAGGTTGCGCAGATCGCCCAGGAACAGTCGGCCGCCCGGCGTCAACAGCCCGAGAGCGGTGCTGATGACCCCGACCAGGTACTCGGCACCGGGGAAGTACTGCGCCACCGAGTTGACGACCACGGTGTCGAAGTACTCCTGGGGCAGGTCATCGAGTTCGTGCGCGCCCGCGGCGTGCAGCCGCACCCGGCCGGCCAGTTCCGGGACCTGCGCCACCTTCCCGGACAGGTGGGCCACAACCACAGGGGACAGATCGGTGCCCCAGTACTCCTGGCAATGCGGCGCGGTGCGGGACATGATCAGGCCGGTGCCGACCCCGATCTCGAGCACCCGCGCGGGCTGGGCCTCAAGTATCCGGTCCACTGTGGCCTGACGCCACTCGCGCATCTCCTCATCGCCCATGGGTTCCCCGGTATAGCTGCTGGTCCACCCGGAGAAGACATCGTCGAGACCCTGGTCGTCGATGGTGCGGTAGTGGGCGTCGCTGACCTCGCGCCACTCGTCGACCTGCTGTCCGGCGCGATCGGTCTCAGCACCGGAATCACCGTCGGGTACGAGGTAGGCCACCAGTCGCTTGTCCCCGCGGTCGTCCTGCTGGACGAGTACCGCGGCGCGATCCACCCCTGCCACCTCGGCGAGCGCGACCTCCACCTCGCTGGGCTCGATCCGGAACCCGCGGACCTTCACCTGGTCGTCGGTGCGGCCCACATACTCGAGGCGGCCCTGATGGTTCCAGCGCACCAGATCGCCTGTGCGGTACATGCGCTCGCCGGGCGCGCCGAACGGGTTCGCCACGAACCGTCCCGCGGTCAGACCCCGGCGATTGAGGTAACCTCGCGCGAGTCCGGGACCGGCTACGTAGAGCTCCCCGGCGAACCCGGGTGGCAGTGGGCGCAGTGCCTCGTCGAGCACGAACACACGAGTGGCCTCGATCGGCCCGCCCACCGTGACCGGCTCCCCGGCCGCGAGTGAACCGCTGGCCGCGGACACCGTGGTTTCGGTGGGGCCGTAGGAGTTGATCAGCCGATGCGTTTCCGACCACCGGTCGACCAGAGCCGGTGTGCAGGCCTCGCTGGCGGTGATGAGGGTGGCTCCCGCCGGGAACGCCTCGGTCGGCAGAGCCGAAAGCAGGGACGGCGTGACGGTCGCGTGTGTGATGTCCCCGGCGGTGCTGCCTCCGGTCAGTAGCGCCTCGGGATCGCCGACTACGAGGGTGCCGCCGCTCAACAGGGCCATCATGATTTCCCAGACAGAGCCGTCGAAGGCGATGGAGGCGAGTTGCAGCACGCGGTGGCTGGCGTCGGAGCTGACATAGCGCCGGTGCCGGTGTACCAAGCGGGACAGGCCGGTATGCGCCAGTCCGACACCCTTCGGCGTACCGGTGGAGCCGGACGTATAGATCACGTATGCCAGCTGGGTGTGATGCCTGGGCGCCGAGTGTTCCGCGTCGTCGAGATTGCCGGCCGGATAGCCGGATACGTCCACATCGGCGAGCACTACCTGGTTCCTGCCGGGCAGCCGGGCGGCTTTGTCCACCAGGGTCAGCAGCGGCTCGGTGTCGTCGAGCACGAACTGCTTGCGCGGCAAGGGGTACGCAGGGTCGACAGGGACGTAGGTTCCGCCCGCCTTGGTGATCGCGAGCAGCGCTACCACCAGGTCGATGCCGCGGCCCATCGATACCACTACCGGCACGTCCGGGCCGACCCCGCGGCCGACCAGGAACCGCGTCATGCGATTCGCTCGCTGGTTCAGCTCGTGGTAAGTGACCTGTTGCGAGCCGTGCTCGACCGCAATCGTGTCGGGGTGCTGGGATGCCTGCTCTTCGAACAATTGATGCAGCAGACGAGGTTCGACATCAGGCAGGCCATGCCATTCGCCCAATACGCCGCGGCGCTCGTCGGGATGGAGCAGGTCCAGCCGCGCCAGCGGCTCGTCGGGTGAGTCGACCAGCCGCGGGAGTATGGTCGCCAGGCGGGCCCCCACGCTATGGACGCTCGGTCCAGCCAGGCCACCGCCGTGCAGGTCCATGCGTCCGGGCCGGTCCGGGCGCAGCACGCCCACCAGCATGTGGCGCCCCCGCTCCGCTACCTCACCGGTAGTGATGAGGACATCGGTGAGCGCGATGCCGTCCGTGGTCACGGTCGGCGCGGATGCCTCGTGTCCTTGGATCCGGCGACGCTGCGCGCGCAACGCGGCCAAGACGTCCACAAAGCCCATGTCCGGGCCGGGCGTCAGCACCAAGGGGACCGCGCCGGCCGTGCCGTCGATCAGGTCGACGACCACCGTGCGTTGACCGAGCAGGGCGCCGAGTACGATGCCGAGCGCGGCGGATACGACCGACGCGGGTGTGCAGCCGACCAGCTCGCCCAACTCCGCGAGCCCTTCGGGCACGTTCACGCCGGCGATGTCGTGATCACCGTCAGGAACCGGACTCAGCCGCGAGACCAGTGTGGGCTCGGCGACCGGAGTCAGCTCGGTGCGCCAGATCTCGATGCCGTCCCGCTGTTCGACAGCGGGCGCCGGCGCTGATGCCGATGTCGCGGATCCGGGGACGAGACCGATCGCGGTGTCGCGCTTGGTATGGGCAGCGCTCGACATGCATTCTCCTGGTCTGACTACGGGAACGGGAGTCCGCAACGTGATGTGCCCGATGGGAGAGCGACCAGGGGCGTGCTGTCGCAAGGCGCCGCGGCGGACGATCCCGACAGTAGGGACGTAGCGTCGGGCCTCCAAGAGTTTGCAGTGTTATGACAACTAGCTGACACCCGGAGTGCGGTGCTGGCTGCCCGGTATTCTGCGGCTCCCGCGGGAGGCAGGAGTAATCGTCACCTTCCTGACGGTTCGCCTCCGGATCCGCGCAAGGTCCGCAACTTTGCGCGAATGTGGTCGCGTCGATGACCTCTTACGACGAAGTCTCGTCGGTTCTCCAGTTCTTTCATTCCGCCGGGACCGGTGTGTGCCGTGGGTCCGGAGCCGCAGACCCCGAGGAGGGTGGCCGATGTCCGAGAGCGACGCACGCGACGGTGAAGGCGAGGCGATGACGACCGAGAAACGGAGCGACCCGGTTCCGCTGCGCCGGAACCGGGGCTTTCAGCTGCTGTGGACCGGTTCGGCGTTCTCGACGCTTGGACTGGAGACCGCCGACATGGCGTTTCCGCTGCTCGTGCTGGCTGTTACCCGGTCGCCTGCGGCTGCGGGAATAGCCGGCGCGGTGCAGATGACCACCGCCCTTGTGCTGGGGTTGCCGGCCGGTGAACTGGCCGACCGTTTCGACCGGCGGGCGCTGCTGCTCGTCGTGGAGTCGTTGCGCGCGGTTGCCATCGGCAGCATCGTCCTGGCGCAGGTGACGCACCACCTTGTGCTGGCCCATCTGCTGGCCGTCGCCTTGGTCATGGGTGCGATGCGACCGCTCAGCGCCACCGCACGGATGCTGCTGATCCGTTCGGTGGTGCCGCCTGAGCAGTTGACCGCCGCACTGACCAGGGAAGAGGTCAGGATCAGTGGCGCTTCGCTGGCCGGTCCTCCACTCGGCGGCATGCTGTTCGCCCTTGGGCGTGTGGTGCCGTTTCTGGTGACCACACTGACTTTTGTGGTGTCGATCTCCTGTGTGTCGCTGATGCGATCGCAGGCCGCCGCAGACAAGGCAGACAAGGCAAACGAGGCCGACCGGACGCAGCCGGATGCTTCCTCGGCTGTGCGCCGGATGCTCAGCGGAACAGTCGTCATGTGGCGGAACCCATTGCTGCGCAGGACCACCTTGTTCACCGCTGTAATGAACGCGGCCAGTGCGCCGGTGGTGTTGATAGTTGTGGTACAACTGCAACACCAGGGAATTTCCTCGGGGTTGATCGGTGTGGCGACTGCGGGTCTGGCGCTCGGTGGGCTCGCCGGTGCCGCGCTCGTCACACGGTTGCACCGGCTTTCCCCGGCCACGCTGATGCTCGGACAGGCCGGTTCGGTGGCCGTTCTGCTCTGTCTGCTCGGCCTCTCACTGGGCCCGTGGTGGGCTGCCGCCGTGCTGTTCCTGCTCATGCTCGGTGTCCCGGCGATGCGGGTACTGGTCGACATCGTGATGTTCCGTCAGGTTCCGGACGAACAGCGTGGCCGCGTGGTCGCGGCAGTGATGACCCTGTGGGGTCTGGGAGCCGCTGCGGGCACGCTGCTCGCCGGGGTCCTGCTCGACTTCGTGTCGCCGCTGGCCATACTGATCGCTATCGCGGCTGCGCTCGGCGTAGTGTTCTGCCTCGGACTGGCCAGCGGGGCGTTTCGCGCAATGGCGTGGCCCACCGAGGCGGCGGCATCAGATCACTGAATCAACTCGCTCATCGGCGACAACCGTCGCCCGATGTCGGTC
The DNA here is from genome assembly GCF_044741025.1 of Streptomyces sp. NPDC088246. NCBI lineage: Bacteria > Bacillati > Actinomycetota > Actinomycetes > Kitasatosporales > Streptomycetaceae > Streptomyces > Streptomyces sp. NPDC088246. The sequence goes on from NZ_JBIURV010000102.1 coordinate 5,938, forward strand.
AGGCCCAGTTGGGAGACTCGCATGCCTGCCTCGAATCTGGATGTCACATCGAGGGTCTTGAGAATGTTCGCGACATAGCGTCGGTAGGTGCGAACGGAGACCCGCATCTGCCGTGCGGCGCACTCGTCCTTCATCCCCGTGCACAGCTTCTCCAGAACCTCGGCGAGCGGGCTCGGCCGCAGCAGAACCGGAACCGCCCGGCTGACCAGCCTGAAATCCACGGCCAGGTCGCGGAGGCCGTCGTGCATTCGGTGCAGGGCCCGAACCGTTTCCGGTGACCGGACCACCAGGCCCTGCTTCGGGCAGGTGGGGGAGGTGTGCAACAAGGCTGAATCGGTGCCCACCACAGCAATGGTCGGTAAGCTTCGTGGTAGCAGCCGCACATCGGCGCCGGCGCCGACGAGCACGGCCAGCCGCTGTAAGTCCGGACTTCGCAGTGCCGCAAGGTCGTGGTGCAAAATAGTCAGCTGGTGACCGCGGGCGAGTACCTCCCGGCACAGCAGGTCCACTGGATCGGCCCCCATCTGGTGTGCGATGTCGTCGAGAGACCCGCAGATGACTTGGACCGGCAGACTCCGTTCCGACCCGCTCCTCATGAGTCGGCTCAGCAGCATGGGGAATTGGCTGGGTTCCACTGATGTCGCGGACGTGAATCGCTCGCGCCGGGAGGTTATCAAGGCATTGAGCAGGAGAAGGCGTGCGCCTTCGATCGCAGACTCGATTTCGGACGTGCCCGAGTATTCTGGCCCGCGCACGCCCAACGGTCTCGGCCGCTCGGGAAGGACGACCGGATCTGATTCGTCTAATAGCATTTCATCAACCCTTCCGTGTTTCTTAATTAATTCCTTGTAGCCACATCTCTTTCTTGCGGCCTTATGCCGGACGGTCGCCGACGTGAGGTGGAGGTCACTGTAACCTGAACCCGCTCCGGCGTGGAGGAACTCTGAGTGGATGCTTGGGCCTGGGGTTCCATGGTGGCTCGTCGATGTTTTTTTGTGGTTGATGGGTGGAATATTCACTATTCTCACCGTGCAGGTGGCACTGGACGTATTGGGTGAATCCGCTCAGCGGCGGCCATCAGGTGCGGTGGTCGGCGTACGGGCCCGGCGTGGCCGCTCGATCCCGCCGGCCCGGCGCGTAGCCGATGAGTCCGGCAGTCCGATTGTCCACTTCCTGTAAACACACTGCGGAGACACGCGCCACGGGATCCGCTAAACACCCCTGCCCGGCGCGCCGTAAGCCATCTACCTGACAGGTGCGAGTTCTCGTGGTCGCTTGCCCGGGCGCGGGCGCGGCTTTTAGGCTGTTGCCAGATTTTGTTCCGCCCTCTCCTGCATTATTTCTTTCCTTATTGCCTCGTCGCTGACAGGCTGTCCCGATCGCCAAGGAGATGAATTGATGAATCCGTTCGACGATGACAGTGGACTTTTTAAAGTTCTGGTCAACGATGAGGGTCAGCACTCGCTATGGCCGTCGTTCGCGGACGTCCCTCAAGGGTGGCGAGTGATGCTCGATGACACATCCCGTGCTGACTGCATCGACTACGTGGAAAGCAATTGGACCGATATGCGTCCGGCCAGCCTGATCCAGGCCATGAATCGGGCCGAGCACGAGCCGTCGGTCGGCTCACCGGCTTCATGAACACGGACACCGCGGCCCTCACCACGACCACGTCCGGCCTGGCCGCGACGATGATGCTGGAGGACCTTCACGGCTCGCTGGGCCATCCACTGGCCGAGTCGATGAACTTCCTCAACGAGGTCGCCCAGCGGTACCCGGACGCGATCTCGTTCGCGGCCGGCCGGCCCACCGAGCAGTTCTTCGGCATCGACGCGGTACACCGTTACCTCGACAGGTTCCGCGAGCATCTGCTGGCCGTGTTCGACGGCGATGAGGTGCAAGTCCACCGCGAGATCATGCAGTACGGCCGGACCAAGGGCATTATCCACGACCTGATCGCGCGCAACCTGATGGTCGACGAGAACATGAAGGTGGACCCGGAATCGATCGTTGTCACCGTCGGCTGCCAGGAGGCGCTGTTCCTGACACTGCGCGTGCTGCGACGCACCTCTGACGACGTCATGCTCGCGGTGAGTCCGAGCTACGTCGGCGCGGTGGGAGCGGCACAGTTGGTGGACATGCCGGTGCTGCCCGTGGCCAGTTCCTCGGAGGGTATCGACTTCGATGATCTGGTGCGCCAACTCGACATGGTGGCTGCCACGGGCCGACGGGTGCGAGCTCTTTACGTGGTCGCTGATTTCGCCAACCCCTCGGGCGTGAGCCTGGACCTCGACGCGCGCCTGCGCTTGTTGCGGCTGGCTGCTGAGCACGACTTCCTCCTGCTGGAGGACAATCCGTACGGGCTGTTCACCGCGGACGGCGAACCGGGCCCACCGACGCTCAAGGCGCTCGACTCCGAGCGGCGAGTCGTCTATCTCGGCTCATTCAGCAAGACCGCTCTGCCCGGCGCGCGGGTCGGCTATGTCGTGGCCGACCAGAGAGTCTCCGCGGCGGACGGCCGAGAAGAACTTCTTGCCGACCAACTCGGCCGGATCAAGAGCATGCTCACGGTCAACACCTCACCATTGGCGCAGGCGGTGATCGGCGGCAAGCTGCTGGAGCACGACTTCAGCCTGCGCGCCGGAAACGTCCGCGAGCAGCGGACCTACCGTGACAATCTGCTGCAGATGCTGGATGGACTGCGCGACAGATTCCCACCTGGTCGGTATCCCGAGGTCACTTGGAATGTGCCCACCGGCGGGTTCTTTCTCGTTCTCACCGTGCCCTTTGCGGTGGACGACCAGGTGCTTGAGCACTCCGCACGGGCGCATCAAGTGCTGTGGACCCCGATGCACCACTTCTACGGGGACGGCGTACCGGTCAAGCAGATCAGGCTGTCGGTCAGTCATGTCACTCCCGCTGAGCTCGACGCCGGGCTGGACAACCTCGCGGCCTTCCTCCGCGAGTACCGCGATCACTGACCCATTGCCTCAAGTCAGCGCGAGGCCGTAGGAGAGGGTTGTCATGTATCCGCTGTCGCCGGCGCAACGCCGATTGTGGTTCGCACACCGGCTTGAGGGGCCGAGCGCGACATACAACATCCCAGTGGTGACATGCCTGCGCGGTGACCTCGATCTGTCCGCCCTGCAGGCGTCGTTGAGGGATGTAGTCGACCGGCACGAGGTACTGCGAACCGTCTACCCGGAGCAGGCCGGCGAGCCGGTCCAGGTGGTGCTGCCCCCCGCGCAGTCGCAGGTTCGCATCGGCACCACCTGGTGCTCGGCCGGTGATGCCGGTCGTGTCGTGGCCCAACAGAGCCGGCACACGTTCGATCTTGCTGCTGACCTTCCTGTGCACGCGCACGTGGTGCGCACCGGCGACATCGACGCATTTTTTGTGCTGGTGCTGCACCACATCGCCGCGGACGGCTGGTCCATAGGGCCGTTGGCCACCGACCTGGCGCATGCGTACCGGGCTCGGACCGTCGGTCACGCGCCGACATGGGAGCCGCTACCGGTTCAATACGCGGATTACACGTTGTGGCACCACGAGTTGCTGGGAGAGACGTCCGATCCGGACAGCGAGATATCCCGCCAACTCGGCTACTGGCGCGAGACACTGGCCGGGATGGTCGAGGAACTCCCGCTGCCGAGGGATCGCTTACGTCCGGCCCGCCCCACGTTTCGGGGTGACTCGGTGACCTTCCACATCGAGACGAGCACGATCGGACGGCTGCGAGAGGTCGCCCGGGCCCATCACGCCACCGTGTTCATGGTGGTGCAAGCGGCGCTCGCGGCCTGCCTGACCCGTCTGGGGGGCGGCACCGATATTCCGCTGGGAACGGTTGCCGCAGGCCGTACGGAGGAGGCGCTCGACGACCTGGTCGGCTTCTTCGTCAACACCCTTGTGCTGCGCACCGACACCTCGGGCAACCCCACTTTCGAGGAGTTGCTCGACAGGGCCCGGCACACTGCTCTGTCGGCATACGCACACCAGGACGTCCCCTTCGACCGCCTGGTGGAAGACCTGCAGCCGGCCAGGTCTCCGGCCTCCCACCCGCTGTTCCAGATCCTGCTGACGTCGGCAGCGGGTGGACAGGAATGCCTTGCGCTGCCAGGGCTGGAGTGCACACCGTCGGCGACCGGCCTGCATATTGCGAAGTTCGACCTCGATGTCGCCGCGGTCGAACTGCCCGAGGGGCTCGACATCGTGGTCGGCTATGCCGTCGACATTTTCGACCATGACACGGTGCGGTTGCTGGGTGAACGGCTGGTCCGCATGCTCACCGCGGTCGCCGACGACCCAGCAGCGCGGATCAACGATCTCGAACTGCTGACCACCACGGAAAGGGAGCAGCTGGGGCGGTGGGGCCGCAACCAGGCAGATGCGGGTCCGGCCACGGTGATCGACGCTTTCACGGCAAGTGCCGACGCCGAGGCCTGTGCCACAGCCATCGTGCACGGCGACACGGTCCTGACCCGGACCGAACTGGATGACCGGTCGACCCGGCTGGCCGCTGGGCTGGTGGCGCGCGGAGTCGAGCCGGGCACCGTAGTGGCTGTGATGCTGCCGCGGTCCGCGGACACGGTCGTAGCGCTGCTCGGCGTGCTCAAGGCAGGCTGTGTCCACCTCACCATCGATCCGACGGCACCGGTCGACCGCACTCGGTGGATGTTGGCGGACAGCGGGGCCGCCGTCGTGCTGACCGACGCCGCGAGTCGGGATCTCGGCACAGGTCCGGCGCCGGCGCTGACACTCGACGAGGTGATCAGCTCAGCCGGAAGCGAACGGGCAATAACCCTTTCTCCCACGGATGCCGCCTACACGATCTACACCTCCGGATCGACCGGGCGCCCCAAAGGCGTTCTGGTGCCGCACAGCGCGTTGGCCAACCTGCTCCAGCACCATGTGACCACCACGCTGCCGCCCGTAGCCGACGGTGGCAGGCTGCGCGTGGGGCTGACCGCGGCCATGGCGTTCGACGCGTCATGGGATCCGCTTCTGTGGATGATCGCCGGCCATGAACTGCACCTGATAGATGACGACACCCGCCGCGATCCGGCCATGCTGGTCCAACATGTGAGGGACGCACGCCTGGACGTGCTGAGCACCACACCCTCATTCGCCGGACCGCTGATCGAGGCCGGACTGTTCGACGGTGAGGAGCGCCCGCGTATGTTCGTGGTGGGCGGCGAGGCGGTGGGCGAAGACCTGTGGTCGCAACTGTCGGACCTGCGTGACGTAGTGGCGTACGACTTCTACGGGCCGACCGAGACGACCGTCGACGCCACCTTCGCCCGGATCGACGGCACCAGGCCCAATATCGGTGGACCGATCCAGAACGCCCATTTACAAGTGCTCGACCCGGCGCTGCGACCGGTGCCGCCGGGCGTGGTGGGCGAGTTGTACGTGGGAGGCCCCGGCGTCGCCCTCGGCTATGTCGGCCGGCCGGCCGCGACTGCGACCCGGTTCGTTGCCGACCCGTTCGGTCGGCCGGGTGCACGCCGGTACCGCACCGGTGACCTGGTGAGGTACCGACCGGACGGCGCGTTGGAGTATGTCGGGCGAGCCGACGACCAGGTCAAGATCCGCGGTTTCCGGATCGAACCGGGTGAGGTGGAAGCGGCGCTGGCCGCAGTGGACGGCGTCGATCAAGCCGTAGTGGTCGGGCGCGAGGACCGACCTGGCGACCGGCGGCTCGTCGGTTACGTCACCGGCGCGGTCGACCCGGACAAGGTGCGGAGCGCTCTCACCGAGCGGTTGCCCGAATACCTTCTCCCGTCCGCCGTCGTGGTGCTGGATGCCCTGCCACTGACCCCGCACGGAAAGCTCGATCGCGCTGCCCTGCCGATGCCTGACCGCGGGGCCACCGGCCGAGGCGCGCGCACTCCGCGTGAAGAAATGCTGTGCGGGCTGTTCGCCGAAGTGCTCGGTGTCACCGAGGTGGGCATCGATGACGGATTCTTCGAGTTGGGCGGCCATTCCCTGCTGGCCGTCAAACTGGTGAACCGGATCCGGGCCGTGCTCGGCCTCACGGTCGATCTGCGTACCGTATTTGAGCACCCGACTGTGGCCGGGATCGGCCGGTCCGCGCGGGCCGGTGATCCCGGAGACCGCCCCGTGGTGTCGGTTCGTTCGCGTCCCGCCCAGCTTCCGCTGTCTCCGGCGCAACGTCGGCTGTGGTTCCTGCACCAAGTCGACGGCACTGCCGCGACCTACAACATGTCCCTGGTGACCAGGATGTCCGGGCAGGCCGATCCGAGTGTCCTGTCGGCCGCGCTGTCCGATGTGGTGGACCGGCACGAGGCGCTGCGCACGGTGTTCCCCACCGTGGACGGGGAGCCTGTACAACGTGTACTGATGCCACGTCGGGTATCTGTCACGACCACCTCCTGTGCGCCCTGCGACGCCGACCGGATCATTGCTGAGCACTGCCTCCATCAGTTCGACCTCGCCACTGACATCCCGATCCACGCGCATCTCGTGGTGAGCCCGGAGGATTCGGTGTTGGTGTTGGTGTTGCATCATATTGCTGCGGATGGGTGGTCGATGGGGCCGTTGACCGCGGATCTGGCGTGTGCGTATGCGGCGCGGGT
>NZ_JBIURV010000103.1:0-12498 GCF_044741025.1 Streptomyces sp. NPDC088246
TGGAAGAAGGCACTGAACCAGTTCTCACTCTTCTTCGAGGACCGGCTCAACACGAAGTGAAAGTCGAGGACTTACACAAAGTTTCGTACACGCCCGACCCAAATCGAGCAAGCAGCCGCGATCGTCCTCCGCGGACGCGCCGTGATGCCCGGCATGCCCTGGGGTCCGCCAGCCCCTACCCGACTTCCGGCTGGGTCGGAGGTCAGACGATGCAGAGCGCGACCGCCGTGTCCCCTGGAAACGGAACCCCGGCCGCCTGTCGCATGTTGGCGTCGTTCTTGCCTGCCCCAGCGGCCAGGTGCGTTGGGTGGCGTCTTCGGCTGTGGCGCAGTTGCCGCAGACGTACTCGGCTCACGTGAAGTCTTCCTCACGGAACTCCGGCGAGTACTTGCTCGGTGGTGCCACTACTTCCTCGTTTCCGGTTCAGGGCAACCCTATTGGGTCCCTGTCCGGAAACTTCGGGGCGCCCCAGTGGCTTTGCCATAGGGCGTGTCAGAGAGGTGACGCGAGTAATTGTCAAGAGTTGTGGATCGCCTGAGGGTAAGGCTGCCTGTTCGGAGCGGAACCGCTGGCCTTCGTGCTGAACGGCTGACTCCTACGTACGTTGCTCCCACTTGGTTCGGGTGAGCTCGTACTCGACTTCGCCGTGCTCGGAGCCTTCGATCGGCTCCGGCCAGTCCCCAGTGAAGTTACGGAGGAACGACAGCCCCGCCTTCTCCATCACACGCCGGGATCCCGCGTCGACCGTCATGGTGTTCGCGGTCACCCGATTCACCCCAAGATCCGTGATCCCCCTGCGGATCAGGGCCCCGTGATCCCTCGGTGGCGTATCCGCTGCCCCAGGCGGCCTTGTTCAGCCGGTAGCCGAGTTCCACCGCGGCGGGGCTGTGCTCGTCCAGGGGGCGGAATTCGAACCAGCCCAGGAAGACCCCGGTGTCCTTCTCCTCCGCGGCCCAGTAGCCGCGGGTCCCGAAGCAGGGGTAGTCGTGGAGGAGCCTGGGCAAGGTCTGTGCCCGGATCACCTCGCGGCTCGTCGGCCGGCCGCCGTTGATGAAGAGCATGACGTCGTGGTCATTGTCCAGTGCGAACAGATGGTCGACGTCGGCCTCGGTGAACGCGCGCAGCACCAGCCGATCGGACTCCAGGAAGATGTTCATGCCGCGATCTCCACCGCCGGCAGCAGGGCCCGCCACTGGGTATTCGCAGCAGGCCGGTGAAGGGGCGGTTGTTCATGCCGCTCGGGCGTTCCAGAAGCCGAGTGCACCGTCGCCGACGGCGAGGACCGGAGCCCGCATGCCCGGTACAGAACACAAACGTGGCCGCGCAGGCGGTGGTCGAACCCGGAATCGCCGAACAGGCCCGGTTCCCCCAATCGATGAGTCGGGGTAATGGGTGGATGAGATCATCGATCTTGTTCGGCCGCAAAAGGGGGTGGTGAGCTGGCCATATGAAAAATGCGGAAGCTCTCACACCCCCCACAGCCGACAGCGGCGCACCTCGCTGGTCACCGGTCATCGCCGTGGCACTCGGCACGTTCACCGTGGTGTCCTCCGAAATGATGCCGGTGGGTCTGCTGACGCCCATGTCGGAGGCCCTTTCCGTCTCCGACGGTGTCACTGGCCTCTCCCTGACGATCACCGGGATCATCGCCGCAGCCGTCTCCCCCTTTGTTCCGGCGCTCATCGGGCTCCGTGATCGCAAGGGGGTGCTCGTCACCTTCATGGTTCTGCTGTCACTGGCGAATGCGCTGACCGCGATCGCGCCCAATTTCCTGGTCCTGGCTTCCGGTCGGGTCCTTCTCGGCATTGCGATGGGCGTCGTGTGGGGACTCGCTGCAGGACTGAGCCCGCGACTCGTCGACGGACCACGAATCGCGCTTGCCACCACGCTGATCTTCTCGGGCGTCTCCATCGCCTCGGTGCTCGGCGTGCCGCTAGGTACCCTCCTTGCGGCGCTCCTCGGCTGGCGTGCCACGTTCTGGGCACTCGCACTCGTCGGTGCCGTGGCCACCGGCGTCCTGGTCCTCACGCTTCCGGCCCTCCCGGTTCACCAGCGGAGCCGCCTCGACGGAATCGTCGACACGCTGAGACACCGCGGTGTCGCGACCGGGCTGGCCATCACGGGGCTGGTCGTGCTCGGCCACTTCACCGGCTACACGTACGTGCGCCCGGTCCTTGAGTTGGACGCGGGCATGAGCGCCGGCCTGATCGCGAGCTGCCTGCTGGTCTACGGCCTGGCCGGCGTCGCCGGCAACTTCACCCTCGGCCTCCTGGCCGGCCGTTACACGAAGGAGGCTGTGACGACTGCCCTGGCGGGCGTCGCACTGGCCGCAGCAGTGCTGCCGTTCGCCACCGCGAGCCCTGTCACTGTGCTGATCGCGCTCGTCGTCTGGGGCGCCTCGTACGGCGGGGTCTCGGTCTCGACGCAGACCTGGGTCCGCACGGCCGACCCCGCGCGTACCGAGGCATCGGCCGCGCTGTGGGCCGGCGTGTTCAACGCAAGCATCGCTCTCGGCGCGTTCGCGGGCGGGCTCGTCATCGACCGTGCGGGAAACCGAGCCGTCCTGCTCTCGGCGGCGCTGATCACGGCGGCCGGGCTGATCGTCGCTGCCGCCTCGCGGCCTCGCCCGACGACTCCACGCGAGCGGCGGCCGGAGCTGGATGCCGCCGACCATTGACGGTCTGTCTGCTGCCCTGGGCGGACAACCACCAATCCGAACGTACGTCACTCTGGCGGGCGGACCAGCTCCGCTCACGGCCGGCACGGCAACGGCGTTTCAGCCCACGTTCTTCACCAAGAGCTCGACGAACCTGTCGGCCAGGCCGTGCTGCTTCCGTTCGCTCTGCAGGATGAGCAGCGTGGTCGGCTCCAGGTCGGGAGCCGACAGGTAGCGGATGTCCGGCCGCGGGGCGTACCTCGTGCTCGCTCGGCACAGAAGCAGACCGAGGCGGGTGCTGGCCACGGTCGAGAGCCCCTCCTGAATCGTGCTGGCGCCCGCCGAGTAGGTCAGCTCGCACCCGTTCCGTGTCCGCTTCGGCGCATTCACCTGGCGCCAGTAGTCGGGGGCAGGGCCACGCGGCTCGATCAGCGCCAGTTCCGACAGCTCGCCGGCGGAGATGCTCGACTCACCGGCCAGGCGGTGCGCGGTGGAGACGGCGAGATACATCGGCTGTCGCGAGAACTCCAGCATGAGCCGGAGGCCTTTCTCGCGGCAGGGCGAGAGCACGATGGCCACGTCGATCTCGCCCCGGATCAGGCAGGAGAACGGGTCCCCCCAGGAGAGTTCGACGAGTTGGGCGGAACCCTCGGGAAGGCTCGCGATCGCCTTGGCGACCGGCTCGTACACGGCGCACTGGAATCCCACGCGCATAGGCCGGTCCGTCGCCGCAGCCCGGGCGGCGTCGAAACCCTCGCGAAGCTGGCGGAAGGCGGGCACCACCTGCTCGGCCAGCACTCGCCCCAGATCGGTCAGCCCTACCCGGCGGCTGGTCCGTTCGAACACCGGAGCACCCACCCGGTTCTCCAGGCGCTTGATCAGCTGGGAGACGCGTCCCTGGGTGACGCCCAGGATTTCGGCCGTGCGGCCGAAATGGAGTTGATGAACCAGCACGGAGAAACACTCAAGTTCCTGGAGCGGAAGCTCCGGGACAACGGGCCCTGGGGTTGTGCGATCCACCTCCGCATTCTACGCCGGTGTCGCACGGCACCCGGTCCGGGCAGAGGCATGCCCGCACACCCCCCTCCGGCGCCCACCGCAACGCAGGGTGTCTACCAGCGTGTACCCGTCACGCTACGCCGGAGGAACCACCGCGCCGGATCTTCTTCAAGCTGTCCAACGACAGTTCGTGATAACCGGTGGCCTCCTTGCTCAACACTCATGCCAGGACCTGCGGATCAGGTCGGGAGCCGCTGCTCCCGGTCGGGAAGCGGCGCCTCCGCACTGGCGCAGGCCCGCGGGGAGGGCGGCTTCACGAAGGTCCACGAGGCGTTTTGGGCTGCGGTCAAGCAGAAGGCCGGGGACCGGGAGGGCACCCGAATGCTGATCGAGGTCCCGCTGCTGCACCGTCAGATGCCTGCCGAGTCTCTCCTTGGTAAAGGCCGTGGCGACCTGTCTTCGGATCGGCTCGGTTCGGCTCGATGTCCACCGACCTCGTCGCGATCGAGGCCCGCAAGGCGATGGAGAGCACCGACGACGAGGACGCCGGACTCTCACCGACGACGGACCGGCCCACGACGCGGGTGGCGAGAGTGCGGGCCAGGAGGCGGCCGGGGGCGAGGGTGATCTCGCTGCACGCGCGCCGCCTGCCGCCTGATCCACGCACGGCGCTGCCCGGCATGAGCAAGTACGACCGGCTGCTGAACCTGGTCACCACCCGCGAGACCAGCCAGAACCAGAAAGGCCAGGGGGCATGCCCCGCGCCATCACCGTCACCGACCACGACGCGGACCAGGACTGCGGCCGAATCCGGCAGAGCAGGGTGTCCCTGCCGGGCGACCCGGAGGACATGTTCATCGACGAGGCATGCCGGGACCTGAAGCTGCCCGCGTTTCGCGAGCGGTTCATCGAACTCGCCAGCAGCGCCCACCGCGAGCAGGCCACCTACAAGCAGTTCCTCCTCGACCTTTTGCAGGTCGAGCTTGCCGACCGCGACGTGCGCCGCCAGCAGCGGCTCCTGCGGCTGGCCCGTTTCTCGCGCCCCAAGCATGCTGTTCCAGATCTTCACCGGACGCGAGGAGTGCAAGGCCACCGCAATCGCTACGAATTCCCCTTCACCGAGTGGGACAAGACCTTCGCCGACGCCCGCTTCTGCGCGGCCATCGCCGACCGGATTACCTTCCGCTGCACCCTTGTCCAGACCGGCACCGAGTCCTACCGCCTCCAGACCACCCAGGAACCCCTCCTCCCAGCAAAGAAATGACGACCCAGCAGCCCTGAGGCACGTGTCCTCGTCGGCACGAGCCGATTGAGCCCACCGACCGCGCATGGCAAGCTCGTGGCCGTGATCGATGAATTCGCGAAAGAGTACCTGCACAGCGACCTGCGTGAGATCCGCGAGACGATGCTGTGGAAGCTCGACGGGTTGCCCGAATACGACATCCGCCGACCCCTGACCTTGACTGGAACCAACCTTCTCGGCCTGGTCAAGCACCTGGCGACTTGGGAGTCCAGGTACTTCGGCGAGGTCTTCGACCGGCCGTTCCCCGAGCCCCTGCCCCGATGGGACGACGCCGCCGAGCGCGGCGCCGACACGTGGGCGACCGAGCACGAGACGCGCGAGGAAATCATCGACCGCTACCGTCGCGTATGGGAACACTCAGACGCGACGATCACCGCCCTCTCCATCGACTCCCCCGGCCACGTGCCCTGGTGGCCACGCCCTGACGTGAAGCTGTTCAACATCCTGGTACACATGCTCACCGAGACCAGCCGGCACGCCGGACACGCCGATATCCTGCGCGAACAGCTCGACGGCTCCACAGGGACAGCGGCCGAATACGCAAATCCGCAGCGCGACACGGCATTCTGGGAGGCCCGGCGCGCGACGATCGAGCGGGCCGCCAAAGAAGCCGTCGCCAAGCCCGATCACGCTGGTTCCACCAACGCACACGGCTCAACCGGGACTACGCCCTGGTCAACTAGCTTGACTCTGTCGGTGATCTTGGATGGTCGAGGTTAGGTGCCGAGGGTGCGCCAGGACTTCGATCGGGGAATTCCCTGCTGGTCCAGGAAGGTCTGGAAGGCGGTCGGCGGTCTCGGTGAAGGGGTTTCCTGGGTCACTGACCGAGTGCTGAGTCGTTCGATGTTCACGGCGATGGCTGTGAGTACGTGTTGCAGGTGGGCTTTCGGCTGTCCTCGGTAGCGGCAGCGGCGCATGCCGTGTCCGTGGGCAAACTCGTTGATGGTGCCCTCCACGCCGGAGCGGACCGCGTAGCGAGCCTTCCACTCGGGTGTCTGCTGCTCGGTGCGGACGCGGACTTGCAGGTCGCGGAGTTCTCGTGGAGGGAAGCCCACGTTCCGGGCGCCGTCGCGGGAGCTGGTGCACCGAGGGCGGTCCGGACACGGCTGGCACTGGCTCTTGGTGAACCGCGCCACGATCAGGGGTGCCGCGGTGGGCGAGGAGGTCGGGTAGGGGCCGTGCCAGCCCTTGCTGACCTGGCCCCGGGGACAGGTGACCTGTCGGCGGTCGAAGTCGATGTGGAAGTCGTCCCGGTCGAAGCCTTCGTTCCTGCGGTGCTGACGGGTGGGGTTGCCCGGCAGTGGCCCGCTGACAGTGGTCTGGTGTTCGCGGGCGGCTCGTTCCAGGTGGACCAGAGAGGTGTAGCCGCCGTCGACCAAGTGCTCGGCAGGCAGCAGCCCGCGACGCGCCAGGCGGCTGTGGATACCGGGCAGGGCCTGGCCGTCGTTCGTAGCGGCCGACGTGGTGGCCACGTCCGTGATCACGTTGGCGCTGTCGGAGGCACACGTCTCGGTGACACGCGCGGCGAACCCCTTCCAACTGATGATGTGCCCGTGACGGGCATAGCGCGCCGTGGTGTCGTAGGGGGAGACGATTGCCGAGGAGGAGGGCGGCAGACCGCCGTCGTCGGTGGTGCGCCAGCGCAGGCGGCCTGCCGTGTCGCGGTAGTAGTGCTGCACCACGATCTGCCGTAGGGCCTCGGCTTGTGGGCCGGGCCGGTAGGCGGACCCGTCCCGGTGGAGTCGCTCCAGCAGTCGGCAGGCGTCGTTGCCGGCGGCGAGGATCCTGGTCTTGGGCCGGGTGGGGTTCTTGCCCAGGCGGACCGGGCGGCCATAGCGGCGCCCCCAGTCCTCGTCGACCAGGCCGATCAGCAGATGCCCAGCCGTGCGGGCCACTTCTTCAAGCGCGGCACGGACTGCCTCGGTGACCAGTTCCAGCCGGGTCAGGTCGCGCACCGCGGCCAGGACGTGGGTGGAGTCGGTGCGCTGCGTGGTGCGCTCGCCCACGAGGCCGGCCTCCTTCAGACGGGCGAGCACCAGATCCAAGAGTCGGTCGGCGCGGTCGTCCTGTGCGACGCGCTCGCGGAAGTCGGCCAGCACGCTGTGGTGGAAGCCGGGATCGTCCAGCTCCATGGCCAGGGCGTACTTGAAATCGATGCGGCAGCGGACCGCTTCCGCTGCCTGCCGGTCCGACAGACCAAGCAGGAACTGCAGCACACAGACGGTGGCCAGTTGGGCAGGCGAGAGCCCGGGACGCCCGTCGCGCGGATACCAGCCGGCGAAGTCCTCGTCGCACCACAACCCGTCCAGCCGGTCTCTGACCCACATCGCCGTCGTACCGGCCGGATTGCTTGCCCGTGCGATCTGGGCGGTCAGAGGCGGGACTTGCTCACCGGAGCGGGGATGGAGCGACAACGGACACCTCGGCAGCTGTATCGGCCTTCGAAACAGCACTGAGCATGCCCGCCGATCAGGCTCGCGCACTGGGAAACCCCAAGATCACCGACAGAGTCAAGCTAGGGCGTGTATCGAAAGTGGATCTTGATCGTGGGATGATCTCGGTTCGTGGCGCGTAGAGATCTGACAGACGAGCTATGGGCCGCGCTGGAACCGCTGTTGCCGAAGGGCAAGAAGCCCGGCCAGCCACCGACATGGACCCGGCGGCAGCTGATCGACGGCATACGCTTCCGGGTCCGCACCGGCATCCCGTGGCGGTCGCCGACAGCAAAGCCTCCGCCCTGGCCCACCTGCCCTCCGCACACTTCAACGCCAACGCCGCATGGCTCACCCTGTGGGCGATGACCTACAACCTGCTGCGGGCCACCGGCGCACAGGCCTCCGCCTTCCACGCCAGGGCCACCACCGCCACGATCCGCACCCACCTGGTCCACGTTCCGGCCCGGATCGCCCGCTCCGCCCGCCGCATCACCCTGCACCTACCGCACAACTGGCCCTGGCAGCACGCCTGGACACACCTGTTCTCCACCGCCCACGGACCGGCCGACTGATACGAACAGCCCCTGCCCGCCCCGCCCGCAAGGGCCTGACCGGAACCGAACCGTGGAAAAGCTGGGCAGACCAGCGGACACAACCTGCCCTCACCCGGCCACCCGACCCGAAACCGATCAAAAAAACCACTCTCAAATCCCCTCGGTGGATCAAGGCTTAGCGATCGTGAACAGACGGCGGCAGAAGAAACTGTCAAAGCGTCTCGTAGAGGTGGCGACACTCGGCGACACCACTCAGATCAACGCTCTACTAAGAGCGGGGCCTGCCCGCAGGCCGGCAATACCGAGGGCACCACGCCTCTATACGCCGCATCAGTCAGCGGAGCCGCCGACAACGTCCTCTGTCTACTGGCAGCCGGGGCCTTGCCCAACACCGAAAGCGGACGCGGCACGGAAGGCACGCCCCTTTGCGCGGCCGCATGCTGGGGCCATACCGAAACGGTGCGTGCACTCCTCACCCACGGCGCCGATCCCAATCTCCACGAAGATCACGGCATGGGCCGTTCGCCGCTTCAATGGGCGATGACCGGGCCCTACCCCGAGACGATCGCCGTGCTTCTCGCGGCAGGTGCCCGACCACACGACCCAGCCACGTGACCCATTCCGTAATCCCTGGCCACGGTCACGTGGGCTCGGCATCGCGTCTTCCTCGCGCGGTGATCGACTGGTCGAGTCCATCCATCGTGCGCAGGAACGCGGCGTTCAGATCGACGTCGTACCGGTGCGCGAGGATCAGCACGGACCACAGGCAGTCCGCGAGTTCGTGTTCCAGAGCGGCACGGCCGCCCGGCATGTCGCGGGCGCCTTCCTGTGCCATGACGATCTTTGCCAGATCGCCGACGTCCCCGACGAAGCCGAGCATGAACTCCTCGCGTGTCCACACGCGGCCACGTTCCCTCAGGTTCAGCTCGTCGTAGAGGTCATGAATGTGCAGGGCGCGGCGCTGGAGTTCGTTGAGGTCCATGCCCCAGCCTTTCCCTATCCGCCCGCTGCAACCTTGACCCCGGTCGCGCTCTCCGGGGTCGCCGTGGTCCGGGTCGGGAGCCATCCATTGATGCGCAGGGCCGGGACGCGTACGGTGCACCATCTCGAGCAGTACCCCCGAGGGCACGGGTGGAATCGGGCTGGGGCTGCACGCACACCAGGATGTGGCCCGGCGGGATGACGGGGGCCAGACGCTGGAGCAGTAGGCGGGGCGCGCTTCTCTTCTCCGGGGTGAAGGGGATGCGGTAGGCCTCGCAATCGGTCAGAAGTTCGGCGAGCGGCTGCGTATCCTCGCCTCCTGGGCCGCCGACCAGCACCTCTCAGCCGCTCTTTCGGAGTGAGAGCGCGCGGTCAGGGGGTGGTCAGCTCGCCGGTGCCCAGGGCCGAGGCGACGCCGCCGTCCATCAACAGGTCGGCTCCCGTGATGAAGCCGGCCCGGCGGTCGAGGAGGATGGCGGCCGCCTCGGCAACCTCGTCGGACGTGCCGAACCGTCCGGCCGCCGACACCTCGCCCACATGCTCGAACCACTCACGGCGCGGCCCGGACGGCTCGTCCAGGGCCAGCGGCGTGATGACGACGCCGGGGCTGACGGCGTTGAGCCGGGCACCGCGCTTGTCCCACGCGGCGGTGATCTGCACCCGCAGCGAGTTGGCCCGCTGGACAGCGCGTAGGCGTAAACGGTGGAGTCGATCTGGTCGGGCTGGAGGAACGGCAACGTGAGCAGCTTCGCGGTCTCGGTGGTGGCGAGCGTGTGCTCGATCTCGCGAGCGTAGGGGGTTCCCGGTGCCCGGCCCATGCTGGCGATGGCCAGGCCGGCACCGCCGGGGGCGACAACGCGGACGTGCTGATGCAGGCCCTCGGCATCGCCATCGCGCCACGCGGAGAACACTGTCGGGACGTCCTGGAGTAGACCCCCAACGAGCGCGATCTCCTCCCCGCTCGGCCGAGACTGTCCGCCATTCGGGTGCCGAGCTGGTCCCGCGCGGGTTCGTCGCCTCCCACGACACAGGCCCGGGAGCCACAGTGTTGTCCTTCCATACCCGGTCCTGGGACGTGACGATCGCTCACCGGTGCCGCCTCAACAGGGTGGTCAGGCCGCACCGCCGGCTCTACCGCGGAGGCGGCACCAAGGTGAAATCGGTTCAGGCAGCCCCACCGATCTTGTCGTAGCCGGGCACACCGTAATCCCAGCCAAAGATGCTCGCGGTCTCGTGGCATTCACCGGCCTGGGCCGCGGCCCGGGCGAGCGAATCCCGGCAGGCCTCGATGCGCTCGGCAAGCGGGGCAGTGCTCTCCATGACCTTGTCAGGCACAGGCACGTTCGGCATGGCGCAGGATTCCTTCCATCAGGTTGATCTTGCTGGTGCGGCAGTACGCGGTTTCGGTACCGTCCAGGCGGCCGGTCTCGAAATACTTGTTGGCCGCCTGACCGCCGCGGCAGTAGGCGAAGTAGTTGCAGTGCTCACGGCAGTTGGTCACGCCTGCGAGGGCCTCGGCGACCCACGGCACTTCGTGCGCGCGGGCCAATAGGACGGCCAGCGGAGTGTCCAGGACGTTGCCCGCAGAAAAGGGGCCATGGCGAGGTGAGCGGAAGCCCGCCAGTTCCGCGCCGATCGGGAGGAAGCCGCCGTCCCAGGCCACCAGCGGAAGCGGCATCAGCAGACGGTCAGCACGCAGAGCGGCGGTGCCGGCCAGCTCCTCACGGATGTGGGTGTAGGCATGGTCGAGCTCCCTGACCCGAATGCGGGGATCGGTCTGCCAGCAGGCCGCCAGCTCCTGCCAGAACGCGACGATCCCGTCCTTGGACTCCTGCCTACCTCCGTACACGCCCTTCTTCTCGGCCAGATTCACCCCCAGGCTGTCGCAGCCCAGCTCACAGGCGAATCGGTACACAGCGGTGGCCGCCCCCGGAGCCACATCGGCCACCACCGCGATCACGTTGAAGGCGATCCCGGCCCGGCGCAGCATCCCGATCCCGCTCATGACCCGCTCCAGACTCGGGTGCCCCGCCCAGTCCACCCGGGCCGCATTCGCCTCACCCGGGCCGTCGACGCTCACCGCCACCCGGACTGGGACCGTCGCGAACACCTCGCACCACGCCTCGTCGATGAGCGTGGCATTGGTCTGCACCGCATGTGTCACCGCGTGCCTCTCGCCCGGCCCGAACGGCGCCACCAGAGAACTGAAATAAGCCGGGCCCACGGCAAGCGGCTCACCGCCATGCCACACCACGGCTACCGGGCGCTTCTCGGCCCATGTCCGGACACCGGTCGCCACTGCCTGGGCGACCTCCACACTCATGCGCCGCAACACTCTCCGGTCCGGCAGATAGCAGTAGGAGCAGTTGAGATTACACAGAGTCGTCGGCTGCATCAGCACCACCGACGCCGCCTCCGCCAGCCGTTCCTCACCCGCCCGCACACCGCCCGCGCCAGCAGGCCCCGCCCCAAGAACCGTCACATCCCGACCGTAGGTCCGGTACACCGGGTATTGTCCCGACCCGACTCACCTTCACACCTTCGAGCGAGCGCATCACTCCGGCGAGCGCCGGACCACCACCCTCAATCACACCGGAGCGCCGGAGCGCCGGAAGGCACACCAGATGCCGCGCGGACCGGCCGGAGATCCACCGCTGGCACCGCCTCGGCGATCTCGCCACCGGCTTCACCGCATCCTGCCGGGAACAACGGCTCGATCCACGACCGTTGATCGGCAGCCGACGAACACCAGGACCAACATCTGTGTGCCCGGCGGCCCAGGTCAACAGCGCGGCATTCACCAGCCTGCGCCAGGTCCTGGCCTCGTGGCCCGACCGCTGCCGGCTGACTTCCGGAAGCAGGGCGAGAGGGAAGGCCTCGACTTCTACGCCAGATTGACGGCAATCCAGCAGACGGCCGCCTGGTGGTGGCTCCTTGAGTCACCACCTGGCAAGTCGAGCGCCGACGGCCTTGGACACCGTCACCGTGGCATCACGGATCCGGTGTCACGCCGACTCCCGGACGATCATCCGGGGCCGCACGGCTGCAGCGACCTGGTCACAGTCGATGTCCTGCCCATCGACGAGACGCCGCAAAGCCGACGCTACGGCCGTCCAGATGGCGGTGTCGAGTTGCTGGGCGAGGACGAAGATGCCCATGCCGACGAACCATCCGAAGACCTTGCGCAGGGTGTCCTGCGGAATGCGGCCGGCGAGGCGCGCGCCGAGGAGGCTGCCGCCGAAGACCGCCGCGGTGACGGCCAGGGCGAGGCCCCAGTCGATCTGCACGTTTGAGAGGTGCCCGGCCAGTCCGGCGAAGGATTTCATGGCGATGACGAGAAGTGAGGTGCCGACCGCGGTGCTCATGGGCAGTCCGCCAAGGATCGCGAGTGCGGGCACGACGAGGAAGCCGCCGCCGGAGCCCACCAGACCCGTGACGGCGCCGACGACCAGGCCCTCGATGGCGATGTGTTCTTAGAGGGTGTTCGGTACCGTTTCATGCTGCCGCGGGCGGTTTCGGGCGGAGGTATTGCCCGATTTGACTCGGGCTCGCGGTCAGCCTGCTGACCAT
>NZ_JBIURV010000104.1:0-12137 GCF_044741025.1 Streptomyces sp. NPDC088246
CCACACCGCAAGCCCCGCGACCACCAAGTCCAGCCCACGCTCCAGACACACGGCGACCACGGACTCCGCACCCACACCAGCCGCCCGCAGGTGATGCGCCAGACGATTCGCCCGACCCATCAACCCCCCATACGTCAACACCTCCCCACCCGACACCACAGCCACCACATCCGGAGCCACCACAGCCCGCTCCGCGATCAACCCATGCACCCCACCAACCCCGGACACCTCCACATCCGTGTCATTCCACCCACGCACCACCACATCCCGCTCACCCGACGACAACACCGACAGCTCACCCACACGCCGACCCGCGTCCTCGACGACCGACGCGAGCACCGATCCCAGATGGCCCGCCATCCGCTCCACCGTCGCCGCGTCGAAGCGGGCGCGGTCGTAGGACAGCTTGATCCTGACGTCGCGGCCTGCGCCCGCGGTTATGTGGAGGGGGTAGTTGACCTGTTCGCGGCCGAAGTCGAGGTTGGCTTCCAGGCCGTTGGCGGCGGAGGTGTCACGCCCCTCGGTCAGGGCCTGGTCCGGGAAGTTCTCGAATACGAAGAGGCTGTCGAACAGCGACTGGCCTGCGGGCAGTTCGCTGCATTCGGCGATGGTCACCAGGGGGACCTGTTCGTACTGCCGGGCCTGGACCTGCTCGTCCTGGAGGCCGGTCAGCCAGTCCACGACCGGCTGCTCACGGTCAACTCGTACGCGTGTCGGGGTCGTGTTGATCAGGAGGCCGACCATGGAGTCCATGCCCTCGATCTGGCCGCCGCGCCCCGACGAGGTCACGCCGAACACCACGTCGTCGCTGTCGGAGTACAGGGCGAGGACCAGCGCCCACGCGCCCTGGACCACCGTGTTCAGCGTCAGGCGGTGATGGCGGGCGAAGTCCGCGAGGCCCGATGCGGCGACCGTGCGCGGCAGCGTGACATGGGCCTCCGCGCGGCCCTGGTCGCCGGTGGCGCGCTCCACGCCGAGCGTGGTGGGTTCGGTGACCCCGGCCAGGTAGTCGCGCCAGTACGCGCGCGCCTGGTCCAGGTCCTGTGCGCCGACCCAGGACACGAAGTCCCGGAACGGCACGGGCGCGGTCAGGTCCGGCCGGCCCCTTCCGGTGCGGAAGGCGTCGTACGCCTCCAGCAGCTCGCCCATCACGATCGGCAGGCTCCAGCCGTCGAGGAGCAGGTGGTGGTAGCTCCAGAGCAGCTGGTGCCGGTCGGCGGCGAGGCTGAGCACGGAGATCCGCATCAGTGTGGGCGCGGAGAAGTCGGCGCCGCGTGCCCAGTCGGCCTCCAGGTGGTCGCCGATCGCCCGCTGCTGTGTTTCCTCGTCCAGGTGGGAGAGGTCCCGTACGTCCAGAGGAAGGGGTATGGACCGGGAGACCACGGCCAGCGGCTCGGGCACTCCGTCCCAGACGACCGCGGTGCGCAGCACCTCGTGCCGGGAGACCACCAGCTCCCACGCCTGCTCCAGGGCGTCGAAGTCCAGCTCGCCCTGCAGGGAGAGGCCGTTCTGCACCCAGTACATGCCGGGGTCGTCGGAGAGCCGGCTGTGGAAGAGCATGCCCTGCTGGAGGGCGGTGAGCGGATAGACGTCCTCGATCTCGGTGGGCACGTGGGCCGTGACGCGGTCCAGTGCGGCCTGGTCAATGCGGGCGAGCGGGAAGTCGGACGGGGTGTGCCCGCCGGTGTCCGGGCGGCAGCAGTACTCGATCAGGTCGTCGAGGATGTCGACGTAGCGCTGCGCCAGCCCGGCGACGGTGGCCTCGTCGTGCACCTCGGTGCCGTACGCCCACACCATTTCGAGCCGGCCGCCGGAGACACGGCAGTTGATGTCGAGGAGGTGTGTGCGGTTGCCCTCCGTCGACCAGGCGCGGCCGAGGGATCCCTTGCCCGGGCGGAGCCGGGCCGCTGCGCCGCGGGTGGCGGGTGCGCGGTCGCCGGTGCGCTGGGCGTTCTGGCTCAGGTAGTTGAAGCTGACCTCGGCGTGTCCCTCCGGGGTCCAGTCGGTGAGGTGGCGCAGGAGGCCGTAGCCCAGGCCCTTGCGCGGGACGCCGCGCAGGTATTGCTTCGTCCGGCGCAGTACGGCGCCCAGGTCGCCGTGCGCCGCACCGGTGAGCACCACCGGGTGGACACTGGTGAACCAGCCGACCGTCCGGGACACGTCGATGTCGGCGCCGACGTCCTCACGGCCGTGGCCCTCCAGGTCGACGACGACGGACGGGACACGGGCCCAGGACGTCAGGGTCATGCCGAGGGCGGCGAGGAGGACATCGTTGATCCGGGTCCGGAAGGCGCCGGGTACCTCGCGCAGGAGGCGTTCGGTCCGGTCCGCGTCGAGGGTGGCCACGACCTCGTCGGCCGAGGTGACGGTGTTGTTCCCGCCGCGGTCCCGCGGCAGGGGTACGGCCGCGGCCTCGGCGGCCCGCCAGTACGGGGCTTCCGCTGCCAGCTCGGGCGAGTCCGCGAGTTCGGTCAGCCGCTGGGTCCACCGCACGAACGACGTCGTCTTCGCCGACAGCTCCACCGTGACGGAGCCCGCTTCAGCCTGTCCGTACGCGGAGATCAGGTCCTCCAGCAGGACCGGCCAGGAGACCGCGTCGACCACCAGGTGGTGCGCCACGACCAGGAGCAGCCGGCCCCGGTCGCCGCGTTCGAAGACCGCCACCCTGAACAGCGGCCCTTCCGCAAGGTCGAGGCTCGCCTGTACCTCCGTGGCGCGGGCCTCCAGGTAGGCGGCCTCGTCCACGGCGTCCACGTCGGAGGCGTCGATCACCGTCACCGGGTCGGCGGTCTCGGCGGCCACCAGGCGCCCGATCCACTCCCCGTCCTCCTGTACGAACCGGGAGCGCAGTACGTCGTGCTGCTCGACCAACGCACGTACGGCCACCCGCAGCAGGTCGGCGTCGAAGGGGTCGTCGGCCTCCAGGACCGTCGACTGGTTGAAGTGCGCGGCCCGGGGCAGGGCACGGCCGAGGAACCAGCGCTGAATGGGCGAGAGCGGGAAGTCGCCCGCCACGACACCCTGCTCGGCGACGGCCGTGCTCCCGGCCGCGGCCACGGGGGCGAGTGCCGCCACCGTCTGGTGGTCGAAGAGCTGCGCCGCCGTCACGTGCACGCCGAAGTCGCGGGCGCGGGCGACGACGCGGATGCTGATGATGGAGTCGCCGCCGAGGTCGAAGAAGTTGTCCTCGATGCCGACCCGCTCCACTCCGAGGATCTCCGCCCAGGCCTCGGCGAGGATCCGTTCCACCTCGGTGCGGGGCGCGACGTACGTGTCCGCCGATGCGGCGCCGGCGCCGTCTGGTGCCGGAAGGGCACCGCGGTCGATCTTCCCGCTCCTGGTCAGCGGCATGCCGGCCATCTCGGTGAAGAGCGCCGGGACCATGAACTTCGGCAGGCGTTCGCCCACGAAGGAGCGTAGTTCGACGACGGACGGGATGCCCTCGGCCATGTCCGCGGGGACGAGGTAGGCGACGAGCTTGCGGTCCGTACCGTTGCCGTGGGCGGTCACGACGGCCGTTCTGACGCCCGGGTGGTCGGCGAGCACGACCTCGATCTCGCCAGGTTCGATGCGGAAGCCGCGTACCTTGACCTGGTTGTCCGCGCGGCCAACGAAGTCGAGACGTCCGTCCGCCAGCCGGCGCGCCCGGTCGCCCGAGCGGTACATGCGCGAGCCGTCCGCGGCGAACGGGTCCGCGACGAAGCGTTCGGCGCTCAGCGCGCCCCGGCCTCCGTAGCCGCGGGTGACACCGTCGCCGCCGATGAACAGTTCGCCGGCCACGCCGACCGGGGCGGGGTTGAGGGACGGGTCGAGGATGTAGACGCGCTCGTTGAGGAAGGGGGTGCCGATCGGCGGTGTGCCGTCGGCGGTGACCTCTCCGCCGGTCGTGGCGATGGTGGTCTCGGTCGGCCCGTAGACGTTGAGCAGTCGCAGGCGCCGGTGCCACAGGGCGGTGAGCCTGGCCTCCACGCGTTCGCCGCCGACGAGCACCGTGGCGAGGTCGGGGAGGTCGTCCGGGGACAGCACGCCGAGCAGCGTGGGTGTCATGAAGGCGAGGCGTACGGCGGTCCGCCGCATCATCGAGGTCAGCCGCTCGGGCGGGGTGCGGTCCTGGCGCTCGGCCACGACCAGGGTCGCGCCGGTCGGGAGCGCCATCACCACCTCCCACACCGAGGCGTCGAAGCTGAAGGACGCGAACGCGAGGACGTGGTCTCCCGGACCGGCGTGCAGCAGCGCGCGCATCCCCTCGGCGAGGGTCGTCACGCCGCGGTGGGGTACATGGACGCCCTTCGGGCGTCCCGTCGAACCCGAGGTGTAGATGATGTACGCCAGCTGGTCGGGAAGGACGCGTACCGGGGGCGGGGTCGAGGGGAGCTCGTCGAGCTCGGCGAGGGTCACCGGGTCGTCCAGCAGGAGCACGGCGTCCACGGTGCCGTCGGCCGCGAGGTCGGCAGCCACCGCCCCGTGGGCCACGAGCACCGACGCGCCGGTGTCGCTCATCATGAACCGGCGCCGTTCGAGGGGGTAGGCGGGGTCGAGGGGCAGGTAGCCCGCACCGGCCTGCCAGACCGCCAGCGAGGCGACCGCCATGTCGGCGGACCGCTCCAGGCACAGTGCGACGACGGACTTGGGTCCCACGCCGGCCTGCCGCAGACGGTGGGCCAGTCGGTTCGCGCGGGCCGCCATCGCGCCATAGGTGAGGGACTGTTCGCCGGCCAGGACGGCCACGACGTCGGGAGTGGCGGCCACCTGCGCGGCGATCAGCTCGTGGAGGCCGCCCGCAGGCGGAAGCTCGGCGGCGGTGTCGTTCCACCCCTCGACGAGCAGGTGGCGCTCCGCCTCGGGCAGCAGCCCGACCTCGCCCACGTGCTGGCCCGCGTCGGCGGCGAGGGCGTCGAGGAGGGTGACCAGGTGCGCGGCCATCCGCTCCACGGTCGCGGCCTCGAACAGCGCGGTGCTGAACTGGAGCTCCCCGGACAGGGCGCCGCCGGCGTCCGCCAGGGTCAGGACCAGGTCGAACTTGACGGGTACGGGCTCGGGGCCCGTACCCGGGGCGACCGGAAGGCACGCGGCGGCGCGGTCGTCGAAGCCGTCCACCGGCATCCCGCCGTCGCCGGGGTCACCCAGGTCACCCGGGTCGCCGGGAACGTAGCTGAACATGACGTCGGTCAGCGGGTTGCGGGACCGGTCGCGTTCGGTGACCAGTGCGTCGACGAGCCGGTCGAACGGCAGGTCCTGATGCAGGTACGCGCCGAGGGCCATCTCCCGTACCCGACCCAGGAGGTCGGCGAAGGACGGGTTGCCGGACAGGTCCGTGCGCATGACCAGCGTGTTGACGAAGAACCCGATCAGGTCCTCGGTCTCGGCCAGCGGGCGGTTCGCGACCGGCGTGCCGATCGCCACGTCGTCCGTGTCCCCGTAACGGCCCAGGAGGACGCTGAAGGCGGCGAGCAGTGTCATGAACATCGTCGTGCCGCTCTCACGGGACAGCGCGCGCAGCGCCTCCGCCGTGTCCGGCGCGACGCTGAAGCGGGTGACGGCACCCGCGGTGGAGCGCACCTGGGGGCGCGGCAGGTCGGTGGGCAGCTCAAGGACCGGAGCGCGGTCCAGCTGGGCACGCCAGTAGCCGAGTTGTCCGTCGAGTACGTCGCCGGTCAGCCACTGCCGCTGCCAGGCGGCGACGTCCGCGTACTGGACGGCCAGCGGCGGCAGCGGGTCGGGCTCCCCGGCCCGGAACGCCTCGTACAGCGCGGACAGCTCGCGCCGCAGGATCCGGTCCGACCACTCGTCGAAGACGACGTGGTGCAGGGCGAGGGTCAGGGTGTGGTCGTCCGGAGCCAGGCGCAGCAGGGTGGCGCGTACGAGGGGCCCGTCGGCCAGGTCGAAGGGTGTGAGGCCGTCCTCGCCGATCAGCTGGTCGGCGGCGTCCTGCGGGTCGGCGCTGCCGGACAGGTCCACCACCGGCAGCGGCACGCCGGCCGCCGGGTCGACGACCTGCAGGCCCACCCCGTCCGCGCCGGCCACGAGGCGGGTCCGCAGGACTTCGTGACGGGCCACGAGCGCGTCCAGGGCGGCGCCGAGGGCGGCGGTATCGATGTCGCCGGTGAACCGCAGACGGGTGGACATGTTGTAGTCGACCGAGCCGGGCTCCAGCTGGTCCAGGAACCACAGGCGCTGCTGTGCGAACGACAACGGCAGTGCCGCGTCCCGGGCCACGGCCGTCACCGGGGGCGCGGCGTCACGGGCCGAGCCGTCGACGAACGAGGCCAGTCCCCGGACAGTCGGCCGGTCGAACAGGGTGGCGAGGGGAAGTTCCACCGAGAACATCTCGCGGACCCGGGAGACGACCTGGGCGGCCAACAGGGAGTGGCCCCCCAGCTCGAAGAAGCCGTCGAAGACGCCCACCCGCTCCACGCCGAGCACGCGCGCCCACACGTCGGCGAGCAGCTCCTCGGTGGCGGTGGCGGGGGCGACGTACCGGCCGCCGTTCCCCGTGCGGAATCCGGCGGGCGCGGGCAGGGCCGCCCGGTCGGTCTTCCCGTTCGGGGTCAGCGGCAGCTCGGCCAGTTCCACGAACACCGACGGGACCATGAACTCGGGCAGTGGCCCGCCCGCGAACCCGCGCAACTCGGCAACGGGCGGCAGGCCCTCCGCGTGGTCGGCCGGGACCAGGTGGGCGACCAGGCGCCGGTCCGTGCCCTCCCCGAACGCATTCACCACCGCCGCGCGGACACCCGGGTGGGCGGCGAGCGCCGCCTCGATCTCCAGGGGCTCGATCCGGTAGCCGCGCACCTTCAGCTGGTCGTCCGCGCGCCCCAGGAATTCGAGCTGCCCGTCCGCCGACCAGCGCACCCGGTCCCCGGTCCGGTACAGCCGGGAGCCGTCGGCGGCGAACGGGTCGGCGACGAAGCGCTCGGCGGTGAGCGGCCGGCGCCCTCCGTAGCCGCGCGCCAACTGCGCTCCGCCAACGTACAGTTCGCCGGGCACACCCATGGGGACGCACCGCATCGATGCGTCGAGGACGTACACGGCGCCGTTGACGAGCGGGGTGCCGATGGGAGGCGCGCCCGGAACTTCCGAGTCCTCGAGCTCGACCTCGGCGATGCTCGCACAGACCGTGGTCTCGGTCGGCCCGTAGGCGTTGAACAGCCGGTGGCGCCGCCGCCACGTGGCGGCCAGGCCGGCGTCGAGGCGTTCGCCCGCGGTCACCAGCGTGGTCACACCGTCCAGGTCTCCGGGCGTGAGGGCGTCGAGGAGCGACGGCGGTACGGTTGCCACGCTCACCCCGCTGCGGGTGACCAGGGATGCGAGCCGGGCGGGGTCGGCGCGGTCGGGCGCCTCGGCCACGACCAGGGTCGCGCCCACCGCCAGCGCCATCACCAGCTCCCACACGGAGGCGTCGAAACTGAACGGGGCGAAGGCGAGCACGGTGTCCTCGCTGCCCGTGCCCAGGGCCTCCTGCTGCGCCGTGACGAGGTTCACCAGTCCGCGGTGGGGGAGGTGGACGCCCTTGGGCCGGCCGGTGGAGCCAGAGGTGTAGATCACGTACGCGAGCTGGTCCGGGTGGACCGGCACCGACGGCGGTGTGGCGGGCAGTGCGGCGAGCGTCGTACGGGTGTCCGGGGCGTCCACCCACACCACGGTGTCGAGACCGCCGACGGCGGTGAGGGCGGACGCGGCCGACCGGTGACCGACCAGCGCGGTGGCGCCGCTGTCGGCGAGCATGAACTCCAGTCGTTCGGCCGGGTATTCGGGGTCCAGCGGAAGGTAGGCCGCTCCGGCCTGCCACACCGCGAGGACGGTGACGGCCATGTCGATCCCGCGTTCCAGGCACACGGCGACCACGGACTCGGCGCCCACGCCCGCGTTCCGCAGGTGATGGGAGAGCCGGGCCGCCCGCGCCGTCAGTTCGGCGTAGCCGAGGGCCTGCTCTCCCGCGACGAGGGCGATCGCGTCGGGGGTCGCCGCCGTCCGGTCGGCCACCAACTCGTGGACGCCGGCCACGGCGGGCACGGGCCCGGCCGTGTCGTTCCACTCCGACACCAGCCGGTCCTGTTCGGCCGCCGTCAGGACGGGCAGATCACCGACCCGCTGCCCGGCGTCCGTGGCGATGGCCGTCAGGACGGTCGCCAGGTGTCCGGCCATCCGCTCCATGGTGGCATCGTCGTAGTGCGCGCGGTCGTAGGACAGGCGCACCACCAACTCGCGAGCGGAGGAGGCGATCACGCCGAGCGGGTAATTGGACTGGTCTCGGCCGTAGTTGGCACCGGCTCGCAGTCCGTCGCCGTCCGCGTACCGGCCGCCTTCGCCGCCCTCGACCCTTGCCTGGTCGGGGTAGTTCTCGAACGCGTACAGCGTGTTGAAGAGAGCCTGCCCCGGCGCGAGCGCACTGCACTCCGTGATCGTGGTCAGAGGGGTCTGCTCGTACTTGCGGGCCCGTACCTGCTGGTCCTGCAATCCCGCGAGCCACTCCACCACGGATCGGTCGCGGTCGATCCGGGCCCGTACGGGCGTCGTGTTGATCAGCAGACCGACCATGGAGTCCATGCCGTCGATCTGCCCGCCACGGCCGGAGGAGGTCGTACCGAACACCACGTCGTCGGAGCCCGCGTACAGGCCGAGCACCAGCGACCACGCACCCTGCACCACGGTGTTGAGCGTGACCCGGTGGCGGCGGGCGAAGTCGGCGAGCCCGTGCTCGGCCACGTGCGCCGGCAGCGGCACCTGCCGCTCGTCGTGCCCCTGCTGCCCGGTGGCGTGCTCCACCCCGAGCGCGACGGGCTCGGTGACCGCGGCCAGGTAGTCCCGCCAGTAGGCGCGCGCCTCGTCCAGGTCCTGTTCGACAACCCAGGAGACGAAGTCCCGGAACGGCGCGCGCACGGCCAGTGCCGGCCGCTCCGCACCCGCGCGGAAGGCGTGGTAGGCCTCCATCACCTCGCCCAGGACGATGGGGATGCTCCAGCCGTCGAGGAGCAGGTGGTGGTAGCTCCAGAACAGCTGGTGCCGGTCCTCGGCGAGCCGGACCACCGAGATCCGCACGAGCGTGGGTGCGGTGAAGTCGGCGCCCCGCGCCCAGTCGGCGTCCAGGTGCTCGGAGATCGCGTGGCGCCGGTCCTCCTCGTCGAGCCGGGAGAGGTCCCGCAGCTCCAGGGGCAGGGGTACGGAACGGGACACGACCGCGAGGGGCTGAGGTACGCCTTCCGACACGACAGCGGTGCGCAGCACCTCATGCCGGGAGAACACCAGCTCCCAGGCCCGCTTGAGAGCGTCGAGGTCCAGTTCGCCTTCGAGGAGCAGACCGTTCTGTGCCCAGTACATGCCGGTGTCGGCGGAGAGCCGGGTGTGGAAGAGCATGCCCTGCTGGAGGGGGGTGAGCGGGTAGATGTCCTCGATGACGGTCGGCAGGCTCTCCGCGACACGGTCGAGCACGGCCTGGTCGATCCGGACGAGCGGGAAGTCGGACGGCGTGTGCCCGCCGGTGTCCGGACGGCAGCAGTACTCGATCAGCTCACCCAGGACCACGACGTACCGCTCCGCGAGCTGCACGATCGTCGCCTCGTCGTGCACCTCCGAGCTGTACGTCCACTCCATCTCCAGACGGCCCGCGCTGACCTGGCTGTTGACCTCGATCAGGTGGGTGCGTACGCCGTCCTCGGACTGCGACTCACCGAGGGACCTGCCGGTCGGGCGGAAGCGCACCCCCTCCTCGCGGCCGGCATCAGCCGTGTCGTCCGAGCGACCGCCTGACTGGCCGAGGTAGTTGAAGCTGACCTCGGCACTCCCCTGCGGGGTCCAGTCGGTGAGATGGCGCAGCAGGCCGTAGCCCAGCCCCTTCCGGGGGATCCCGCGCAGGTACTCCTTCGTACGGCGCAGGATGCCGCCCAGATCCCCGTCCGCCGCTCCGGTGAGCACCACCGGATGGACGCTGGTGAACCAGCCGACCGTACGCGACACGTCGATGTCGGCGCCGACGTCCTCACGGCCGTGACCCTCGACGTCCACCACCACGGACCCTGTTCGCGCCCACTCGGTGAACACCACACCCAGCACGCTGAGCAGCACGTCATTGATCTGCGTCCGGAACGCGGACGGCACCTCACGCAGCAACCGCTCCGTCAGCCCCGCCTCCAGGGACTGACGCAGGTTGCGCACCGAGGCGTTCCGGTTCGGACCGTCGCTGTCGCGGGGCAGCGGGACGACCGCGGCTTCCGCTTCCCGCCAGTGGGACGTTTCGAGCGCGAGCTCCGGCGAGGCCGCCAGCTCTGCCAGCCGCTGCGCCCAGTGCAGGAACGACGTGGTCTTGGCGGGCAGCTGCACGACGGTGGCGCCCTGCTCGACCTGCTGGTACGCCGCCGCCAGGTCCTCCAGGAGCACGGGCCAGGAGACCGTGTCCACGACCAGGTGGTGGACGACGAACAGCAGCAGCTGCGCACGCTCGCCGCGCTCGAAGAGCGCCACACGCAGGAGGGGTCCGTCGCCCAGGCCGAGGCCGGTCTGCACCTCGGTGGCCCGGGCGTCCAGGAACCGCCACTCGTCGTCGCCGTCCAGGCCGGAGGCATCGATGGTGGAGACCAGGTCGGCCGGTTCGGCGGCCGCGAGCCGGCCGACCCACTGGCCGCCTCCCTCCCGTACGAATCGGGAACGCAGCACATCGTGCTGTTCGACCAGCGCGCCCAGTGCGGTGCGCAGTACGTCGGGGTCGACGCGCTCGGTGGCTTCCAGGACGACCGACTGGTTGAAGTGCGACGGCCGGGGCATGTCGCGGGCGAGGAAGGACCGCTGGATCGGGGAGAGCGGGAAGTCACCTACGACGAGCCCCTGTTCCGCGTCCGCCAGGCTTGCGCTCGTGGCGACCGAGGCCAGGGCGGCCACGGTCTGGTGGCTGAACAGCTGCGCCACCGTCACATGGGCACCCAGCTCGCGGGACTTCGCCGCGACACGGATGCTGATGATGGAGTCGCCGCCGAGTTCGAAGAAGTTGTCCTCGACCCCGACCCGCTCCAGACCCAGGACCTCTTCCCACACCCCGGCCAGAATCCGCTCGGCCTCGGAGCTGGGCGCCACGTACTCCCCCGCCGAGCCGATGCGCGCACCCTCCGGATCCGGCAGCGCCGAACGGTCCAGCTTCCCGTTCGGGGTCAGCGGCAACGCCGCCAGCTCCACGAACGCGGAGGGGATCATGAAGGCGGGCAGGCGGTTGCTCGCGAAGTCTCGGAGCTCGCTGACCGGCGGGATGCCGTCCGTGTGCTCGGCGGGAACTAGGTAGGCCACCAGACGCCGGTCCTCGACATCCCCGAACGCGGCCACGACGGCGGTACGGATCTGCGGGTGGGTCGCCAGAACCCCTTCGATCTCGCCCGGCTCGATACGGAAACCACGCACCTTCACCTGACCGTCCACACGGCCCACAAAGTCGAGCTGCCCATCCGCCAGCCACCGCGCCCGGTCACCCGACCGATACATGCGCGAGCCATCCGCCGCGAACGGATCCGCAAGGAACCGCTCACCCGTCAGACCAGGACGACCCCGATAACCACGGGCCACCTGCGGACCGGCGATGAACACCTCACCGGCCACACCCACCGGCACCGGATTCAGCCGCTCATCCAGCACATACAGCCGGGCATTACCCACCGGCGCACCGATCGCCGGCACACCCACCAAACGCTCCGGCTCGACCACACCCGTCGTCACCATGACCGTCGCCTCCGTCGGACCGTACGTATTCACCAGCCGACGCCCCTGCGACCAGGCACGAGCCACCGGCTCCGTCAGCCGCTCCGCACCCAGCAACAGCGTTCCCACACCAGGCACCGCCCGCGGATCAAGGACACCCAGCAGGGACGGAACCACACTCGCCGCGCCCACCCCACCGGCACGGAGCATGCCGGTCAACAGACCCGCCTCCGCACGCTCCCCGGACGACGCCACCACCAAAACCCCACCCGAGGCCAACGTCACCGCCACATCCAGAACCGCAGCGTCAAAGCTGAACGAGGCAAACTGCAGCATCCGCACACCCGGACCGGCACCAAGCACCGGGCCCAGAGCCGACACCATGCCCACCACACTGCCATGAGCGACCTGCACACCCTTCGGCCGACCCGTCGAACCCGACGTATAAATCACATACGCCA
>NZ_JBIURV010000105.1:0-12028 GCF_044741025.1 Streptomyces sp. NPDC088246
TTCGTTCTCGCCCCGGAGCAGGCTCTCCAGCTCCAGATCACAGTCGGGCCCCCTGACGCGTCCGACCGCCGCACCCTCACCATCCACTCACGCCCGGACTCGGGCGACGTACCCAGTGATGCGCCCTGGACTCAGCATGCCCAAGGCGCTCTCACTCCCCAACTCCCCTCGGACGAGGCTGACTCCAGCTCTGATCTCAGCAACTGGCCGCCTACCGGCGCCCAGCCCATCACGTTGCACGACACCTACGAACACCTCGCCACCCAGGGCTACCACTACGGCCCCGTCTTCCAGGGGCTCAAGGCCGCCTGGCGCGCCGGTAACAACATCTACGCCGAAGTTGCCCTCCCCCCGGAAGCTCACCAGGGCGCCGGCGCCTTCGGCGTCCATCCGGCCCTGCTCGACGCCGCCCTCCACGCCAATCTCTTTGATGAGGGCGACAGCCAGGCCAGTGCCGAAGGGCCGCGGCTGCCCTTCGCGTGGAGCGGCGTTTCGGTGCACGCGGCAGGTGCCACCTCACTGCGTGTACGCGTGACGTCCCATGGTCCTGACGAGGCGTCAGTACTGGCCACGGACTCGACCGGTGCTCCGGTGATATCGATACGTTCGCTGGCCGCGCGTGCCGTCAGCGCCGAACAGCTGGTGGCGGCCGGCAGTGACGACGACGACGCACTGCTGCGGCCGAGCTGGGCCGAGCGGGCCGGATGGTCTCCGTCCGAGGAACCGGCCGGCAGCTGGGCGGTCATCGGCAGCAGCGAGGACGACCGGCTCGTGGCGGCTTTCGGCGCCGAGGCTCCGGTGTTCTCCGATCTCGCGGCACTCAGGGAGACGTCCGGCCCCGTACCGGACTTCGTGGCCCTCGCATGCACAGGAGCCCTCGCGTGCACAGGAGGCGAGGATCACAGAACCGGTCTGCTGGACCGTATGCGCACCGCGACGGTCCGTGTGCTGGAGGCCGTGCAGGAGTGGCTGGCCGACCCGAGGTTCGTCGACTCCCGGCTGGTGATCCTCACCAGCGGCGCGGCCGGCCCCGACGCCGAGCCCGGCACGGCCGTGGACCTGGTTCACGCTCCGTTGTGGGGCCTGGTGCGTTCCGCACAGGCCGAACACCCCGGCGGGAGGCTGCTGCTCCTCGACTGGGACGGCACCCCGCCCTCCGTACAGCTCCTGCGATCTGCTGCAGCCGCCGACGGAACCGAACTCATTCTGCGTGACGGCAAGTTGTGGGAACCGCGGCTCGTAAGAGAGCAGCAGAGCGCAGGCGAGGCCATCGGTGCGCCCTGGGGGGATCCGGAAGGCACCGTACTGGTCACGGGCGGAACCGGCGGCCTCGGTGCCGCTGTCGCCCGCCACCTGGCCGCGCGGCACGGCGCCCGTCGGCTGCTGCTGGTCAGCCGTCGCGGTGAGAAGGCGCCCGGTGCTCTTGAACTTGTCCAAGAGCTTGCCGAGTTCGGGACCGAAGCGGTACCGGTGGCATGTGATGTCGCGGACCGCGCCGCACTGGAGAAGCTGCTCGCCGAGATCCCTTCCTGTCACCCCCTCACGGCTGTGATCCATACAGCAGGTGTGGCCGACAACAGCCTGATCGAGACGCAGACCGCGCGAAGCGTGGACTCGGTACTGCGTCCCAAGGCGGACGCAGCCTGGCATCTACATGAGTTGACACAGCATCAGCCACTTGCAGCCTTCGTGCTGTTCTCCTCCACCGCGGGTCTCTTCGTCGGCGCCGGACAGGCCAACTACGCCGCCTCGAACGTCTTCCTCGATGCCCTCGCCCGCCACCGCGGGACCCAGGGCCTGCCTGCTCTCTCCCTCGCCTGGGGCCTGTGGGCCGAGACCCAGGGCATGGCGGGCCGGCTGGTCGAGGCCGATCTGGAGCGGATACGGCGGATGGGCATGCGCCCGCTGCCCACCGGCCGGGCGCTGGCCCTGCTGGACTCGGCCATGGCTGTCGACGCCCCGGTGCTCGTACCGGTCGGGCTGGAGGCGGCGGTGCTGCGCTCGCCGGGCGGACCGGTGCCCGCGCTGCTTCGTACCTTCGTACGCAACCCGATGCGCCGCGCCGTCCCGGCCGCGGCGACAGCGGCCCCTGCGGCGGCCGCCGAAGCGCTCTCGCTGCGGCTGTCCGGCCTGTCGGAGGCCGACCGCGACCTCCTCCTCCTCGATCTGGTCCGGGACAACGCGGCAGCGGTGCTCGGTCATGGCAGCGGCCAACACATTGACCCGGAGCGGGCATTCAAGGACATCGGCTTCGATTCACTGGCGGCCGTCGATCTGCGTAACCTGCTGGGCGCGGCCACCGGCCTGCGGCTGCCGGCGACCCTCGTCTTCGACTTCCCCGCGCCGGCCGTGCTGGCCGCGCACCTGGCGGCCGAGCTCGTACCGGCCCTTTCCTCGGGACAGTCGCTGTTTGCCGAGATCGACCGCCTGGAATCGGCTCTGCTCGCCTCGCCCCCGGACGAGGGCGAGCACGACGGGGAGCATGCGGAAGTCGCCGCGCTACTGGAGACACTGGTACGCAAATGGCGGGACCGGCGCGGTGCGGGGCAGGACGCCGTAGTCCGTACGGACTACGAGTCGGCCACCGACGACGAGCTGTTCGCCGCTCTGGACGGTGAAATCGGACTCCCCTAGCAGGAGCCGGGCCGACGCCGACGGCACCGACGGCCCGGATTCCCTCCCCGTATCCCCGCTCCGCCCGCCCCGCATCGCTCGACAGACCTCAGATTGGCTCAGACACCGATGGCGAACGACCAGAAACTGCGTGAGTACCTGCGGCGTGCGACGGCTGACCTCCAGGAGACCCGCCGCCGTCTGCGCGAGGTGGAGGACAGCAAGCACGAGCCGATCGCGATCGTCGCCATGGGCTGCCGCTACCCGGGCGGCGTCACATCTCCCGAGGACCTGTGGCGGGTGGTGGACGAAGGCACCGATGTGGTCGGTCAGTTCCCCACCGACCGCGGCTGGGACATGGACTCGCTGTACGACCCCGTGCCGGGCCGCCCCGGCCGCAGCTATGTGCGCGAGGGCGGATTCCTGTACGACGCCGCGGAGTTCGACCCGGTGTTCTTCGGCCTCAGCCCCAGGGAGACGCCGGAGACGGACCCCCAGCAGCGGCTGCTGCTGGAGACCAGCTGGGAGGCGTTCGAGCGCGCGGGCATCGACCCGGCCACGCTCAAGGGCAGCAGGACCGGGGTGTTCGCCGGCCTGATGTACCACGACTACGCCGGCGGCGGCGCGGCCGGCAGCCTAGTGTCCGGCCGGGTCGCCTACACCTTCGGTTTCGAGGGCCCCGCGGTGACGGTCGACACGGCGTGCTCGTCCTCGCTGGTGGCGCTGCATCTGGCCGCGCAGGCGCTGCGCAACGGCGAGTGCTCGCTGGCGCTGGCCGGCGGCGTGACCGTGATGGCCGGACCGGAGATGTTCATCGAGTTCAGCCGGCAGCGCGGGCTCGCCTCGGACGGGCGATGCAAGTCCTTCGCCGGCGCGGCGGACGGCGCGGGCTGGTCCGAGGGCGTGGGCGTGCTGCTGGTGGAGCGTCTCTCGGACGCGCGGCGCAACGGGCACCCCGTACTGGCAGTCGTACGCGGCTCCGCCGTGAACCAGGACGGCGCAAGCAACGGCCTCACCGCGCCCAACGGCCCCGCCCAGCAGCGCGTCATCCGCCAGGCCCTCAACAACGCGGGACTCACCACCAAGGACGTCGACGCGGTCGAGGCACACGGCACGGGCACCGTACTCGGCGACCCCATCGAGGCGCAGGCGCTCCTCGCCACCTACGGCCAGGACCGCCCCGCCGAAAGCCCCCTGTGGCTCGGCTCGGTGAAGTCGAACATGGGGCACGCGCAGGCCGCCGCGGGCGTCAGCGGCGTCATCAAAATGGTGCAGGCGATTCAGCACCAGGTGCTACCTCGCACACTGCACGTGGACGAGCCGACACCGCAGGTCGACTGGACCACCGGGAACGTACGGCTGCTGACCGAGCCGGTCGCCTGGCACAGCGACGCGCCGCGCCGGGCGGGCGTCTCCTCCTTCGGGCTCAGCGGTACCAACGCGCACATCATCATCGAGGAAGCGCCCGCCGAAGCCGCGTCCGAGGCATCCGAAGCAGCTGAACCGTCCGGAGCGCCCATGGCCCCTGCTGAGCCGCAGGTGCTCCCGTACCTGCTGTCGGCGCGCGACGAACGGGCGCTGCGTGAGTCGGCAGGCCGGCTGCGTGCCCACCTCACCGCCGACGGCCGCGACACGGCCGCGGACGTCGCGTTCTCGCTGGCCACCACCCGGGCCGTCTTCGACCAGCGGGCTGTCGCCGTCGCGGACGACCACGACAGCCTGCTGCGCCGGCTGGACGCACTGGCCGCAGGCGACGACAGTGCGGGACTGGTATTCGGTACGCCGCAGGGACCGGGCGGGCGCACCGCCTTCATGTTCACCGGCCAGGGTGCCCAACGCCTCGGCATGGCAAAAGAGTTGTGCGCCTCCCAGCCCGCTTTCGCGGCGGCGCTCGACGCGGTCTGCGCAGAACTGGACCCGAGGCTGGAGACACCCGTCCGTGACGTGATGTGGCGGTCCAAGGACGAGCGGGGCGCGGAAGAACTGGACCGTACGGGCTACGCGCAGGCCGCACTCTTCGCTGTCGAGGTGGCACTGTTCCGCCTGCTGGAGAGCTGGGGGATACGCCCCGACCTGCTGATCGGCCACTCGATCGGGGAGATCGCAGCGGCGCACGCCGCAGGTGTGTTCACCCTGGCGGACGCCTGCGCGCTGGTGGCGGCCAGGGGCCGGCTGATGCAGGAACTGCCCGCCGGCGGCGCGATGGTCGCCGTCGAGGCGTCCGAGGAGGACGTACTCCCACTGCTCGGCGAAGGCGAACGGATCGGCGTGGCCGTCGTGAACGGCCCGTCGGCCGTGGTGCTCTCCGGCGACGAGGATGCCGTCCTGCAGGTCGCGGAACAGCTCCGGGAACAGGGCCGCAAGACGTCACGACTGCGCGTCAGCCACGCCTTCCACTCGCCCCGCATGGACCCGATGCTCACGGACTTCCGTGAGATCGTCGCGGACCTCCCGATGCACGCACCGCAGCTCCCTGTCGTCTCCAATCTCACCGGAAAGCTTTGCACCGAGGGCGAGTTGACCTCCGCCGACTACTGGGTGCGGCACGTACGCGAGACGGTCCGCTTCAGCGACGGCATCGCCACCCTGCGCGAACACGGCGT
Source organism: Streptomyces sp. NPDC088246 (assembly GCF_044741025.1). Taxonomy (NCBI): domain Bacteria; kingdom Bacillati; phylum Actinomycetota; class Actinomycetes; order Kitasatosporales; family Streptomycetaceae; genus Streptomyces; species Streptomyces sp. NPDC088246. The sequence goes on from NZ_JBIURV010000105.1 coordinate 5,217, forward strand.
CAGCACCTTCGTCGAGCTGGGTCCCAGCGCCACCCTCACCGCCCTCGCCCAGCAGTGCGTGACAAACGACGCCGACTCCCGGAGCACCGCCTTCGTACCGGTGCTGCGCGCTGACCGCCCCGAGCCGCAGTCGTTGACCACCGCGCTCGCCGAACTGCACGTACGCGGTACGGCGGTCGACTGGCCCGCGGCCGCCGCGGGCTGGGGCGGGCGCAGGGTGCAGCTGCCCACCTACCCGTTCCAGCGGCAGCGTTACTGGTGGGAGAACGACGCCTCCGACGCCTCCGGTACAACGGTCCGGTCCACGCCCGGCAGCGCGGGCGCCCAGGCCTTCTGGGACGCCGTGGAACGCACCGACACCGGCGCGCTCGCCGAGGCACTGCACGCGGACAGCGACGCACAGCGGGAATCGCTGGACGCCGTGCTGCCCCTGCTCGCGTCCTGGCGCTCGCACCGGGTGAAGGAGGCGACCGCCGACGCCTGGAGCTACCGGATCGACTGGCTGCCCCTCGCTGAACCCGCCCGGGACACCGCAGCCGCGGCAGGCACCTGGCTCGTCCTGGCACCGGAGGGAGCAGCCGCCGGCCGCTGGGCAGAGCGGCTCGGCGAGGCGCTGCACGCCCGGGGCGCGCAGCCACACCTCATCACGGTGGACGCCGCCGAACTGACCTCCCTCGCCGGCGAAGGGGACCCCACCGGCACTGCCGCGGCACGGACCGCGCTCACGGACCGGCTGCGTACCGCGTCCGAAGCGGGCTCACCGGTACGCGCGGTGCTCTCCCTGCTCGCTCTCGCCGACCCGTATGGCCTGACCGCCACCGTCGCGCTCGCCCAGGCGCTGGGCGACACCGCGATCGATGCGCCGCTGTGGTGCCTGACCAGCGGCGCGGTCGCGGTGGGCGGGGCGGAGGAACTACCGAACCCGGAGCAGGCCCAGGTGTGGGGACTCGGCAGGGTCGTCGCCCTGGAACAGCCGCAGCGCTGGGGCGGCCTGATCGACCTGCCGCCGACGGCCGACGAGCGTACGGCCGCCCGGCTGGTGTCCGTACTGGCAGGAGGCGCCGCCGACCAGGGGGCCGGAGCGGAGGACCAGATCGCGGTGCGCGCCTCGGGAACCTTCGGCCGCCGGCTCGTGCACGTCCCCGCCGACACGACCATCGCGGGCACCGGGAGCAGTGGCAGCGGCGACACGGACACGCACGGCGACGACGAGACCGCGACCGAGGGCGACACCGCCGCCGCAGGGAACTGGACGCCGCACGGAACCGTCCTGGTCACCGGCGGCACCGGCGCACTCGGCGCGCACGTCGCCCGCTGGCTCGCCCGACGCGGCGCCGCCCATCTCGTACTGACCAGCCGTCGTGGCCCGCAGGCACCGGGCGCCGAGGAACTGACGGCCGAACTGACCGCGCTCGGAGCCCGGGTCACCGTGGCGGCCTGCGACGTCGCCGACCGCGCGGCCCTCGCCGCGCTGCTCGAAGGCCTGCCCGACGACCAGCCGCTCACCGCCGTCATGCACACCGCCGGCGTGCTGGACGACGGCGTGCTGGAGTCCATCACCCCCGAGCGGCTCGCCGGCGTACTGCGCCCGAAGGTGGAGGCGGCCCGGCACCTGCACGAGCTCACCAGGCACCACGGACTGACGGCGTTCGTCACCTTCTCCTCGATCGCCGGACTGCTCGGCAGCGCGGGACAGGGCAGCTACGCCGCCGCGAACGCCTACCTGGACGCACTCGCCCAGCACCGCCGGGCCCTGGGCCTCGCGGCCACCTCGGTGGCCTGGGGACCGTGGGACGGTGGCGGCATGGCGGGCGAGGACGCCTCGCAGGACCGCTCCTGGTGGCGCGGCCTGGCCCCGATGGACGCCGAACTCTGCCTGACGGCCCTTCAGCGGGCCCTGGACCGGGCGGCGACCTGCGTCGGCGTACTGGACGCCGACTGGCCGCAGCTCGCGGCCGGTTTCACGGCGACCCGGTCCAGCCCGCTGATCGCAGGCCTCCCCGAGGTACGCACCGGTGCCACCGCGGCCGGCGGCACCGGCGGGCCCGCGGGCCCGTCCGAAGCGGCTTCGGACCTGGTTGTCCGGCTGTCCGCCCTGCCCGAGAGCGAGCAGCGGCGCGAAGTGCTGGACCTGGTACGCGGACAGGTGGCGCTCGTCCTCGCCTACGACAGCACCAGCGCGGTGCAGTCCAGCCGCGCCTTCAACGAGCTCGGATTCGACTCGCTCACCGCCGTCGAATTCCGCAACAGGCTGAGTACCGTCACGGGTCTTAAGCTCCCGGCCACGCTGCTCTTCGACTACGCGAACCCCGACGTGCTGGCCGGGCATCTGCACGGCGAACTGTGCCCGAGCGGAGCAGCCCCCGCCGTACCCGTACTGGCGGAGCTGGAGCGCATCGAATCCGTGGCGGCGGCCCTCTCCGTGGAGGAGATCGAACGCAGCCGGATCAGCCACCGGCTCCAGGAACTCGTCACCCGGCTCAACGCGCGAATCAATGACGACAACGACGCGGGGAACACCGAGCCGGCAGAGGGTCCCACCGTCGCCGACCGCCTCGGCGCCGCGTCGGCCGAGGACGTCTTCGACTTCCTCGACAAGGAACTCGGGCTCTCCTGACCCGCTGATCCGCCCCAGCCCCCTTCTGCTCATTCACCCCACTTCCCGAACCTCCCGCATGCGCAGTTCCCGGGAAACGACACACGGCGAGGCCCTGATGGCGAACGTGAACGAAGCTAAGCTCCTCGACTACCTCAAGCGGACGACCGCGGACCTGCATGCCACGAAGCAGCAGCTGCGGGAGATCGAGAACGCCGGACAGGAGCCCATCGCCATCGTCGCGATGAGCTGCCGCCTTCCCGGCGGCGTGCGTTCGCCCGAGGAGCTGTGGCAGCTGATCGCCGGAGGGGTCGACGCGATCGGGGACTTCCCCGAGGACCGCGGCTGGGACACCGGGTCCGACGCCGGAACGGGCTCGGGCGCGGATGACGGCGCGGACTACCCGCGCAAGGGCGGCTTCCTTTACGACGCCGCGGAGTTCGACCCGGCCTTCTTCGGCATATCGCCGCGCGAGGCACTGGCGATGGACCCGCAGCAGCGGCTGCTGCTGGAGGCCTCCTGGGAGGCCTTCGAGCGCGGTGGCATCGCGCCGGACTCGGTGCACGGCGGCCGCGTGGGCGTCTTCATGGGCACCAACGGCCAGACCTACTTCGACCTGGAACTGCCGGAAGAGGCCGAGGCATACATGGCCACCGGCAGCAACGCGGCCGTGCTGTCCGGCCGTATCTCCTACGTACTCGGGCTGGAGGGGCCGGCCGTCACGGTGGACACGGCGTGCTCGTCGTCGCTGGTCGCACTGCACCTCGCGATCCAGGCACTGCACAAGGGTGAGTGCACCCTCGCGCTCGCAGGCGGCGCGACCGTGATGGCGACCCCCGGCCCCTACGTCGCGTTCAGCAAGCAGCGCGGTCTCGCGGCCGACGGCCGCTGCAAGGCGTTCTCCGAGGCGGCGGACGGCACCGGCTGGTCCGAGGGCGCGGGCGTGCTGCTGGTGGAGCGGCTGTCCGACGCGCGGCGCAACGGACATCCCGTACTGGCTGTCGTACGCGGCTCCGCCGTGAACCAGGACGGCGCAAGCAACGGCCTCACCGCGCCGAACGGCCCGTCTCAGCAGCGCGTCATCTGGGACGCGCTGGCGAGCGCGCAGCTGTCTGCGGACCAGGTGGACGTGGTCGAGGCACACGGTACGGGCACGGTCCTGGGCGACCCGATCGAGGCGCAGGCACTGCTGGCGACGTACGGGCGCGACCGCGCGGCGGAGAACCCCCTGTGGCTGGGGTCGGTGAAGTCGAACATGGGTCACACGCAGGCCGCTGCGGGTGTCGCCGGGATCATCAAGATGGTCATGGCGATGCGGGCCGGCGTCCTGCCGAAGACGCTGCACGCGGACGAGCCGTCGACGAAGGTGGACTGGACGGCCGGCCATGTCCGGCTGCTGACCGAGGAAGTGGAGTGGGACGGCACGACGCCGCGCCGGGCAGGTGTCTCGTCGTTCGGGATCAGCGGTACGAACGCGCACGTCATCCTTGAGGAGGCGCAGGCGGCGGAGCCCACTGGGGCGGAGCCCGTGGAGCGCCCCGACTCGGACTCCACAGGCTCCACGGGACCGGTGCTGTGGCCGGTCTCCGGGGCGAGCGCGGAGGCGTTGCGTGCGCAGGCGGCGGGGCTGTTGGGCCTGATGGAGCGTGTGGCTGCTCCGGATCCGGTGGATGTGGGTGTCGCGCTGGCGACGACGCGCGCGCAGCTGGAGCACCGTGCGGTGGTCGCGGGCGCCGGGCGCGATGAACTGGTCGCAGGGCTGCGGGCACTGGCTGCCGGCGAGCCTGCGCCGGGTGTAGTCAGCGGGGCCGCGGCTGAAGGCCGGCTGGCGTTCCTGTTCACGGGGCAGGGTGCGCAGCGGGTCGGTATGGGTCGTGAACTGGCCGCCGTCTTCCCGGTGTTCGCGACCGCGCTGGACGAGGCGTGCGGTCATCTCGACCTTCAGCTGGAACGGTCTTTGAAGGATGTGCTGTTCGCTGAGGCGGGGTCGGCGGAGGCTGCGCTGCTGGATCGTACGGAGTACGCGCAGCCGGCGCTGTTCGCGGTGGAGACGGCGCTGTTCCGGCTGGTGGAGTCGTGGGGTGTGCGGCCCGATGTGCTGGCCGGGCATTCGATCGGTGAGATCGGTGCGGCGCACGCGGCAGGAGTGTTCTCGTTGGCGGACGCGTGTGCGCTGGTCGCGGCGCGCGGCCGGCTGATGCAGGCGCTGCCCGAGGGCGGGGTGATGGCGGCCGTGCAGGCCACCGAGGAGGAGGTCCGCGCGCTGCTCGACGGGGTCGGGGACGCCACGGTCGCGGCGGTCAACGGGCCGCGCGCGGTGGTGGTTTCCGGGGCTGAGGCCTCCGTGGAGAGGGTGGTGGAGGCGGTACGCGCGCAGGGCGGCAAGACGTCGCGTCTGAAGGTGTCGCACGCCTTCCACTCACCCCTGATGGACCCGATGCTCGACGAGTTCAAGGCGGTGGTGTCGGGTCTCGCCTACAGCGAGCCTCGTATCCCCGTGGTCTCGAATGTGACCGGCCGCATGGCCACGGCGGGGGAGATCACCTCTGCCGAGTACTGGGTGTCCCACGTCCGCGAGGCGGTCCGCTTCGCCGACGGCGTGCAGACCCTCGCCGAGCAGGGCGTGGCGACGTTCCTGGAGATCGGCCCGGACGCCGTCCTCACCGCCATGGCCCCCGGTGCACTCCCCGACGACACCACGGCCGTCTTCGTCTCCCTACTGCGCCGCAACCGCCCCGAACGGACGGAGACCCTCACCGCGCTGGCCCGCCTCTGGACCACCGGCCACACCGTCAACTGGCCCGGCCTGCACCCCGGCGGCCCGACCCGGCCCGTCGACCTGCCCACCTACCCCTTCCAGCGCCGGCACTACTGGATCAAGAACGTGGCGACCGTCGGAAACATCGCCTCGATCGGGCTCGACGCCGCCGATCACCCGCTGCTGGGTGCGGCGATGATGCTGGCGGACTCCGACGGTGCGCTGTTCACCGGGCGACTCTCCGTGGGTACGCACACCTGGCTGGCCGACCGTGCCGCCGCGGGCTCCGTCGTGTTCCCGGAGACCGGGTTTGTGGAGTTGGCGATTCGGGCGGGGGATCAGGTCGGGTGTGGGGTGTTGGAGGAGTTGACGCTGGAGGCGCCGTTGCTGCTGCCGGTGCGTGGTGGTGTGCAGGTGCAGGTGGTGGTGGGTGCGCCTGAGGGTGCCTCTGGTGGGCGTGCGGTACGGGTGTTCTCGCGCGGTGAGCATGTGGCGGGTGACGCGTCGTGGACGCGGCACGCCACAGGTGTGCTCGGTGCCGGTGTGCGCGCTGTCGCGGACGAGTCCGCTTTCGGTGTGTGGCCTCCGGCGGGGGCGGCGCCGGTGTCGGTTGAGGACGTGTACAAGCGGTACGCGGATGCGGGGCTGACGTACGGGCCGGTATTCCAGGGCCTGAAGGCCGCCTGGCGCCATGACGAGGAACTGTACGCCGAGGTCGTCCTGCCTGAGCAGGTGGCAAAGGATGCCGAGCGATTTGGCCTGCACCCTGCGGCCCTGGACGCCGCGGTGCAGAGCCTGGCACTCCTGAGCTCCGCGCCGGTCGCCGAGGCGGCAGTGAACCTGCGACTGAACGCGGAGTGGCGCGGCGTGACGCTGCACGCCACCGGTGCGTCCGCGTTGCGGGTGCGGCTCTCGCCGTTGGGCACGGACAGCTTCGCGGTGGACATCGCCGACGCGGCCGGCGAAGCGGTCGCCTCCGTCGATTCGCTGACCGTCCGGCCCACCCAGGCCTCGGAGTTGGCCAGTGGTGGCGGGGCCGAGTTCCATGACTCCCTGTATCGGGTGGATTGGGTGCCGGCTGGGTCGGGTTCGGTGGCTGTGGGTGCTGGGTCTGTTGTGGTGGATTTTGCCGATGTGGTGGGTGCTGCTGCCGATGTGCCGGTTCCGGGTGTTGTGGTGTTGCGGGCGTTCGGTGATGTTGATGGGGGTGCGGATGGTGTGAGTGGTGTGTTGGAGGGTGTGTTGGGTGCTCTTCAGGTGTGGTTGGGGGAGGAGCGTTTTGGTGGGTCGACGTTGGTGGTGGTGACGCGGGGTGCGGTGTCGGCCGGCGGTGGTGAGGTGCGTGATCTGGCGGGTGCTGCGGTGGGTGGTTTGGTGCGGTCGGCGCAGGCGGAGCATCCGGGGCGGTTTGTGCTGGTGGATGTGGACGATGCGGAGTTGTCGCTGGATGCGGTGATG
>NZ_JBIURV010000106.1:0-10966 GCF_044741025.1 Streptomyces sp. NPDC088246
CGAGTGAGGTGACCACCTCGTCCCAGTGGGTTGCGTCCCGTAGGACGGCGGTGGAGATGCGCCCGCCGCGGGGGCCGGTGAAGAGCCGCGCGTCAGGGTCGGGGCCGACGGCGAGGATGCGTTCGGCGATCATCGGGCGGATTTCCTCGATGAGGGGGACTTGGCGGGCTCGTTTGCCTTTGGTGTTCTTGTCGGTGAGTCCGCCGGGTGCGGGGGTGGTCTGCCGGCGGGCGGTCCAGATCCAGTTCTCGGTGTCGATGTCGCAGGCGCGGACGCCGGAGACCTCGCCGATGCGGGCGGCGGTCGCGGCGGCGAAGACGACGACCTCGCGCCATCCTCGGTAGTGGTCGTGGGATCGGTCGGTGAGTGCCTGGGCGAGGCGGAGCAGGGTGGGCCAGTCGCGCAGGGCGAGGGCGCGGGGGTTGTCGAGTTCGTCCTCGGCCTGTTTGTACTCGCGCTGCCAGCCGGTGACTCGGGCGGGGTTGACGGTGATGATCCCGTCGCGGACGGCTTGTTCCATGACGCGGACGAGGACGGCGAGGCTGTTCTTGATGGTGGAGCGTCTGTGTTGGTCGGCGATCCAGCCGTGGACGGTGTAGTCGATCCTCCCCAGACGCTCCCCAGCAGCGCTGATCCTCCCCAGAGCCGCCATCCACGCCTTCAACGCGCGGGGGTTCGAGACCCTGGACCCAAAATGGAGCGGGGGACGCCACAGGTGATCAGCAGCCAGGTGCGTGAGCACATCTGCCTGATTGCCCGGACGTCCCCCGCCGACCTCGACATGGCCACCGGGAAGATGTACTACCGCATCCGGCCCCGCAAAACGGTGGCGCGAGTTCCTGGCCCTGCTCAAGGCCCTGCGCGCCCGCTGGCCCGGCGAGAAGCTGTACGTCGTCCTGGACAACTTCTCCCCGAACAAGCACCCCAACGTCCGGGCCTGGGCCGCGGCGAACGACATTGAGCTGGTCCTCCTACCCACCTACGGATCGTGGCTGAACTGGATCGAGTCGGAGTTCGCCGCCCTGCGCTACTTCGTCCTCAACGGGACCGACCACGCGGCCACGGCGAACAGAACGCCGCCATCGGCGCCTACATCCGCTGGCGCAACGCCCGCGCCGAACCGAAGGCGAACTTCGCCCCCGGCTCACCCGTCCGCACGTGGACCCAGTACCCGACCAAGGCGGCGTGACCAGCCCTTAGAGGCCATCTCGATTGGTGGATCGAAGTGCGGGTGACCCGGCTGACTGAGCCTCTGGGGGCTGGTGCGACGATGCGGGGATGCGCGAGGTCAATGAGTTGATCAACGTCGAGGATCCAGCCTGGCCGCTCCTCCTTCAGGAGCTGTCCGGCACCGACGTACCAGTTGAGGTGCTGCCCGGCGATGGCGAGATGGGCCGCGCCTCCCTGCTGCAACTGCAGGTGTCAGCCCGTTCAAATTTGGGCGGCATTGCGCTGAACTGCGGCGGTTTGCTCGTGGACAGCGGATGGCTGAGGATCTTCGGGAGCCCGAGCGGCGCCGGACCCGAAGGACTGCCCAGCCTGGCCGAGATCAACGCGATGCCCGCGACCTTCGATCCCGCATGGCGGGCGGGGGTGGGGCTGGTGGTCGCCCACGATGTGCTGGGCGGAGTCTTCACCCTCAACGGAGGCAACCCCCGTGAGGCCGGTCGGCCCGGCGAACCAGGCGAGATCCTCTACTTCGCCCCCGACGCCCTTGGCTGGGAGACCCTGGGCGCCGGGCACTCGGCATGGCTGTCCTGGATTCTCTCTGGAGGACTCCGAGAGTTCTACGAAGGCATGCGGTGGGACGGTTGGCGCAACGAAGTCTCCGTGCTGAACGGTCGGCAGGGACTGTCCTTCTTCCCGCCGCTGTGGTCGGCCGAGGCCCGCCAAGATCTGCTGGCGACCAGTCGTCGAGCGGTGCCCATGGCGGAACTCCTGGGCCTGAGTCGCGACTCTTGCCTGCAGTTCGACGGCGCCGACCCGGGGTTCCTCGGAGCTGCCTGAACCGGCTCACTCATCCAGACGCCGGTAGCAGATGAGGGTGGCGGCGATGCCGGCGAAGGCAAGGAAGTGTTCCGCCTTGCGCTCGTAGCGGCGGTGCAGGCGGCGGCATCCGGCAAGCCAGGCAACCGTCCGTTCCACGGTCCAACGGTGGCGGCCCAGGCGTTGGGAGGACTCGATGCCCTTGCGAGCGATGCGCGGGGTGATGTTCCGGGAGCGCAGCCACCGTCGCAGATGGTCGTAGTCGTACCCCTTGTCGCCATGGAGTTTGGCGGGCAGCCGTCGACGCGGTCCGCGGCGGGAGAGGATGGGCGGGATGCCGCGGACGAGGGGGTCCAGGCCCTGGCTGTCGTGGGTGTTCGCGGCGGAGATCCCGATAGAGAGGGGCAGATCGGTCCGTTCGGTGATCAGGTGGATCTTTGACCCCTTCTTGCCGCGATCTACCGGATTCGGACCCGTCAGGTCCCCCCTTTGAGGGCCCGCATGTTCACCGAATCTATCGCGCATCGCGACCAGTCCAACTCCCCGCGCGCACCGAGTTGGTCCAGGACCAGGCGGTGGAGTTTGCCCCACACCCTGGCCCGGCTCGACTCGGTGAACCGGCGGTGCGCGGTCGGTCCGGACGGGCCGAACACTGGCGGCAGCTGCCGCCAGGTACAGCCCGTCGTGCCCACGAACATGATCGCCGCCAGCACTTCGCGATCAACGTACCGCCGTCGGCCACCGCCCTGCGGACGCATCGGAGCAGCCGGAACCACCCGCTGGAACAACTCCCACAACCCGTCCGGAACCAGACGTTCCACCCACGCCATCACGACAGACATCCTAGTGATCAAGCCAGTTGAGACGACCTCTTAAGACGCCCCTCACTCGCCAACCACGGGTGATAGTGCGTACGTCCCAGGACGTCCCCGCTGTGCACCGCCGCCACGGCACCAACCACCGGCGTGGAAAGGAGCGTGAGAAGCATCGGTCCGTAGCCGCCGTCGGAGGCATGGGAGCCACTCGCCAGGGCGGGCTCAGCTGGTACCGCGGAGGTGGCCTGCACGCTTGTGACCGGTGGATCAGCGGGTGCTTCGACAACTGCCGAACGATCCCGGGCCTCGACCTCGACATCGCGCATCTACAACACCTTTGGCAGAGCGCGCTCACCCTGCCCGAGCCATCTGCCCGCCACGTGTGGCTCCACGGAGACCTCAAACCCACCAACCTTCTGGTCCAGCAGGGGAAGCTGCACGCCGTCATCGACTTCGGAGGCCTCTCAGTCGGCTTTCCCGACGCCGGGCACTCGCCTCTGTGGGATCTTCCATCCGAGGCCCGACAGGCGTACTGGGACGCCATAAGCCTCGACGACGTGACATGGCTGCGTGCCCGGGCGTGGGCCATCGCTGTCGGAGTCAGCGGGGTGTCGTACTACTGGGGCACCTATCCCCTTTTCGTCAGCGAATGCCTGTCGCGTCTCCGCGCGATCCTGGAGGCTATCGGCGAGCAGTGAACCAGTCCCGCACGTGGCGCTTCGGACGAACTTCATCCACGCGGATCTACACCACTCCGTCCCAGGCCACGGGGCACGCTCTAGGGGCGGCGGGCCAACAAGTGGGCGTCGAGGAAGCCCCGCTCGGAGGCCGGGTCATGGAGCAACCGAGCAACCGTGACGAGCCCGGCCCCGGCCAGCAACTCGGCAAACCGCTCGGCCGGCCAGCTATAGGCGGGCGTCACTTTGTGATCGAAACGGACCGGCTCCGGTCCTTCGGTCCCGAAGAACGACACCAGGAGCAGGCCCCCTGGTGCCAGGACACGCACCTGCTCGGCGAGCAGTGCGGGCAGTTCCCCAGGCGGGGTATGGATCACCGAATAGTGGGCCAGCACTCCGCCGAGCGCGCCGTCCTCGACCGGCAGGGCCTCCATTCGCGCTTCGTCGAACCGCAGCGCCGGATGGGCCCGCCGGGCGTGGTCGACCATGGCCGGGGAGAGGTCGAGCCCGAAGGCGTCCAGCCCCAAGTCGTGCAGCATGGCCGTCAGATGTCCGGGCCCGCACCCGACGTCGGCTGCCCGCAGGTTCCCCGTCCCACGCACGAGCTCGGCGAAGGTGCCGATCATGTTCCGCGCGAACGGCTGCGTCTCCAACCGATTAGCGAACATCGACGCATACAGCTCGACAACCCCGTCGTAGGCCGTCCTGGTCTCGCCCTGGTGTTCCAACACGGGAAGGAAACTAACACCCGTGCTGTTCGCAGCCGTTGCCCGGCCCCATACCTACCCTTCCCCTCGGGACTGATCGTTCCGTCACCTGATCACGGGACACCCTCAGCAGTTCGGAGAAGGGACAGTTACGGACAACTGCGGTGATTCATGCCGACTGCAGGGGATTCCGTGCTGCTCTGGATGGGTGCTCCGTCCATCGCCTGTCTTGATCCGTTCCGATTCGTGCGTGCTCAGTGATCTACTCACTCCGTACGTCGGTCTTGCCGGGTTCGAGTCAAGGCTGGTTACGGACGACGGGTGGCCGCGTCGATGGACTGCAGCTTCCCCTTGATCGTGGACACCTGGAGACTGGGACGCGAGAGCCCAGAGGAAGCAGTGCCAGGTGGGAAGCAAGTACACGAATCGGTACTCGGACGAGTACAAGCGGGACGCGATCGAGCTCGTCCGTTCGTCGGGACGGACAGTGACCGAGGTCGCCCGGGAGCTCGGGATCAGTTCGGAGTCTCTGCGGGGCTGGGTGAAGAAGGCCCGCGCCGCTCAGGACACCGGATCAGTCCCCGCCGGGCGGGGCGGGCCGAGTGCCGCCGACCGGGACGAAGAGCTGAAGCACCCGCTTCTGGCCCGACCGGGCCACCGCCCGCGCCGACATCTTCGACTTCATCGAGACCTGCTACAACAGACGCTGCCTGCGCAAGCACATCCACTGGGGCTACCTCACGCCCCATGAGACACGCCTGCGCTACGGCAAGACCACGCCCTCGCGGCATAACAACAACGTGCCCGAGATCACGGGGAAACTTCATCGCCGGCCTCACCCTGCCCTGGAACTCCGGCGTCGTCGAAGGACACGTCAACCGGATCAAGATGCTCAAGCGCCAGATGTTCGGCCGCGCTGGCTTCCAACTTCTCCGCAAACGAGTTCTGCTGTCGTAAGGAGAGCGGCAGCCCATATTCAGCCCTAACCAGCTCTTGTTCGTGAGATGACCGGCACCCAGTGGGTCAGCGCAATGCGCGATCCATGTTGACCCGGTGATCGGAGACCCACTGATACGCCTCCTGCACCTCTGTCACTGCCCCAGCGTCACGGAGACGGATCATCGCGAGGTCTCCAGAGTCCGCAGCAGTCTCAATACCGCGCCAGCACCTGTCCTGCCACCACAAGATCGCAGAGACGAGATCACGCCGGTCCACGAGCTCATAACTGTCAGCGATCAACCGCAACCGTCGCGCAGCTTCGGAGGCGTCTTCGACGCTCGGCCCGAGTCCGAGGTACTGCCAACAAACGTGGGCGACATCATGGATGCGCGCTCCTGGGGCTGCCAGATCCCAGTCGATAAAGGCCACCGGGCGCAAGGCACCGCTGACAGGTCGATAGACCGTGTTCTTGGGCGAGAGGTCGTTATGACATACGACCTCATGTGATCCGGCCAGGGCCGTGCCTGCCGTCAGGTCGTGGAACTCCCGCACAAGCTGCGTGACCCGCAGCAGACTCTCGTCGGAGCACACGGCCGGCGGCTGCTGCGGTTCCCAGGCCACATGCCCATCGAGGTAGGTGAGGACCTCCCGGCCCTCCTCGTCGATGCCGCAGTAGCGCGGTGCACCGGGCCAGCGGCTGGCCTCAAACATCTTCAGCAGGTCGCCGATGAACCCCGTACTGGCCGACGCGGGCCGGCGCACCGTGGCGCCGACACGCACCACGTGATTGATAAAGCCACCAGGCAAGGACGACTCAGACATCCCTCTACTGTGCACGATCTCGACCTCGAACTCTCAACAAATTCCCCGCTACTCAACGTGTGCGCGTCACGGAATGTGCGCCAGAACCCGAAGTGGTGAACATCTGCTGCTCGTTCTCGGGTTCTGGCTCAGGTTGTGTGGAGCGGACACGATGTATCAAGTCTGCTGCCAGGTGCGGGGGAGCCGACCGGGAGGTATCAGGGCCTTGCGGTCCAAGCGGGCTACCCGGTGTAGTAGGCGAGGTAGCCCCTCTCGAACTCTGGCAGTTCCACGCCGCTGAGTTCCAGTGTCGGCGTACCAATGGCACTGGCACTGGAGTCCTCGTAAGCCTTCTCGGATGCGGCGACGAAGCCTTGGTACTGCATCGTCCTGACCGCAGCGTCGAAGCCCGGCCCGCGCAGGCCCCCTACGCGGGATGCCATCTTCAGTAGGAACTCGTCGGTGAAGCCGTCGACCGCTTCATCTGGCTGATGCGCGTAGAGGACCTGGTGGTACTCGACGAACTTGCCCTCTGCCAGTGCAGCGCGCAGCGCGTTCGCGGCCTTCTTCGAGCCGTTGCCGCCCAGCCTGTCGTCGAGGAAGGATGCGAGTGTGTAGTGGACCTGCACCGAACCCTTCTGAGTCAGCTTGTTCAGCTCGGCCCCGGCGCCCTGTGTCTCGAACTCCTCACAGAAGGGGCAGCGCAGATCCTCGAAGAGCCGGACGGTGGTACCCGCGCCCTCATCGCCGACCACGATGCTCGTCCCGTCCGCGCCCAGCGACTCCGGTATGTCGGCATCAGTGGCATAGCCGGTACGCGTCCCGCACGCCGCAAGGGACAGTCCCAGGACGGTGGCGATCGCCATTGCCCGAATCGCGCGCTTCACCAGCATGAATGCCCCTCCCCAGTGGCGAATGGCCCGGACTCTATACGGCGGCCTGCAAGGGCGGATCACCAGCCCTGGGCACGGACAAGGACAGGATCGACGCCCCGTACCGCTACCTCCGGCCCAGGAGGCCGGCATGGCCGCTCGGGTCGGACGTGACACTCGGCCTGTGTGGTCCAGAGAAGTTGAGCCAGAACCCGTTCTCGTGGACAAAGCCAGACTCAGGCAGCCGAGGCCCTGACGCCCCCCTTGCCCCGGTAGCTCGGGGTCTTCGTCTTCTTCTGAGACTGGTTGTGCTGCTCGGTACGCGTCGTGGTCGTGGCGGTGGTTGTCTTCTTCTGGGCCCGGAGCTTGGCGACCCGGTCGGTGACGCAGGTGTCGTATCCGCCGCATTCGGTGCGGGCCTGCTGGTAGAGCGGGTCCGCGTGAGACTTCTGGGCCTTCTTCGTCGACTCCGCGATCGCTTTCGCGTTCTGCTTGCGCAGCTTGTCGGTGCGCTCGGTGACGCAGGTGTCGTACCTGCCGCATTCGGTGCGGGCTTGCTGGTACAGCGGGTCCGTGTTGGATTTGTCGGCGATCGCTTTCGCGGTGTCGAGGGCCTTTTGAGACTTGATCAGCTCAGGAGCGACCTGGCGGGTGGCGTCCTGCGTGAATCCCATGGAGGTGTCGAAGCCGCGGAGGAGGACCTCGATCTCGTTGTTGTCCTTGATCTCGTTGTAGTCGTCGGTGATCCGCTTCGCCAGATCCGGGTCCTTGCGTGCCTGCTACAGCAGCTGCTGGTTCTTGCGGTCCAGATAGGCTCCGTAGTCCTGGCTGATGCCGTCGGCGATGACCCCGGAAATGGCGTCAGCCATCTGGTTGGTGCCCGTGCTGCCCCGGAACCCGGTCTTCGGGGTCTTGAGACTGCTCCACCCCTTCCAGGACGCCGTGGGGCCGGTGGCGGTTGTGCCCGTGGTCCCCTTCGGCGTGGTCGTGGGGTCGGTGGCGGTTGTGCCCTTGTTCCCCTTGACCCCCGTGGTTCCCTTCGAGGTGGTCGACGCCGTCGGGCCGGTGGAGACCGGTCCCTTCGACGGTGTCTTCGGGCCGGTCGTCGTCGTGCGTGTGCCGCCGATGTCACCTTCGTCATCCGGGCCGCGGAGCCGGTCGCGTTCGGCCTGGGCCCGTGACAGTGCCGTCCGGGTGTCATCGATCTGCTGCTGCACCAGAGCGCGCCCGGCCTTGGTCCTGGTCTGCCGCGGATTGTTCGCCCTGCGTTCGAGATCGCGGATCTTGTTCTCGAGCGTGCGGACCTGCTTGTCGAGGCGCTTGACCTGCGTACCGGTGCTCTCCGGCTCCGCCTTCTTCACGTCGCGGAGCTTGCCCGACACGTACTTGTACTGCCTGACCGAATTCCGCAGCTTCTGTTTTGCCTGTTCGAGTTCGGCCGGGGGCTTGGCCTCGGCGACCCGCTTATTGGCCTGCCGGATCTTCCACGACCGACGGCATCCGCAACCTCCCGGGAACGACGACACGACACGCCACCACTCCCACCGAATCGCCGACCCTATGCCTGACCAGCGAAAACGCCGTCCTCAGATTTGGAACGACAACAGCCACTCAGGCCAACGGCTCGGCAGCGGGCTCCTGATGACGAAGCACCCCTCACACGGGAAGGCAGGCACCCCCAGCGAGGCAGAACCCGCGCCCCGTCCTTCGTCATTGGGTCGTGCGTCGCCGCCGGGCCATGGCCGCGCGAGCCTTGCGCGACGCCTGCTACGGCATCGGCACGGGCGTCGCCGGTCACGTCTTCTCGTGGATCGAGCACACCCGTCGACCGTGCCGGCGGGGTCACACCCGTTCCGCCAATCGTTTACGGGGGGCGTACCTGGGCGGGTCAGGCGGCGGCGGATGCCTGCTTGCCGGGGCCGCCCGGCGGCCGGCGGTTACTGCTCGCCGATACCGCCTTGGCACACAACCAATGACCAGGACGGCATATTGATCCTCTGCGAGCTCTTATCCGGGTACATGCTCCGGGACAGTGCAACGAGCCGGGAGGTAGCGGACGGCCGAGAAGAGGAGGGGGACGGTGCTGGCCAGGAGGACGAGTACACCGCTGAGCAGGAGTGTTTCGGCTATGCCGATGTGAGCAGCCACCGGGCCTGCCACGGCGAGGCCCAGGGGCGTGCAGATAAAGGAGACCAGCGAGTCATATGAGCTGATCCGGGACATGGCCTGCTCGGGAACATGAGTGTGGACCGTGGTTCTCCACAGGACCTCGAACACATCAATGCAGATGCCAGCCACCAGCATGCTGGTGGCGATGAGCCAGGTTGGGGAGCCCGCGGCGAGGAACAGGTAGGCGGGGAAGAAGCCGAAGGTGACGAAAACGCCCGTACGCAGGGGGTAGCGGGGACGGATGCGGATCGCGATCAGGCTGCCGAGGACGAAACCGGCCGAGTGGGCGCCGAGAACGACCGACCAGGCGACCGCGCCGCCCAGCTCCCGCTTGGCCACCGCCGGGCCCAACACCATGATGGCTCCTCCGAAGGAGGCGTTGACGATGGCGAACTGGCCTACGACCGGCCACATCCAGCGTAGGGAGGAGAACTCTGTCCAGCCGCTGCGCAGTTCGCTGAGGAGACTGGTCGGCGCCTCTGTCGCGGTGAGTGCCCGCGATGCCGTACGAGGGCGGCTGAACATCAGCAGCACGGCGGACAGGAAGTAGGTGGCGGCGTCGGCAGCCAAGGCCCAGCCAGGCGCGACGGCCGCGACGAGCACTCCGCCGGCGAACACGCCTCCGATACGCGAGAAGTTGGCCGCTAGGCGCAGCAACGCATTCGCAGGCTGAATGCGTTCGGCGTCGACGAGCTGGGGTACGAGCGCGGTGGCGGCTGGTTGGCTGACAGCGGAGGACGCGCCGTTGACGGCGGCGAGGACGATCAGAAGGTTCATCGGCACGCTGCCGTGCAGAAACAGGGCGGCGGTGAGCGCTTGGGAGCATCCGGCGGCGGTCTCCCCCGCGATGATCAGACGCTGGCGGGGGAACCGGTCCGCGAGGACTCCGCCCAGCAGAATCAGGCCGAGCTGAGCGACTGTGCGGGTCCCCAGCAGTAGTCCGAGTTGGGACGGGGAGCCGTCAGGCAAGGCCAGCACGGCGAAGGCGAGGCCCAGCGGTGCGATGACGTTGCCCGTCAGGGACGATGTGCGGGCGAGGGAGAACAGGAGGAAATTCCGCTCCCGCAGCAGGCTGAGATCACCTTTCACGAGCTGCCATGGGCGCTGGGAGGTTCAGCTCTCATGGCACGTTCGAGGATGTCCGCGATGACTTCGCTCTTCGCGTCGGCGTAGTGCTGCATGTACGTCCATGTCCGCTGTGCGAGGTCCCTTTTGGTTCGGGCGTAGAGGTCGCGATCGTTCGTGTGGGCGCGCAGCCAGTCGCGGAAAAGGATCATGCGCTGAATCTCGGGGCAGCCGGTGGAGAGCACGTGCAGGTTGACTGATTCGGCACTGGGCGCGAGGTCGGACTTGCGCAGGACGCGGTGCTCATACCAATCGGGCTCCCGGACCGCGAGCGCGTAACCGAGGGGAGCCAGGCTGGGCACGTAGGCGGATTCGTCGGCGGAGTCGGGAACGATCAGCAGGATGTCGATGACCGGTTTGGCGGGCAACCCGGGTACCGAGGTGGATCCGGTGTGTTCGATCCGGTGTGGCAGCGCGCCCAGCTCGTCGCTCATCCGGCGGGCTTCCTCCGCGAACGCGGCGGCCCATTCCGGCGTGTACTCCATCAGCTTGATGTTGCTGTTGAGTAGGGGGGGCTTCTTCAGGTTCGCCGCTTCGATCTCCTCGTCAGTCATCGAGACGCGGGGGATCTCCTGCTCTTGACGTTCCTGTGGCATCATGACATTTCGTCCTTGTTCGGTTCGCTTTTCAACTCCAATAGATTAGAGGGTAGTTAGCCCCTCTGCTGCCGATGAATGCCGCCATTCCGACACGTGGCTCGGACGGGCTGGGCGAGACGGCGTGCAGCATGGAGGAACTGAACATGATCAGATCACCCGCGCGGGGATGGATCGTGAGGGCGGGGTGCCCCTATCTGTTTCGTCAAGCCTGGCGGGGCTGGTTCGTAGGGGTTGGTCCTGGTTTTCGGGAACGTCCCGCGAAGCGGGACGTTCCCG
>NZ_JBIURV010000107.1:0-9722 GCF_044741025.1 Streptomyces sp. NPDC088246
CACGGGCCGACCGGGATCGGCCGTTGCCGTTGTCGTTCGCGCAGCAGCGTCTGTGGTTCCTGGACCAGCTCGAACCCGAATCGACCGAGTACAACCTTCCGATGCCGATCCGTCTCGACGGTCCGCTCGACGTGACCGCACTGACCGCGGCGTTGGACGCGATGGTCGTGCGGCACGAGGTGCTGCGCACCCGCCTGGTGGCCGACGCGAACGGCGTGGCGCACCAGGTCATCGACCCGCCGGCCGCCCTCCCGCTGCCCGTGGTCGACGTATCCGGCAGCAGCGATCCGCTGATGGCGACGGAACGGCTGGTCGTTACCGATGCCATGGCGCCCTTCGATCTCGCGAACGGGCCCCTGATCCGGGCCGGCCTGATACGGCTGGCCGATGAGGAACACGTACTGGCGCTGTCGATGCAGCACGTCGTGTTCGACGAGTGGTCGGGACGCATCCTGCGACGTGAACTCGGCGCCATCTACGAGGCGTTCCGTTCGGGCCGCCCCGACCCGCTGCCGCCGCTGCCCGTGCAGTACGCGGACTTTGCCGCATGGCAGCGGACGTGCCTGGCCGGCGAGGAGCTGGAACGTCAACTCAACTACTGGCGCGTCCAGTTGTCGGAACCTGCGCAACTGGAGCTGCCGACCGACCGGCCCCGTCCGCCGGTGCGCTCGTCCGAAGGTGCGGCAACGCGCTTCACCGTGTCGGCGGAGACAGCGGATGCACTGCGCGCGGTGTCCCGCGAGGGCGGCGCGACGATGTTCATGACGCTCCTCGCCGCCTTCGACGTGCTGCTGAGCCGCTACGCGGGCTCGGAGGACGTGGTCGTGGGCACCCCGGTCGCCAACCGGAACCGTGCCGAGACCGAGGACCTGATCGGGCTCTTCGTCAACACGCTCGTTCTACGCACCGACCTGTCCGGCGATCCGACCTTCGGTGAACTCCTCAACCGGGTGCGGAACACCGCCCTGGGCGCCTACGCCCACCAGGACCTGCCGTTCGAGCAGCTGGTGGACGACCTCGTCACCGAGCGGGACCGGAACCTCAGCCCACTCTTCCAGGTGTTCTTCACCTACGCGACGGAGGAGTCGCGCGACGGCGCGAACCTGCTGGAGCCGGCCGAGGGCGGGAGCCGGCCGCGGGAGGACATCCGGATCAAGGGGACAGAGGCTGGGACCCGGCTCGCCCTCTTCGACCTGACCCTGCGGTTCGGTGACACGGGCGAGGGCGGCCTGTCGGGAGAGCTTGAGTACAGCACCGCACTGTTCGATCGGGCGACGGTGGAGGCGATGGCCCGCCACCTGGTCGCCGTACTGGACGGCGTTGCACGCGATGCGACCGTCCGAGTACATGACTTGTCGGTGCTGTCCGCTGATGAGCATGAGTTGGTGGTGGAGGGGTGGAATTCGTCTTCGGTGGAGTTGCCGTTGGTGGGTGGTGTGCATGAGTTGATTGCGGGGCGGGCTGTGGTGGCTCCGGATTCTGTGGCTTTGGTGTGGGGTGATGAGTTGTTGACGTATGGGGGGTTGATGGGTCGGGCGAATCGTCTGGCGCATTACTTGCGGGGTGTGGGTGTGGGGGCTGAGTCGGTGGTGGGTCTGTGTCTGCCGCGTGGGGTGGATTTGGTGGTTGCGGTGTTGGCGGTGTGGCAGGCGGGTGGTGCGTATCTGCCGCTGGACCCGGAGTATCCGGTGGAGCGCCTGGAATTCATGCTCGGGGATTCTGGTGTGGAGGTGTTGGTGGGGGTGGGGTCGGTGGCTGAGGGGCTGCCGGTCGAGCATGTGGTGTGGCTGGATGATCCGGGTGTGGTGGGTGTGGTGGGTGTGTTGGGGGGTCTTTCGTCTTTGGCTCCGGGTGGGGTGGTGTTTGGGGGGCAGTTGGCGGGTGTGGTTTATACGTCGGGTTCGACGGGGCGTCCTAAGGGGACGTTTGTTTCTCATGGGTCGTTGGTGGCGTTGTTTGCGGGTTGGGAGTCGGCTCATTTTGGGGTGGGTGTGGGGTTGAGGTGGTTGTCGGTGGCGAGTGCGAGTTTTGATGTGTTTACGGGTGATGTGGTGCGGGCTTTGTGTTCGGGTGGGGTGTTGGTGTTGGGGCGTGTGGGGTTGCAGGTGGATGTGGGTGAGTGGGTGGGGGTGTTGGCGGGTGCTGGGGTGAGTGCGTTGGAGTGTGCGCCTCGGTATGTGGATGAGTTGGTTGGGTTTGTTGAGGGTGGTGGGTGGTCGGTTTCTGGGTTGGGGTTGGGTGGTTTGCGGTTGGTGGTGGTGACGACGGATGTGTGGCGGTGGGGTTCGGTGGTGCGGGCTCGGGGTGTGTTGGGTGGGGGTGTGCGGTTGTTGTCGGCGTATGGGGTGACGGAGGCGTCGGTGGATTCGACGTTTGCTGTGTTGGGTGAGGGTGAGGGTGAGGGTGAGGTCGGGGCTGGGGGTGCGGTGCCGGTGGGTGGGCCGTTGCCGAATACGCGGTTGTATGTGTTGGACGGGCGTTTGGAGCCTGTTCCGGTGGGTGTGGTGGGTGAGTTGTTTATTGGGGGGCCGCAGGTTGCGCGGGGGTATGGGGGGCGTTCTGGTTTGACGGCGGAGCGGTTTGTGGCTGATCCGTTTGTGGGGGATGGTTCGCGGATGTATCGGTCGGGGGATCGGGTGCGGTGGCTGTCTGATGGGCGGCTGGAGTTTTTGGGTCGTGGGGATGAGCAGGTGAAGGTGCGTGGTTTTCGGATTGAGCCGGGTGAGGTTGAGGCGGTGTTGGTTTCTCATCCGGGTGTGCGTGCGGTGGTGGTGGGTGTGGTGGGGGGTGGTGGGGATTCTCGGTTGGTGGCGTGGGTGGTGCCGGTGGATGGGGGTGTGGGTGTTCCGTCGGTGCGGGTGTTGCGGGAGTTTGTGGGGCGGAGTTTGCCGGAGTTCATGGTTCCTTCGGTGTTCGTGGAGGTGGCGGGTCTGCCGTTGACTCCGAATGGGAAGGTGGATCGGGGTGCGTTGCCGGTTCCGGAGGGTGTGCGGCCGGAGTTGGAGGGGTTTGTGGCGCCGGCGAACGCGACGGAGGAGTTGCTGGCGGGTGTGTGGGCGCAGGTGCTGGGTGTCGACCGGGTCGGGGTCCACGACAACTTCTTCGAGCTCGGCGGCGACTCCATCATCAGCATCCAGGTGGTGGCCCGCGCCCGGGAATTCGGCATCCACGTCACCGTGGCCCAGCTGTTCGACCACCAGTCGGTGGCGGGCCTCGCCTCAGTGGCCGAGGCGCAGAGCGCGATCGAGGCCGAACAAGGCCTGGTCGTCGGCGACTTCCCGCTGTCCCCGATCCAGCGCTGGTTCTTCGAGCAGGACCTGAACGAGCCGGGGCACTTCAACCAGTCGATGCTCCTCGACGTCACCCAGCGGGTGGAACCCGAGCCGATGCGCCGCGCCGCCGCGGCGGTGCTCGAACAGCACGACGCACTGAGGTCGAGGTTCGTCCGGGAGGGCGACGCGTGGGTCGGCCGAGTGTCGGCCCCCGAGCCGGCCGACGGGGTTCCGGCCGACTGCGTGCAGGTCATCCGGAGCATGGGCCTGGACGACGACGAGGAGTGGGCGTTCCTGAACGCCCGGGGCAACGAGGTGCAGGCCGGCCTCGACCTGGCGGACGGGCCGCTTCTGCGCATCGTGGTGTTCGACCGCGGTGACCTCGGACAGCTGCTGTTCGTCGTGGCGCATCACCTGGTGGTGGACGCGGTGTCCTGGGCCGTGATCCTGGAGGACCTGACGGTCGCCTACGGCCAGATCGAGCGCGGCCTTCCGGTGAAGCTGCCGGCGAAGACGACCTCGTACGCGCGGTGGACACAGCGGCTCACGGAACTGGCGGCATCCCCCGCACTCGCAGCGGAAGCCGACTACTGGCGGTCCGTAGAGACCGCGGGCGGCTCGGTGCCCCGCGACCACGACGGCCCGAACACCATCGCGTCCGTCCAGGAGCTGTCGGTCACGCTCGACCCAGAGCAGACCGAGCGACTGCTGCGCGAGGTGCCCGGAGCGTTCCGGACGCAGATCAACGACGTGCTCCTGAGCGTGCTGGGCACCGTGTTCACGGAATGGTGCCAGGCCCCGTCGGTGGTCGTGGACCTTGAGGGACACGGTCGCGAGGACGTCGGCACGGACATCGACGTGTCACGGACGGTCGGCTGGTTCACCAGCATGTACCCGGTGGTGCTCGGCGGGGCTTCCGGCGGCGACCCGGGCGAGGCACTGCGCCGTACGAAGGAGTACCTGCGGGAGATCCCGCGCAAGGGCCAGGGCTACGGGATCCTCCGCCACCTGGCCGACCGGACACCGGGGGCGGGCGCCGAACTGGCCTTCAACTACCTCGGCCAGACGACCCAGGCGGTCGGCCCGGCCAGCGGCTCCGGCGGACGCTTCACCCCGACCGGCCGGGCGCTCGGCGAGTCGCAGTCGGCACAGGGGCTCCGCACCTACCTCATCGAGATCAACAGCCAGATCGCGCTGGGCCGCCTGGAGCTGGTCTGGATGTACAGCGATCAGGTGCACGACAGAGCGACGGTGCACCGCCTCGCGCAGCGCTACATCACGGTCCTCCAGGACCTCATCGAGTACTGCTGCCGCCCCGAAGCGGGCGGATACACGCCGTCCGACTTTCCCCTGGCCGACGTGGACCAGGACCTGCTCGACCTCATACAACAGCGCTTCGACTCACCCGATCACACCGGTGAGATCGCCGATTCCGGAGGTGCGTGATGACGGCATACGACGCGGCGGCAGGCCGACGGGGTCGGGCGATCGAGAACATCTACCCGCTGACCGCCCTCCAGCAGGGAATGCTCTTCCACACCGAGCTGGCCGACGAGCCCGGGATGTACTGGGTACAGGACGGGATGCTGCTGGAGGGCGAGCTCGACCCGGACGCCCTGCGCCGGGCCTGGGAGCTCATGTTCTCCCGCCACGAGGTGCTGCGTACCACCGCCGTACGGGAAGGCGTCGCCACTCCGCTGGCCGTGGTGTCCCGAACGGTTCCGCTGCCGCTCCAGGTCATCGACGTAGCGCACCTGGACGAGGCGGGCCGGCAGGAGGCGGTCGACGCCTACCTCGCCTCCGACTGGGAGCGCGGCGCCGACTTCACCGCCCCGACCCTGGTACGGATCGCGGTGATCGCCCTGGCCGAGGACCGCCACCAGCTGGTGTGGAGCTACCACCACATGCTCCTCGACGGCTGGAGCGCCCCGATCGTGATGACCGAGCTGATGGACGCCTACCAGGCGTACCGGGAGGGAAGGGAGCCGCGACTTCCGGCACGCAGGCCCTTCCGGGACTTTGTGGGATGGGTGTCCGGCCAGGACCTCGACGCTGCCCGCGGGTACTGGCGCGAGCGCCTCGCCGGTATCACCGAGGCGACCTTCCTGGGCATCGAGCGCGCCACCGGCGACCAGGGGCCGGGCGAGGCCCGGGTGCCGCTGTCCGCAGAGGTGGCCGGCGCCGGGCTCACCGAGTTCGCACGCCGCCACCGCCTGACGCCGAACACGGTGGTTCAGGCCGCTTGGGCCATCGTCATGTCCCTGTACTCCGGCAGCGACGACGTGATGTTCGGCGTCACCACGTCGGGCCGCGACGGCCAGCTCGACGGCATGGAGTCGATGGTCGGAATGCTGCTCAACACCACACCCGTCAGGATCCGCGTCGACCGTGACGAGCCGCTGACGACCTGGCTGACGCGCCTGCAGGGCGAGCAGGTCAAGGCCCGCCGGTACGAGCACACTCCGCTGGTGACGATCGCGGCCAGCAGCGACCTGCCGCCCGGCAAGCCGCTGTTCAACAGTCTCTTCGTCTTCGAGAACTTCCCGGTCCAGGACCTGGACGAGGAGGAGCGGAACGCGGAGGCGAGCGGACTGCGCGCGGGGATGAACTACGGCCGGGAGCAGGCCAACTATCCGCTGAGCGTGACCGCGAGCTCCGGCCGGGAACTGCTGATCAAGCTGTCCTACGACCGTGCCCAGGTCGACGCTGCCGCGATCGACCGGATGGCCGGCCACATGGCCCGCGTACTGGAGTCGATCGTCACCGATGAGGGTGTGCGGGTCGGCGAGCTGTCGGTGCTGTCCGCTGATGAGCGTGAGTTGGTGGTGGAGGGGTGGAATTCGTCTTCGGTGGAGTTGCCGTTGGTGGGTGGTGTGCATGAGTTGATTGCGGGGCGGGCTGTGGTGGCTCCGGATTCTGTGGCTTTGGTGTGGGGTGATGAGTTGTTGACGTATGGGGGGTTGATGGGTCGGGCGAATCGTCTGGCGCATTACTTGCGGGGTGTGGGTGTGGGGGCTGAGTCGGTGGTGGGTCTGTGTCTGCCGCGTGGGGTGGATTTGGTGGTTGCGGTGTTGGCGGTGTGGCAGGCGGGTGGTGCGTATCTGCCGCTGGACCCGGAGTATCCGGTGGAGCGCCTGGAATTCATGCTCGGGGATTCTGGTGTGGAGGTGTTGGTGGGGGTGGGGTCGGTGGCTGAGGGGCTGCCGGTCGAGCATGTGGTGTGGCTGGATGATCCGGGTGTGGTGGGTGTGTTGGGGGGGCTTTCGTCTTTGGCTCCGGGTGGGGTGGTGTTTGGGGGGCAGTTGGCGGGTGTGGTTTATACGTCGGGTTCGACGGGGCGTCCTAAGGGGACGTTGGTTTCTCATGGGTCGTTGGTGGCGTTGTTTGCGGGTTGGGAGTCGGCTCATTTTGGGGTGGGTGTGGGGTTGAGGTGGTTGTCGGTGGCGAGTGCGAGTTTTGATGTGTTTACGGGTGATGTGGTGCGGGCTTTGTGTTCGGGTGGGGTGTTGGTGTTGGGGCGTGTGGGGTTGCAGGTGGATGTGGGTGAGTGGGTGGGGGTGTTGGCGGGTGCTGGGGTGAGTGCGTTGGAGTGTGCGCCTCGGTATGTGGATGAGTTGGTTGGGTTTGTTGAGGGTGGTGGGTGGTCGGTTTCTGGGTTGGGGTTGGGTGGTTTGCGGTTGGTGGTGGTGACGACGGATGTGTGGCGGTGGGGTTCGGTGGTGCGGGCTCGGGGTGTGTTGGGTGGGGGTGTGCGGTTGTTGTCGGCGTATGGGGTGACGGAGGCGTCGGTGGATTCGACGTTTGCTGTGTTGGGTGAGGGTGAGGGTGAGGGTGAGGTCGGGGCTGGGGGTGCGGTGCCGGTGGGTGGGCCGTTGCCGAATACGCGGTTGTATGTGTTGGACGGGCGTTTGGAGCCTGTTCCGGTGGGTGTGGTGGGTGAGTTGTTTATTGGGGGGCCGCAGGTTGCGCGGGGGTATGGGGGGCGTTCTGGTTTGACGGCGGAGCGGTTTGTGGCTGATCCGTTTGTGGGGGATGGTTCGCGGATGTATCGGTCGGGGGATCGGGTGCGGTGGCTGTCTGATGGGCGGCTGGAGTTTTTGGGTCGTGGGGATGAGCAGGTGAAGGTGCGTGGTTTTCGGATTGAGCCGGGTGAGGTTGAGGCGGTGTTGGTTTCTCATCCGGGTGTGCGTGCGGTGGTGGTGGGTGTGGTGGGGGGTGGTGGGGATTCTCGGTTGGTGGCGTGGGTGGTGCCGGTGGATGGGGGTGTGGGTGTTCCGTCGGTGCGGGTGTTGCGGGAGTTTGTGGGGCGGAGTTTGCCGGAGTTCATGGTTCCTTCGGTGTTCGTGGAGGTGGCGGGTCTGCCGTTGACTCCGAATGGGAAGGTGGATCGGGGTGCGTTGCCGGTTCCGGAGGGTGTGCGGCCGGAGTTGGAGGGGTTTGTGGCGCCGGCGAACGCGACGGAGGAGTTGCTGGCGGGTGTGTGGGCGCAGGTGCTGGGTGTCGACCGGGTCGGGGTCCACGACAACTTCTTCGAACTCGGCGGACACTCACTGGTCGCCACACAGGTCGTCTCCCGCATACGGACCGTCTTCGCGACCGAGGTCCCCCTCTCCGCGCTGTTCGACCACCCGACGGTCCGTGAACTCTCCGACGTCGTCGCCGCCTCCGCCCTCGGGGTAGCCGTACCGCCCATCACCACGGCCGACCGCGACCAGGCACTCCCCTTGTCCTTCGCGCAGCAGCGCCTGTGGTTCCTGGACCAACTGGACCCGGGATCAACGGAGTACAACGTGCCCGTACTCGTGCGATGGCCCGGAGAGCTGGACGTCGCGGCGCTGACCGCGACGCTGGGAGCGGTGGTCGTGCGGCACGAGGTGCTACGGACCAGGCTGGTCCTGGGCGAGGACGGCGTCGCACACCAGGTGATCGACGAGCCGACCCCCTTCGTGCTGCCGCTGACAGACGTCTCGGGTCACGACGACCCGACGGCGGCCGCGCGGAAACTGGTGGCCGCGGAGGTGATGGCACCGTTCGACCTGGCCTGCGGACCGCTGGTCCGAGCCACCCTGATCCGCATATCCGCCGACGAGCACGTACTGGCCCTGGCGGTCCACCACGTGGCCTTCGACGAGTGGTCGGTACGCATACTCCGCGAGGAGCTCTCGGCCCTCTACGAGGCGTTCCGGGCCGGAGCGCCGGACCCGCTGCCGCCGCTGGCCGTGCAGTACGCCGACTTCGCCGTATGGCAGCGGCAGTGGCTGGACGGCGACGTACTGGACGCCCATGCGACGTACTGGCGCGACCAGCTGGCCGGCCTGCCGGCGCTGGAACTGCCGACGGACAGGATGCGCCCGCCCGTACGGTCCACCGACGGGGCGGCCACCGACTTCCTCGTTCCCGCACGGACCGCCGACGCCCTGCGGGCCCTGTCCCGCAAGAACGGCGTGACGATGTCCATGACGCTGCTGGCCGCGTTCAACGTGCTGCTCGGCTGGTACGCGGGGTCGGACGACGTGGTGGTCGGCACCCCGGTCGCCAACCGGAACCGTGCCGAGACCGAGGACCTCATCGGGTTCTTCGTCAACACCCTGGTGATGCGTACGGACCTGTCCGGTGACCCGACCTTCACCGAGCTGCTCGGCCGCGTACGGAAGGTGGCTCTGGCCGCGTACGCCCACCAGGACCTGCCGTTCGAGCAGCTGGTGGACGAACTCGTCACGGAGCGGGACCGGTCCCGCACCCCCCTCTTCCAAGTGTTCTTCAACTACACCCCCGAGGGGCACACACCTCAGAACGACGCCCAGGCCCGGCCCGGCGAGCACGAAGGAGCCGATGCGCCGCCGCTCGACGTGCTGGCGACGACCTCGGTCAACTTCGACCTGGCCGTCATGCTGGCGGACCACGACGGCGCCCTGGCTGGAGCGATCGAGTACAGCACCGCGCTGTTCGACGCCGCGACCGTGGAGCGGATGGCCGGGCATCTGGTCGCGTTACTCGAAGCCGTCGCCGCGGATGCCAGGCAGCGGGTGGGCGATCTGCCGACTCTCGGGACCGGTGAGCGTGAGTTGGTGGTGGAGGGGTGGAATTCGTCTTCGGTGGAGTTGCCGTTGGTGGGTGGTGTGCATGAGTTGATTGCGGGGCGGGTTGTGGTGGCTCCGGATGCGGTGGCTGTGGTGTCGGGTGGGGAGGTGTTGACGTATGGGGGGTTGATGGGTCGGGCGAGTCGTCTGGCGCATTACTTGCGGGGTGTGGGTGTGGGGGCTGAGTCGGTGGTGGGTCTGTGTCTGCCGCGTGGTGTGGACATGGTGGTGGCGATGCTTGGGGTGTGGCTGTCGGGTGGTGCGTATGTGCCGTTGGATCCGGAGTATCCCGCTGATCGGTTGGAGTTCATGGTTGCGGATGCGGGTGTGCGGGTGGTGGTGGGTGAGTGTTCTCTCGCGGATGGTCTTG
>NZ_JBIURV010000108.1:0-9432 GCF_044741025.1 Streptomyces sp. NPDC088246
GTTCACGCAGTTCGTCGGGGTACTTACGGGGAGCAGCCATGATCGGCATCCTTCCGGGTCTTGATGATCTCCATCAAACCCGGGGCGGTTCAAGGTGACCGTCTCCACTGCGCACAAAGCCAAAGGGCGCGAATGGCCGCGCGTGCGCATCGCTGACGACTTCACCCCGCCCCCGGACAGCGAAGAGCACGATGACAAGGGCCAGCCCATTCCTGGGCCCATCGACGAAAGTGAAGCCCGGCTTGCCTATGTAGCTGTCACACGAGCCCGCCACCGCCTCGACATCGAGGGCCTGGCATGGATCAACCGCCACCCCGACGGCCGCCCTGCATGACACGAGGGCGGGCCGCGACTGCGGCAGCACGCTATTCACAACCGACCCCCGTCGCCGGCCCGGTCGAGCTGACAGAGGGTGTGGTTACGGAGCGACTTCGTACTTCACGACCGCGGCCGTGCAGCCCTTGGCGAGCTCCTCCAGTGCCGACCGTTCCTTGTCGTCCGCGGTCAGCTTCCACCTGAGCTTTGTGGCGGTCCAGTCAGCCAGGTAGGTGCACTTCGCGGACTCGGCCCGCGGCATCCAGTCGGCCGGGTCCTTGTCGGCTTTGGACCTGTTCGTCTTGGCCGTGACTGCAACGAGCGACCGCTCGGACCCAAGGTCGTTCGCGTACCGCATGCGCCGGTCCGCGTCCCAGGCCGAGGCGCCGCTGTCCCACGCCTCGGCGAGCGGCACGACGTGGTCA
Source organism: Streptomyces sp. NPDC088246 (assembly GCF_044741025.1). Lineage (NCBI taxonomy): Bacteria > Bacillati > Actinomycetota > Actinomycetes > Kitasatosporales > Streptomycetaceae > Streptomyces > Streptomyces sp. NPDC088246. The sequence continues at coordinate 741 of NZ_JBIURV010000108.1, forward strand.
ATGTCGAGCCCTTTCGCGTCGGTGACCGTGACTTCGTCGTAGTACGACAGCCACTCGCCGCCGGTCAGCGCACATCGGGTGCCCTGCTCTGGCTTCTTCGTCGCTTCGGCGAGCAAGACCTCTTGGCGGGTGTTGCAGCCGTCGCCGTCCTCGTCGATCCAGTGGCGGAAGGAGTCGCGCTTGTAGCCGGTCCGGTTCTCGTCCGCAGCCGGGATCTTCGCGATGGCCTCTGAGAGGGACAGGCCACTTCTGAAGTTCCCCCTTGATCTTGGACAGCGGTTGTTTACGCTGCGGGGGTGAAGTCGTGCTGCAGCCTGGCTCGGGTTTCGAACGGGGTGAGGTACCCGAACTCGGGGTGCTTGCGGAGCCTGGTGCGGTTGTACTCGACCTCGATGAAGCGGAAGACGTCGGCGCGGGCCGCCTCACGGCTCTCCCAGACGGCGGTGCCGATCTCCGCTTTCAGCAGTCCGAAGAAGCTCTCGGCTGCGGCGTTATCGTAGCATATGCCGGTTCGTTCCATGCTCTGTCTCAGGTTCAACTCCCGTATTGCAGTGCGGAATTCGCCACTCGTGTACTCGCTTCCGCGGTCGGTGTGCATGATGCAGCCGCCCTGAAGGCCGCCGCGGCCGGCGGCCATCCGCAGCGCGTCGGTGACCAGCTCGGCACGGTGGTGTTCGGCCATCGCGTACCCGATCACCTCGCGCGTCGCCAGGTCCATGACGGTCGCGAGATACCACCAGCCCTCGATCGTCGGCAGATAGGTGATGTCGCCGACGAGCTTCGTGCCGGACCGGGTAGCGGTGAAGTCGCGGCCGACCAGGTCCGGAGCCGGTGCGGCCTTGGTGTCCTGCTGCGTCAGGTGGCGGCGTCTGCGGCGGGTGACGCCGCGGATGTCGCGCTCGCGCATGATCCGCTCGACCTTCTTCCGGTTGATCGCATGGCCCTTGCGCCGCAGCGCGGCGTGCACGCGCGGTGCGCCGTAGGCACCCCGTGAGGAGGCGTGGATCTCGCGGATCTCCTCGGTCAACTCGTCCTCGGCACACTGCCGTTCCGCCGCTGCCGGCCGGGCCTCCAGCCAGGAGTAGTAGGTGGAGCGGTTGATCCCCGTGACGCGGCACAGCAAAGCCACGCTGTAGCCGTCGGGGTTGGCCTCGGCGGCCTTCTCCGCGTCGATGAAACGGCACAGCGTGCCTACTTCATCGTCTCCTTCGCGAAGAAGGTCGCTGCTTTTTTCAAGATCTCGATCGTCTGCTGCTGTTCCCGGTTCTCCCTGCGCAGCCGCTGGAGCTCTTCCTTCTCCGCCGTGGTCAGCGCGCCGGGCGCCCCCTCGCCACGGTCGGCCTTCGCCTGCTTCACCCAGCCGCGAAGCCCCTCCGGACTCACACCGAGTTCCCGGGCAACCTCGGTGACATTCCGCCCTGACGACCGGACCAGTGCCACCGCGTCCCGCTTGAACTCCGACGTGTACCGCTTGCTCATGTTGCTCTTGCCACTCAACCTGGACTGCTTCCTCCGGGACCGATCCGTCCCAGTATCAGGCTGTCCACTTCAGAGGGGGAACTTCACCGCCGCCGAATCCGCAGGGCGCCTGACCAGCAAACTCGGCAGCTACCTGCGGCCAGCCGTCCTTGTTCTGGACGAGGTCGGCTACCAGCCCCTCGCTCGCGCCGAGGCGAACTTGGTCTTCCAGGTGATCTCTAAGCGCTACGAAAAGGGCTCGATCATCCTGACCTCGAACAAGACCTTCAGCGAATGGGGACAGGTGTTCGGCGACGAGGTCTTGGCCACGGCCATCCTCGACCGGCTCCTCCACCACTGCGGAGTCATCTCAATCAACGGCCCAAGCTACCGCCTCAAGAGCCGACTTGCCGCGATCGAACGAGAGCGAGACGACGCAGCCTGAAGATCCCGCCACCGGACCGGCCTTGACCTGCCAAGATGCCGAACTGGGCGTCTCGGACGCCCTCGTCATCGGCCACCCTGGCCCCGCAGCCTCCAACCGATCAGACGCCGTGCTCTTCATCGGCCCTCTCCAGAGCGCTGATCGTCCGGCGGCGCCAACGTGTGACGGCAGCAATGGCTATCACCCCGCCCAGCAAGCTCACCAGCGGAACACCCCAGGCTGCGGCCATGAACAACGTCCCGAGCGATTCCATGACACCCCTCCACGCCAAGGGAGCGTACTCGGCCTCGAACGGCTTTGGGCTGGACCAGGTAGGCAAGACTGGTGCACAGATCTCCGTACCTGGTGGAGCACTCTCACGAGTACGCCGACACCGGGTGGCAAGCATCGCCAAGTGATCATGCCGAGGTGTGCGCCGGGCCCGTCGGCGGGGGGCGGTAGTTGAGAACCGCTATGAGAGGACTTCTGGTGGCAGGAGTTAGGACTATCAGACAGCTGTCAGTCGCTGAGCCAGTACTTCCACAGCACCTGCGGCGTGATCTGGAATCCGAACACCAACAAGTCAATGAGCACCAGGATGCCGAGCAAGGTCAAGACGACGATCAGCGGCATGCCTACCAAGAAGACCAGGTTCGCGAACCAAGTCATAGAGAAGTGCTTGACGCGGCTGTCCCCCGGGTCGGGTGTGCCGAGCCCCAACACCTTTCGCCACTCCACCCGCCGCCACCACGGCATGCGCAGCACCTCATCCCGAGCCACAGCGCACTCAGGACACAGCGGCTTTCCGGTGGCGCGGGCATCCCACGTAATCGCAGCCCCGCAGTGCGCCGTCCGCGTGTGTCCTCCGCTGCCCGGGAAGGACACGTGCGACAGCTCGTCCCCCCTGGTGCTGCGGATCTCGAAGTTTTTACCGACCACTGCCCACCCCATATCGGAAACGCCGAAGATAGAACACCACGCGGCGGGGCACCGGGTCGAGGGTCCAGCGCATTCGCTCCGCTAACTGATCGTTTCAAAATGAGCTGAGCCCACGACCTTGCGCCTGGCGATCTTGGTCGGCAGGCTGTGCGGGTGCGTGCTGATCTTGTTCCGGACGGCTTGTGGGAGCGCGTGGCTCCGCTGCTGCCGCCTGTTCCCGAGCGTCGTCGTCGCTACCCCGGACGTTTGCGCGTTCCGGACCGGGCGGCGCTCGCGGGCATCGTGTACGTGCTGCGGACCGGCGTGGCCTGGCGGGACGTTCCGGCCGAGACTGTGGGCTGCTCCGGGGTGACGGCGTGGCGCCGGCTGCGGGACTGGACCGAAGCCGGAGTGTGGCCCCGCCTGCACGCTGCCCTGCTGGCCGAGCTTCGGCGTGCGGAGCTGTTGGACATGGACGACTGCGCTGTCGACGGGTCACATGTCCGGGCCCTTAAAGGGGGGATCACGTCGGCCCCTCGCCCGTCGACCGCGCCCGCCCCGGCTCCAAGCATCATGTGATCGTCGACCGTCACGGTACTCCGCTGGCCGTCACCCTCACCGGCGGGAACCGCCACGACGTCACCCAGCTCCTGCCGCTGCTGGACTCCGTCCCGCCGATCCGTGGCCTGCGGGGACGCCCGCGTCGCAAGCCTCGGCGCCTGTACGCCGACCGGGGTTACGACTTCGACAAGTACCGCCGCCTGCTGTGGAAGCGCGGAATCAAGCCGATGATCGCCCGACGCGGTGTCGCCCACGGCTCTGGACTGGGCAAGGTCCGTTGGGTGGTCGAGCGCGCCTTCGCGTGGCTGCACCAGTTCAAACGACTGCGCATCCGCTACGAACGGCGCGCCGACCTCCATCTGGGCCTGCTCGAACTGGCCTGCAGCCTCATCTGCCTACGCCGCCTGCGCACATCATGTTGAGGCGATCAGTCAGGTCAGGGCGATCGGGTTGGTGAGTGCGGCGACGTGCCCGTTGGGATGGCGGACCTCGATGCGGACGAACGCCGAGTCCTCCGCCGTCGTGTGCCACTGCACCGCACCTGCTCCGTCGCCGGGAAGCGACACGCGGTGGACCTTCCCTCTATCGGTGTGGAAGCTGACGGTCGCCGCCGGCACACCAAGTACTGCTGCCTGTACTTCGACCCGCCCACCATGAGTTGCGAGCTGTTCGCCCACCCCGGCGATGCGACCATCAACGCTGGCGGTGAACGACACTTCCACCTCCGCCGACTCGGCGATCCAGCTGCGGCCTGAGCGGATCCCAGCGAGGATCGCCTGGGTACTCAGCTCCTCGCAGAAGACCACGGTGTGCGGGATGCCGATCTGCCCCTCCAGGTGTGTGTCGCTGTTGCCCATCGCCGGCCGCCAAGAGCCCGTCTGGATATCGGCTGCGAGGCTCCGTCCCCACTCGGCCAGGGCAGCCTCGTTGTCGGCATTCCAGGGCCGGTCCGAAGTCCACAGCCCGTTCCACACCTCCACCACGTCGAAGCCCCGGAAGGGGAACATGAAGTCGCCCGACAGATAGGGCGCGTGGGGGTGCGCGGCCACGCACAGGCCTCCCACTTGATGGACCTGATCCAGACACCGATCGATCAGTCCGTCCCTGACCTGGTGGTTCCAGTCGACGACCTGACCGGGGCTGGTGCCGAGCGCAAGCCAGTGCCCGGTCTTCGTAGTCACTTCCTCACCCAGCACTATCAAGAAGTCATCGGCAGCCAGATGCGCCCATACATCGGGTGCCGCGGCAGAGTTGTGCTCTGTCGTCGCGATGAAGTCGAGCCCAGCAACCCGTGCCCGCAGTGCCAACTCTTCGGGAGCGAGTTCTCCGTCCGAGTGGACGGAGTGGACATGGCAGTCCCCGCGGTACCAGCCCGCCCCGCGTCCCAGCGCCCGTACCGGCGGGAAGCTCAAACTCAACAAGGTTCTCCTCCATCAAAGGCCTGTCGAGCAAACGTCCAGGCAGAGCAACCGGTTCCGTGACACCACCGGGCGCCGCCCCCGCCGAGACATCAAGATCAAATTCTCATTCTGAAACGATCTTTAAGACGGGACAACCTTAGCCTTGATCCACCGAGTTGGTGCCTGTGGGCAACTTTCGGGAAAACGAAGAAGTGCCTTGTGACCTGCGATGATGGGAGTTCTTCAGGCTTCCAGCACGCACGATCAGCAAGGCACTTCCGAGATGCAAGTTTCCCATACTCCGGCAACGGTCTCCGCTGCGTTCGATGACCTGAATCTGATCGCCCACGCCGGGCTCATTCCGGTCATGCGACTGGCCGAGCGGTGCGGTCTGCCGCGCCTGGCCGCCGAGAAGGTGAAGCTGACCGGCGCGAAGAACAGCGCGGGCGCGTCGGCTCATGCAAAGGTCACCAGCATCGTGGGGGGCATGGTCGCGGGTGCGGACAGTATCGATGACCTGGCAGTCCTGCGGCACGGTGCGATGCCGGCCGTGTTCGACGGGATTCGCGCCCCGTCCACCCTGGGCACGTTCCTGCGCTCGTTCACCCACGGCCATGCTCTGCAACTCCACGCCGTGCACCGGCAGTTCCTCGGCGAACTGGCCGCGCACACCCCGCTGCTGACCGGCTCCGGCGAGAAGGCGTTCATCGATGTCGACTCCACCCACAAACGCGTCTACGGACGGGCCAAGCAGGGCGCCGAGTACGGCCGGTTCAAAGGCATTCGCACCCTGCACCCCCTCCTCGCCACGATCTGCACCCCGCACTCAAGGCCGGTGATCGCCGGAGTCCGGATGCGCCGGGGCAAGGCAGCCGACTCCCGCGGCGCCCCGAAATTCGTTGCCGAGGCCCTGGCCACCGCCATCGAGGCCGGCTGCACCGGCCTGCGCGTCCTGCGCGCGGACTCCCAGTTCTACAACGCCGGGGTGATCGCCGCCTGCTGCCGCAACGGCGCCCACTTCTCGATCACCACCGGCATGAACCCCTCCATCAAACGTGCCGTTCACGCCATCCCGGACAGGGCCTGGCAGCAGATCAGTTACCCCACCGCCGTGCCCAACCCCACCACCGGCGAGCTCATCTCGGACGCCGAAGTCGCCGAGATGCCCGACTACACCGCGTTCGCGAGCCGCAAAAAGAGCGAGCGGGTCACCGCCCGGCTGATCGTGCGCCGAGTCCGCGACCTGGCCAAACCCGCGACCGTCGGCGAGCAGGGAGAACTCTTCCCCGTCTGGCGCTACCACCCCTTCTTCACCGACAACTCCGCCCCGACACTCCAGGCCGAGCGGGAACACCGCCACCACGCGGTCATCGAGCAGGTCATCGCCGACAGCAAGAACTCCGCCCTGGCCCACCTGCCCTCCGGGCACTTCCAAGCCAACGCGGCCTGGCTGACCCTGTGGGCCATGACCTACAACCTGCTGCGGGCCGCAGGCGCGCTGACCTCCTCGTTCCACGCCAAAGCCACCACCGCGACCCTCCGGGCCCATCTGGTCCAGGTCCCGGCCCGAGTCGCCAGGTCCGCACGGCGCATCATCCTGCACCTGCCACACAACTGGCCCTGGCAGCACGCCTGGACACACTTGTTCGATACGGTCCACAGCCCACCCGCACAGGCCTGACCGCCCCTGACCACCCGACCCGCCAGGGCCCGACCGGAACCGAACCGTGGAAGAGCTGGGCAGACCAGCAGAAACAACCTGCCCATCCACGGCCACCAACCGAAACCAGCTCAGAAAACGAACAAGAGATCATCTTCCGAGCACGTCGGTGGATCGAGGCTTAGCCGCGGCGGCGGGCCAGGAGTGTCGTGCCGGCAATGACGCATCCGATGGCCAGGATTTTGCCGGCCCCGTAGTAGCGGGACCAGTCGTTGTCAGCCGTGCCTCCGCGCAGGATCAGCCACAGCAGCAGCCCTATCCCGCTCACGGTGAGGACCACTCCTCCGGTCAGCCCGAGCCCTGCCCACCAGGAAGCGTCTCCGGCGGGCGCGGGTTCGGTGTCCTGGCCCCGCTCGCGGTCACTCACCTTGTGTCCTCTCCTACGACCATGATCTTCAGCAGAGAAGACGTGGCCCACCACGGAGGGGTTCCGCAAGCCGCCGCTCAAACCCTTCATCCGGCCGGTCGCATGCTCCACTCGGGCACGCCCCTTGCGGTATGCGGTGTTGTCGGCCTCCTCGCCCGCCAGCAAGGGCCGACGAAAGCGTTTGCGGCGCGATACGACCGTTCCGTTCCACAGCCCAGCGGTAGGCCCGCGGTCCTGTGCCATGCCCGCGTCTGGCGATCGCGGGCACGATGCCGCGGGCGCGGAGCTGGTTGCAGTAGATGTCGTGGTCGGAGCCGCAGTCGACGAACAGAGAGTCCGGCCTGCGGCGGTTACGGCCGATCCGGCCGCGGACCGGTGGGGTCGGGTCGACTTTGCCCCCGCCGCCGTCGCCCTCTTGACGGGCGCCAGCGGCTTGCTGGTGAGCCCGGTTGGTCGTCGAGTCGACCGACACCGTACAGTCGACCGCCCCAACGGAGTCGTCCCGGACCTGGATCTGTTCGAGCAGACGAGCCCAGGTTCCGTCCGCCTCCCAGCGGGCGAATCGTTCATAGGTCGTCTGCCACGGCCCACACGTTCCGGCAGGGCACACCATGGGGCCACCGGTCCGTCGATGCCTCGCCTGGGCTCCTGGCCATGATGCGGTGTCGGGGCACCGCTCGTTCAGTCGCGGCTTGTGGCCTGCTTCCCGCGTGCGAACTGGATCCGCTCCTCTGGCGATCAGGCTGGCCTGCACTTTCTCGCCCTGACCGACGAGAGAGGCCGCCTGATCTGGATATCTGCCGCCCGACCCGGCCGCACCCATGACAACACCGCCGCCCGCCACGACCACATCCTGGCCCACCTACGCGCCGCCGGCCTCGGGGCACTGGCGGACCTCGGCTTCCGCGGCTTGGACAACGACGTACTCGACCCCGTGATCGTCACCGGCTTCCACGCCAGCCGCACCCACAAGCTCACCCCCGGCCAGAAGACCGCCAACCGAGTCCTCGCCGTCGGACGCGTACCGGTCGAACACGGCTTTGCCCACCTCAAGAGCTGGCGGATCCTCACCATGCTCCGTACCGATCCCGCCGGATACGCCTGCCGTCGCGGCCACGATCACCTACAACGTCATCGAGGCGATCGTCGCCATTACCGCCGGCAAGCTGGCGTCCTCCACCGCCCTGATCGGCTTCGGACTCGACTCGATCATCGAGGTCTCCTCCGCCGCCGCGGTCGCCTGGCAGTTCTCCGCCTCCGACCACGCCGTCCGCGAAGCGCGCGAGCAGCGGACCCTACGGATCATCGCCGTCTCCTTCTTCGCCCTGGCCGTCTACGTCACCGTCGACGCCGTCCGCGCACTGACCGGCACCGGCGAGGCCGAAAGCTCCGTTCCCGGCATCGTGCTGGCCGCGCTGTCCCTGGCGGTCATGCCGTTCCTGTCCGCCGCCCAGCGAAAGGCCGGCCGCGAACTCGGCTCAGCCTCCGCGGTCGCGGACTCCAAGCAGACTTTGCTGTGCACGTACCTGTCCGCCGTGCTACTGGTGGGCCTCATCCTCAATGCCACCCTCGGCTGGTCCTGGGCCGACCCAGTCGCCGCCCTCGTCATCGCCGCCATCGACGTCAAGGAAGGCCGCGACGCCTGGCAGGGCAAGGGATGCTGCGCGCCTTCCGCCGCCGCTGCGGTTCCCTCGGCCGACGCCAAGGCAGACGCGTGCGGCAACTGCCCGTCCGGATGCGCCTGCTGCAACTAGTAGGGCTTTGTTAGGTCCTGTGGTGGGGTTCGGGGGTTGGTGCGGGTTGGCCGCATATCGAGCAGGCGCCGGTCCAGGTGGCCAGGAGGG